>CAYGSZ010000060.1:0-12970 GCA_964352705.1 uncultured Rhodobacterales bacterium
CAATAGAACGAACTTCTGGCCGCGCGGACGCGTTTGGCAATTTCTGCATGGGCCATTTCTATGTTCACAGCCGCAGAAGCCTTTTTAAGCCAAAACCACCCGCTAATATCCAATCTCCTTTGGATAAAAAGACTTTGGCGCGGATCGGATCGTTGTGTCGAAGACGGAATGACAACTGGCGCGCAATTTTGACACAGATCGCCGCTTCGGCCGCTAATCCGCGATGGTGAAGAGATAAAGGCAATGCCGTTGCGCGGTCGAGCAGTATGTCCGTTTGATCAAGCATGCGGTCTAGTGTGGCACGGAGACCGACAGTTATGGACGGTTTCTCAAGGTCATCTGTTGAGGTGCCGTCCGTCGTCATCCAATCGCTCGGAATGTAAAGACGTCTAAGGCGGACCCAATCTTGCTGTGCATCCTGGATATGATTGGTGATTTGTAACGCACTGCAAAGGGCATCACTGCTGGCAGTGTCGATATTTTCATTGTGTAGCGCGATGAGAAAACGACCCACCGGACAGGCGGAAAACCGGCAGTAGTTTAGCAGGTCGGCCCACGTGCGGCAGGGTTTATGATGCGCGTCGTTTTTAAAGGCCTCTAGCAGATCGCTTGCGAGGCTGAAGTCCAGGCCACGGTTTTCTAAGTGGTGTTTCAGGTTGAGCGTGCTGTTGATATCTTCTTGCTGATCGGCGGTGGGAAGCTTTGCTATAGTGGCTTCGGTTTGAAATACCTGTTCCATAGCCGTCAAGCGGGTCACTTTCTCTGTGGCCTCAAGGTCCGGAGCGTCAGCAATATCATCGGCCCGCCTCGCAAACCGATAATAGGCATGCACGTCTGCTCTCAGGTCCTTTGGGATGAGCAGGCTGCCGACCGGGAAATTCTCTGTCTGTCGTGTTTTTGTTTGGGTCATGGATGCGTTGTAGACGAAGGTGAGCCTGTAGTGTAGGCGAGGATGTGAGCAGGGAACAGGGATCGATGCCAACAACAAAGACACTTTCTTACTGTGCGGGACTCGTAGAACGCCATAACCGCGATAGATTTCTGACGGCCTTGTTTGCACCGGTCGGCGTGCGTGAGCGCCTCATGACGCTTTATGCGTTCAACGTGGAGATTGCGCGCATTCGCGAAACCGTGACTGAGCCCATGATTGGGCAGATGCGATTGCAGTGGTGGCGGGATACGATTACAGCCATTTCAGAGGGAAAAGGCTCGCCAAAAGGGCACCCGGTTGCCGAGCCGTTAGGGGATTTGGTTGAAGGAATGAAGCTCTCCAGCTCTTATTTTTATGATTTACTAGCAGCGCGTGAGCAGGATATGGCGGACGATCCGCCGGGCACCGTGGATGACTTAGTGGAGTATTGCCGAGGAACATCTGCGGCCGTGTCACATCTTGCGCTTGAGGCCTTGGGGGTCAGAGATGAGGCAACCCATAGCGCGGCTGAGGATGTCGGCATTGCTTGGGCTCTGACCGGTGTGGCCCGTGCCGTGCATTTTTATGCTGCGGCTGGACGTACACTGCTGCCTCATGATTCTCTGATGGCACATAATTTGGCACTCCAAGACCTGCAAGACCCGAAGACATCCGGTCCGGCTCAAGAGATCGTGCGGGATGTTTGTAAGCTGGCCCAAAAGCATGTTGAGGCTGCGCGCGAGAAAAGGCGGACGATTGATTTGCGGGGCTTGCCGATTCTGCTCCCCGCGACAATTGCGGCTGCCTACCTAAAAACGTTGCAAACTGCCGATTATAAAATCGCCGATCCACGGGTGGCCTTGCAACGACCGCCTGTCGCCCGTTTGTGGTGGAATGCGTTGCGGAAAACCTACTGAGTCTTATTCGCCGAGTTTTATTCAGCAGCTTCTGCTGGCGTGTTCAACCAGGATCGCAGATCTCGTTTTCCACGGGCGGCATAAGCCCCCTTGCGATCCCGTCCTTTAAGTCTACGACCGTTTTCCTTCAACCCTTCCGGCCCTTCCAGATCGGGGAACAAACCGAAATTGATGTTCATGGGCTGATAGGTGTCTTCCATCGCGCCGCCAGTGATATGGCTTTTCAGCGCCCCTATTGCCGTTGTTAGTGGCGGGGGACTGAATGTTTTTCCCAGCCGCTCGGCGGCGGCAAAGCGCCCCACCAGCAGCCCTACTGCCGCACTTTCGATATAGCCCTCGCACCCGGTGATTTGGCCGGCAAAGCGAATGCGTGGCATGGCTTTCAGTCTAAAAGTGTCATCCAGCAGTCGTGGGGCATTGAGAAAGGTGTTACGATGAATACCGCCAAGTCGCACAAACTCAGCTTTTTCCAGTCCGGGAATAGACTGAAAGACGTCTTTCTGCGCGCCATACTTTAGCTTGGTTTGAAACCCTACCATATTATAGAGGGTGCCAAGGGCGTTGTCCTGGCGCAGTTGGACAACCGCCCAGGCTTTTACATCGGGTTGGTGTGGGTTGGTGAGACCCACCGGTTTCATGGGGCCATAGCGTAGCGTTTCGCGGCCCCGTTCTGCCATCACTTCAATGGGCAAGCAGCCTTCAAAGTAAGGTGTGTCTTTTTCCCACTCTTTGAACTCGGTCTTTTCGCCTTCAATCAATGCATCGAGGAAGGTGTTGTATTGCGCTTGATCCATCGGGCAGTTGATGTAGTCGGAGCCTTCGCCTTTATCGTAGCGCGATTGAAACCAGGCCTTGTCAAAGTCGATGCTGTCCTTGGTCACGATGGGGGCGATGGCATCGAAGAACGCGAGAGAGTCTTCTCCGGTAAGGCTACAGATTGCTTCGCTGAGAGCTGGTGAAGTGAGGGGGCCTGTGGCGATGATCACACTGTCCCAGTCTTCAGGAGGAAGGCCCGCAACTTCTTCTCTGGCAAGGGTGATCAAAGGATGAGACTCGATGGCCGCGTGCACGGCTTCGGAAAACTCATCTCGGTCAACGGCCAGCGCGGAGCCCGCAGGTACTTTATGGATATCTCCGCACTTCAAAATCAGAGACCCGAGTTCTCGCATTTCTTGGTGCAGCAGGCCAACGGCGTTGAAATCGGAATCGTCTGAGCGGAATGAGTTAGAGCAGACCAATTCGGCCAGCCGGTCTGAGGAATGGGCATCGGTCATCCGAATGGGCCGCATCTCATGAAGAATCACAGGAATCCCGGCCTGAGCGATCTGCCAGGCGGCTTCGGATCCTGCGAGACCGCCACCGACGATGTGAATAGGGTTTTGTTTTTCAGTCATAATCTGGGGATAGCCGGGTAAGTGCTGTCTGTCTAGTGACTTCGATACCTACTCAACAGAAGCTAAACCGGATGATAGACTAGGGAATATTACAAGTGAGGACTCAGAAATGGCAGACCAGAATTTTTATGTTGTTGGCGGTGAATACGCCGACACGTCCTTTGAACAGATCGTGGATGGCGGTGAACCTGAGGTTCACGGCCCATTTCCTGAACGGCAGGCCAAGGAGTTCTGGCGCTCTATTACGGGCAAGACCATCGATAATGCGATGGTTCGCTATGTCCTTAAAGCCGAGGATGAGATTAACGGCAAGGTCTACTGGGTTGTAGGTGGCGAGTATGCCGATACAAAATTTAAGAAGCTTGCGCCAGGGTATGACCTGGAGGTCTTTGGCCCCTATGAGAAATGGGAAGCGCTGGGGTTTTGGCGTGGCATCACATCGAAGTCTGTCGATAACGCGCTGGTGCGCTATGACATTCGTAAAAACTTTGAAAACGCATAAGATTTGTGCATCGGGATGCCGTCAAGATTAGTTCTGTGTTTCCCTGCGGCGGTTTTTGTCGCCTTCATTATCTTGGTTTCAGCATCGGTTTTGAAAGATGAACAGACGACCGTTCGTTATTTTGTGGATTGCGAGACCTGTCCTGAAATGGCTGTGGTTCCTGCAGGTCAGTTCAGGCAGGGCGATTTGGTTGGCACCGGTGACGCGGATGAAAACCCGGTCCGATCCGTTGTGTTTGCTAAGCCATTTGCGCTCTCACGCCATGAGGTTTCTTACGCATTCTGGGACCAGTGCGTTGCTGCAGACTCATGTGAAGTGTTGGTGGAAGAAGATTTGCCCGCTCAAACGCGATCAGCTTATCCCGTTCAGAATGTAAGCTGGCAGCAAGCCCAAAGTTTTGTGACCTGGCTGTCTGGGAAAAGCAATCAACAGTATCGTCTGCCAAGTGAGTCCGAATATGAGTATGCAGCGCGTGCAGGCACAACCTCACGCTACTCTTGGGGCGAAACTGCACAGCGCCAATACGCAAATTATGGCGCTGATGAGTGCTGTGGTGGCGATGCACAAGGTGCTGACCGTTGGATCGGGACCGCTCAAGTTGGCTCTCTTGCTGGTAATCCATTTGGACTCTTCGATATGGCTGGCAATATTCAGGAGTGGGCTGCTGATTGCTGGACGGGAGACTACGTTGGCGCGCCTGTCGATGGGTCGTCCAGGATGGATGGCGATTGTGATTTACGCGTTTTACGCGGCGGGTCCTGGTCTAGCACACCTAAGATGATCCGCCCCGCCAACAGAGACAAGGGGCCTGCGGACCTGGGTTTACCGTACTACGGGTTTCGGGTGGCGCGAGACCTTTAGTGCTATTATCCGACTAGACCAATGACTGCGCCTGTCATCCCTGTCGCCAGATTTCCGGCAAGCCACGCCTTCATGCCCAGAGCCAAAGCATCGCTTTTTCGATCCGGTGCAAGCGTCGCAATAACGGAAACGAGCATGCCAACACTGGCCAGATTGGCAAATCCGCACAACGCGTAAGTCATAATCAGTGTCGAGCGCTGCGAGAGGAGACCTGGCTCTAAGCCTGCGAGGGCTTGGTAAGCGACAAATTCGTTGAGCACAGCTTTTGTACCCATTAATTGGCCAGCTACGAGTGCCTCACTGGGTGGAATGCCGAACAGAAGTACGATGGGGGAAAAAATCCAACCGAAGATGCGGTCAACCGTCAGCGTTGCGCCTGCAACATCGGGCAAGATGCCGAGCATTTGATTGGCCAGTGAAACGAAGGCAAACACCACAATGAGAATGGCGATGATGGCCAGGAACAGTTTCAGTCCGTCCATCGTGCCTTGAACCACGGCATCAAGACTGCTGTCGTAGGACAGCCCAGACATGTCGTCGCTTACAGTGTCAGCAGATGGAAAGCCTGGGACCATCAAACGTGCAATCAGCAGAGCGGCTGGGAGTGAGATCACAGAAGCGGTGATGATGTGACTTGTCGCGCCGGCCACAACAGGCTCCAGAATGGTTGCGTATAGAACCAACACAACGCCCGATACTGTCGCCAGCCCGGCTGTCATGACCATGAACAAGTCGGCGCGGCTCAATGACTTTAAGACGCCCCGGATAAAAAGCGGCGCTTCGACAACGCCAAAAAATAAGTTCGCGGCGGTGCCTAAGCCTGCTCCACCGCTGATGCCTAGGCTCTTGCGCAGTGAAGCCGAAAGCCACCGAATCAGGGTGGGCAGGATCTTCCAATGCCACAGTAAGGCCGCCAAGGCGGATGTTACGATCACGACCGGAAGGATTTGGAAGGCCACCACAATCGAGGTGCCATCTCCGGGTACGGGGAAGGGAGAAGGGCCGCCGCCGATATAGCCAAATACGAAAGCTGAGCCGTCTCGTGACGCCTGTTCTAGGGCTGCAACACCTTTACTGAGAAATCCAAGCGCCGACCATATGAGCGGGACGTTGAGAATGATGAGGGCGAGCACGACCTGGGTCACCAGAGCGATCGCGACCCATTTCCAGGCGACAGCCTTACGGTCTTCACTGAACAGCCAAGCCAGGCCGATGAGGCCGCCGATCCCAACAAGACTTTGCAGTCCTTCAATTGTCACGTTCTGGTAAAGCCCTTAGCTGAGGAGCCAGGACTGTCTCGGGAATTGGCGTTTTAGAAGAACATCGAAACCAAGCCAGTGGCCGGACGGGTACATGATGAAGATGATGTTGAGAATAAAGAGTGGCAACAACGAGGCGTCGTAATATCCGCCAATGGCAAGGTTAAACAGAATGAAGAAGCCGCCTAAAGCAGAGAGCCGCGTGGCAATTCCAAAAAGAAGTCCAAGCCCGACAGCCAATTCACCGACAGTCACGACCCAAGCCACCAACGGGTAAAGCGGCAAGGCAAACTCTGTCAGATAGGTGTAGGCAAAGGAATTGGGGTTCAACTCTGTAAGGCGCTGCAGAAATATGTTCTCAAGGATGTCTGTGGTCAGCCAGCCTTTGTTGAACTTGTTGATGGCTGCCAGCAGAAAAAACAAGCCGAACAGAAATCGAAACAGAATGTTTAAGGTGATGCCTGTAAACTTAACCGGATGTCCTTTGATCCAAGAGAAGGACCAGGA
Source organism: uncultured Rhodobacterales bacterium (assembly GCA_964352705.1). GTDB lineage: Bacteria > Pseudomonadota > Alphaproteobacteria > Rhodospirillales > Rhodospirillaceae > WLXB01. The sequence goes on from CAYGSZ010000060.1 coordinate 6,351, forward strand.
GAATGGCGCTTTTTTAGGGGCGGATTGGTCTGTCATTGTGTGTTGACCTGTGCCGTTGTTCTGAGTTGCCAAGGCCCCTCGCGCTCAATCATGGCCATGGATTCCGGAATACCGAGCCTGCGGCAACGGCCGATTTGATCGTCGTTTTGAGAGAACCATTGCAGGGTATCGCGGTCGATCAAGGTATTATCAATTCTAATAATAGCCTCTTCTTTGTCGAGAAATGCTTCGGTCGGTAACATGTCCTGCCGGGCTTTGTCCTTGGCGAAGCGATAGATTGTGGCTGGGCGCGCTTCAGCCGTGATGGGGTCAATCCACTGAGCAAAGTAATACCAAATGGTCGCGATTTGAGCCCAAAAGGTTTTGGTTTCGAAATAATACAGAGAGAAGCTTGCGTTCTGTTCTAGTGGCTCTGACTCCGCCATGCATTGCACATAAGCCTCGCACATGGTGCAGAGTTCGCCGAACTCACTCATCAGCAGGGGATAGGGACCCCAGTCAGGTGTGGTCATGGATTTTAAAGTGGATTGTAATGGCTCACCTGCGCGTTGCTGTGCCTGTGCTGCGGACCCGAAAGGCGCAAAAATCAGAGCAATAACAAACGTCCAGGCTGCGAGCATGGGCAGGCAACGGGTCATGGCTCAGTCCTCCTTCGATGCGTATAGTGTTGTTACAATAATAAATTAAACCGAAAGGAAGGAAAAGTATGGCTCTGCTCTGGAAAGCGACCGCAATGCAGACAAATAATGTCATCGTCAACGCGGCTAAAACCCGCGAAGAGGCGATGGCTATCGTGAACAAGAGCATCGATCGGTGGGAAGAACTGATCATGTGGGCCGCCGGGCGCGGTGGTGGCATGAAAAATCTGGTCGTCTTTCCTGAATTCAATTTGCAGGGATTCCCCTTGGGAGAAACTTCAGAAGAGTGGATTAAAAAAGCCTGCTTCCAGATTCCAGGCTGTGCTCCGGTTGAGCGCCTGCAAAAGATTGCACAGAAATTCGGTATCTATCTAGGAGCCAATGCCTATGAAGCGCCGCCTGAATGGCCGGGACGTTACTTTAACTGCTCCTTCCTGATTGACCCCTCTGGCGATGTTGTTCTGAAGTATCGCCGTGTCTCTACAGCTCAAGCGGCTTCGCCTCACGATGTGCTGGATGAATACCTCGACAAACATGGGATCGAAGGCTTATGGCCGGTCGCTAAAACCGAGATCGGCAATATTGCAATGATGCCCTGTGGCGAGATTTTGTGGCCGGAAACAGCGCGCTGTTTGATGCTGCGTGGGGCCGAGGTTATTTTGCATCCAACCTCCGATCATGGTTGCTCTGATAAAATGGCCTGGGAGTCTTCCAAGCGGGTGAGGGCGGCAGAAAATATGGTGTATTTCGTCTCTGCTAATGCGGGCAAGATTATCGGCTCACCGCCAAATGACACCCATGCCGGCAACTCAAAGATTATCGATTTCCAAGGGCAGTTGATGGTGGAAAGCGGTGTCGCTGGCGAGAGTATTAATGCCTCGGCGGTGATTGATATGGATGCCTTGCGCCGAGCGCGCTGTACGCCGACAGGGCCGTTTGGGGTTAACCGCCTCGCACGTCTCAGGGCTGAAGCCTATGCTCCGGTGTTTAATGAGGCGGCGTTCTATCCGGTGAATTTGTGGGCCGATAAACCCATGGACTCAAAGCAACGCATTCAGGACGCGCTGATTGATGTCATCAAGAAGAAGGTGGACGAAGGCATTCTTAATCCACCGGCCAAAGGCCAAGCGCTTGAGGGGTATGATTTGTGGGGCAGTTGAGCAGCATTAAATATAGTCAGTTAGGAGACCGATGATGGAGAGACGAACCTTACTTGGTGGAATAGCGGCAACTGCTCTGTCTGCGTCCCTTATTGGGCCGTCCAGTGCCTCTGAAGTACGGCCTATGAAGTTAGATCCAGCGGATCGGTCTCATCTTGGGTTACTGCAGAAAAAGCTCATTTATGCGATGGACGACCGCCCACTGATTTGGTGGATCCGCGGCAATAAGTATGGCTCGATCAACGGTGAGTTAACGCCACTGTGGACCTTGAATGTTATTCTGTTCAAGTCTGTGAAACATAACCAAGACGGCAGTTTTGATGCCAAGTCTATGGAAGTTGTTTACAAGACTGATGTTGAAACGGATGAGCCTCTAAAGACCTGGCGTAATCCCTACAACGGCGAAGTTTACGACGAAGAGCCGGTGATTATGGGGCCGCTGACCCGCCGTTTCACAGATGAAGGCGCTGTTAGTCAGTCTGCTCTACCCGGTGCAGAAATCCATCGGAAAAGCGCTTTAGGGCCTGCAGACGTTGCTGGCGACGATGTTTGGCTCTTGTCTGACTCACATGTGCTTGTTGATCGTCCGGGGCAGCAACAGTTTAGAGCAAATGATCTGTCTACCTATCACGGTAAAGTCTCCGACGTTTTAAATGCTGATGTTGCGAGCGCACCCGCCACAATTTCGGTTCACATCGTTCAGAGTTGGCACCCGTGGATGAATATGGGGGATCGGGAAGGCACATTGATTACCCGCATTGGCGGCGCAAAATGCTTTGCCGTGGAGGACATTCATCCGCGAATATTGTCGTTGCTGAAGGTGAATCATCCAGCAGTAGCGAAAGATTTTGTTGCCCGCCTGGAAGGGCCGCCAGAAGTGTTCGACCGTTAGGTTAGATACGACAATTCAATTTTGAAATAAAATTATAGGCCGAGTTAACGGACTGTTTACCTTCGCCGCGCAGGCTTCCAAACGTGAGGTATCGTTTTTCTTTTGGGAGCGGAAGTCATGTTGGATCGTTTCAACAGCGAAGATGGCCCGGGACGGGCTTATGTGGACATTGACGCCACACTCGATAGTTTTGACTTTGACGATGAAATTAAACTCGAAGCCGAAGATTTCAATTATGCCCTGGGCCGGGCAGTCGATCTCGACTTAGACCTTGATCTCGACTTAGAGGACTAATTCAAAAGTGCAAAAGCGGACCCTTTTCAGGGTCCGCTTGATTGCTTACGCGACGTTTTTCTTAGGCCGCAGCTTTGCGAAGATCTGGCTGGGTTGTTGGCTTTCTGCGACGCTTACGATGACGCTTTTGCGGATCGTTTCCGGCACCGTCGCTCTTTCCTTTATTGAACCCATCACCTTTGCCATCGCTCTTACCTGCTGCGTGCCAAGGTTTCTTGTCACCATAAGGTTTTTTATCGGCGTAAGTTTTTTTATCGCCAAAAGGTTTCCTGTCACCAAAAGGTTTCCTGTCGCCGGACTTTTGTTCATCTGAGCGATGATCTTTCGGTCCATTAGAGCCACGGTGTGGCTTCTTCTTGGCGTGGAAAGGCTTACCGGATTTCGGGCCATTTGATCTGTCGTCTCTTGATCTGTCACCGCCTGATCTTTGGCCTTCTGATCTCTGACCTTCTGATCTTGGGCCACGTGATCTGTCGCCTTCTGAGCGTGCACGTGGCGCGTCTTCGTCGTGTGACGTTGCGGTGTGCGATTTGGGCCGTTGTTTCGGTGCAGGTGCAACTTCGCTCGTGAGCTTCTGATTAATGGTGCGCTCAATAGCACGCAGCAAATGCCGTTCACTGCCATCAACGAGAGAGATGGCAATGCCATCAGCACCCGCGCGGCCGGTGCGGCCAATACGGTGGACATAGGCATCGGGCTGATCTGGCATGTCGTAGTTGATAACGTGTGTGACGTCATCAATGTCGAGCCCACGCGCTGCAACGTCTGTTGCCACCAGCACTTGCAAATGACCCTTCTGGAAGGCTTCTAACGCTTTTTTGCGGGCATTCATGGATTTGTTGCCGTGAATGGCCATGGCCTTTACGCCAGATTTATGAAGCTGGCTATCAAGGCGGTTGGCACCGTGCTTGGTGCGGGTAAAGACGATGGCTTTATAGATTCCGTTTTCGAGCAGATCGAGCAGGGTGCCGACCTTATTAGGACGATCCACAAACATGATCTTCTGCTCAACGGTTTCAGCGGTGGTGGACTCAGGAGCCACATCGACACGCTCTGGATTGCGCAGCAGGCTCTTGGCGAGCTTGGCAATGCGGGGTTCCATGGTTGCGGAGAACATCAGCGTTTGGCGGATTTCCGGCACTTTGGCAGCAATTTTACGAATGTCCGGGATAAAGCCCATGTCGAGCATGCGGTCGGCTTCGTCGAGCACGAAGGCTTCGACTTCATCGAGGCACACGCGGCCTTGGTTCATCAGGTCGAGCAAACGGCCGGGTGTTGCGACAAGCACATCGACGCCGCGCGCCATGGCTTTGATCTGTCCTTGAGAACTCACACCGCCAAAAATTGTGGTACGGCGCAGGTTCAGGAAACGGCCATAAGCGCCAAAGGCCTCATGAATTTGGTTCGCCAGTTCCCGGGTCGGGCTGAGCACCAGAATGCGGGCGCATTTTGATGAAACGGCGGAGGGGTTGTCATACAAACGCTGGAGCAGCGGAAGCGCAAAGGCCGCCGTTTTGCCGGTGCCGGTTTGAGCGCAGCCAATCAGATCGCGGCCTTGCAGCAGCATCGGGATCGCCTGAGCCTGAATAGGGGTTGGGGTTGTGTAACCGTCAGCTGCAATGGCGCGTTGTAACGGCTCAATTAAAGGAAGATCGGAAAACGATTTAATAGGAGATGTCAAAACAATAACTTTCTACATGTTTTGGCCCGCGCCGCCTTCCGCCGGACAGACCATGAATTGATAGGTGACCTGATTTGAATCGCGCGCACATGCGAAGGCACCGGCGAAGCCGGGCATCTAAGGTGAGCGCCATAAAAACAGCGTCATCTTCTATCGGATTGTGGTGATAGGGCGGGTCAACCAAGTGTGGGACCAACGCTGGCAAAAACAAGCCGACTGGAAGGATGGACGTTGTATGAGTGGTTTTCCCGTAAAAGTCAATGAACGATATTGCGTTGCAACAAAAGCGCTAACGGGCGGTGCTGTAAAAATCCAAAATAACTAGAGGTCTCTGGCAACGCGGAGACCGATTCTGGCACTGCGCAGCCAGAAGGGGGCCCAGTCGCGTTTTGCCGGTCGCAGATACCAGGATTTGGCTTGCCAGGCCCCACCCCGCATGAGGCGCTCGTCGCAGTTTTCAACCGCGTCACCGCCATCTTCTGGAACAGTGAACATGCAGCCCTCAACCCATTCCCAGGCGTTGCCGATGGTGTCGTGGACGCCGTAGCCGTTGGCCGGGAAGCTGCCGACTGGGGCCGTAAAGCCAAAGCCATCGCGGCAGGGAAAGACAAAGTTCTCAGGATCGCTCTCATCGATCTTCAAGGTGGCAGCAGAGTCTAAATCGGTGACGTTGGCGTAAGTACAGGCGATGCTGAGATCTTCACCGTTGGGCCAGGGGCGCATGGTTTGCGTGTTGTCGCGGGCGATCCACTCCCATTCTATATCTGTCAGCAGGCGGTAGGATTGCCCGGTTTGCTGCGACAGCCAGTCAACGTAAGCGGTGGCATCGGTAAAGCTGACACACACAACAGGATGATCCGGGCCTTGTTCGAAGCCGGGGTTATCCCAGGACCAAATGGTGTCTCGGGCTCCCCACGTGTCATATTCGAAGTCCCAGGTGAGGCATTCCCAATCCGGGTCGTAACCGGCCTCAGCCACGAAGTCTGCGAACTGGGCACGCGTGATTTCATGGATTGAAACCGCGAAGGGATCGGTGACGGATACGTTTTCTTGTGGCGTCTCATTGCGGGCATCGCGATCAGGCGCGCCAGCTTTTTGAGCCTCGCCGGGAGGTGAGCCTTTGATGTAGCTGCCGGGTGGAATAACGATCATGTCCGGGCAGTTTTGGCAGTCACGAAACGCATTCCCAGGCGCTGTCTGTGCGTGAACTGTATCATGTGCATAAAGGGATAACGTTGCGAGGAGGGGCAGGGCGAGAAGCGTTCGGAACATGAGTGTCTCCAGATGATCTGTGGAATGGTGGCTGGAGAACGCAGGGGGCGTCAAGATCATGAGGCTGGCTTTTGTGGGGCTTGCCGTTGGGACAAGATTTGCTTTTTGGGGCTCTCACCTCGGTTCGAGACTCTTTTTCGGGCTCTTACCTCGGTTCGAGATTTTGTTTTGGGGCGCTCACCTCGGTTCGAGCCCATGCACGACTGGTTCCGTTCAAACGAGCCCATGCACGTATGATCGAAGGAACGAGCCCATGGAGCCGGTCTTTGAGACCCCCTTGGAACGAGCCCATGCAAAGCACAGGCACGATGCGTAAGCGGAAATGCTTGATATTAACAAAATAAGTGGTGATTATTTCTGCTCATCGTGGAGTAATCGTCGAGTATACGTCGTTTTAAACTCTTACCACCTGAGATAGTATTTAAAACTCTTTTATTCCCGCGATACCAGCTATTTCGAACGGGCTATGATCCCGAGAACTGCTGCTGTTTTTCTCTCTCCCTGTTCTGGTACCTCATGTCCAAAGTCACATCTGAACGCTGTCGCGCTTTTCTGAAGCACTGGGAGTCTCTGCGCGATGGCGGCCTGTTGCCAACCATACAGACCTTCCTAGAGAACCCGGCACCGCAGTTTCAGCCCAACGTGATGATGACCGACATTGTTGGATCGTCGCGTATGCCGAT
>CAYGSZ010000061.1:0-12833 GCA_964352705.1 uncultured Rhodobacterales bacterium
GGATCGATAATCGGCTGCGATCCCTTTTTGCGCACGGTGTAACGGGCATCATCACCCGTGAACCTATAGGCCACTGCGCGGCGGCGCGTATCAGTCGCATTGCCAGGAGCAGCGTGCAGTGTACGGAGATGATTCACAACGATATCACCCGGCTGTGTTTCATATGCCACGATGTCGTACGCGCCCCGATTGGCATCAATGTCAGGGATCTGTTCGTATTCATCAGACTCATAAGTGATGTTCGGATCAAACCCAGTAGCCTGGTAAAGTACGCCTGAGTGATGCGATCCCTTAACCCATTCCACAGCACCAGACTGAACAGTAACCGGATCAACCGCGACCCAAATCGAGATCAATTGATCCCCATCCGCATACATATATGTTTGATCTTGATGCCATGGGCTGCGCGATGGCGTTTGGGGTTCTTTAACAAACATTTGGTCCAGCATATGAACCGCTGTTGAAGAGTCCATAAACGAAGCCGCGATTTGAGCCAACGGGCTGTTCAGTAAGAACTGTCGCATCGCACTATCGAAGGTCCACATAAAAACATCGCCAGCGAAGCGGCCGGGCGAACCGTCGGCGTTAAAATTTCGGCCTTTTGGACCAGGTTTTTCCAAGCAGGAATCTATACCCACAGCAAGAGTTGCGATGAGGTCTGGATTAATAATTTGGCGTAAACAAATGACGCCATCCTGTTTGAACTGGGACAACTGGTCCGGGGTTATGGAATCCGTTGTCATAGCAGGAGATCAGTCGGGCGGGGCTGCCGGTGGCAGAGCGTCTGTACGACGTTCTTTATCGCGATTTCGCTCCGCTATAAGCACCAACTCAGCGACCACCTCATTCAATATACCGACCTTCACTGCAACATCGACATCTAAATCTGTGTCATCACTGTCCGTGAGGAACTTGGTCAAAGCGTCGCATTGCCGGCTGAGTGCGCTGACAGAGTCCAACAAACTCCGTGCTTTCGGGGTGTAGCTATCATGCACGCTGCGCAGATTGCCGAGCAGCATTGTGATGAGCGCCTTGATGAAGGGGTCCGTCTTCTTCATCTTCTCGGACATGAGTTCAACCGAGATCATGGTTAGAGTGCAGTCCTCCAACGTAAAAGCCGAGGCCATACGCGGACTGCCATCAATAACCGCCATCTCGCCAAACAACTCGCCTTTTCTCAGGGTCGCTAGCGGCACTTTTTTATCCTCAACCTCTCGGTAAATGCCGATGGAGCCAGAGTTGACGATGAACGCCGCATTTCCCGGCTCACCCTGTCGAAAGAGAGTGGTGCCCTTGGGATACGTGACAACTTCGATAGCCTGCTCATCGAGCGACTGAACCATGGAGAGTGGACCTTAAAACAACGGTGCGCGGTTTGTGTTGAGGTATTCTAAACAGCGGAGTCAGGTTGCACCAAGAATTAAGCGCACAAAAACAGCCCAAACTGAAAAAAGTGTGCTTTTCTGGCCCCTTAGCCATAGTCCTGTTAGAAATGGGTCGGGGGATTATCAAAGATTATGAAACGCGCTGTTGCTTTTGTCACCGCGATCGACGCTTTAAACAACTGGATCGGGAAATTGTGCGCCTGGCTAACGCTCGGCTGTGTTTTGACCTGCTTTCTGGTGGTTGTGCTGAGATATGGGTTCTCTATCGGTTTCCCATGGATGCAGGAACTCTATGTTTGGCAACATGCCGCTGTCTTTATGGTTGGCGCCGGGTTTACATTTTTGCACGGTGGCCATGTCAACGTAGACATTGCCTACACCCGTTTTAAGCCTGAGACGAAAGCCTGGGTTGATATCCTCGGGACTGTGTTCTTTTTATTGCCTTGGATGGCTGTATTGGCCTGGACGTCCTCCCAGTTCGTCTTGTCTTCCTGGAAGATTCTAGAGCCATCATCGCAATCCAATGGGATGCCGGGCCTTTTCGTTCTGAAATCCATGATCTGGGTTTTTTGCGCCGTTCTAACCCTGCAGGGCCTAGCCCTTATTGCCCGCCGCGCTTTGTTCCTCAACGGTTATCCAGAATATTCACCAGACCTTAAGCGCAGCAACGTGCATGGCCCAGGGGTGGGGCCGGAGGTGAGCGCATGATCGGAGAGATTCTTGCCGCCCTGATGTTTCTTGCCACCATATTAGTGGTGCTTGCTGGGTATCCGGTCGCCTTCACGCTCGCTGGAACCGCCTTAGCGTTTGGCGGCCTTGGGATCGCCTTGGACCTATTTGAACCAAGTTTATTACTCGCATTAGCGAGTCGCTATTTTGGCACAATGACCAATGAGGTGCTGGTTGCTGTGCCCCTGTTTGTTTTTATGGGCGTGATGCTGGAGCGATCTAAAATCGCAGAACAGTTATTAATGACTATGGGAGAATTGTTTGGCGCTATGCGCGGGGGTCTCGGACTGTCTGTGATCTTAGTGGGGGCCCTCCTCGCCGCCTCAACTGGCATTGTTGGCGCGACAGTTGTGACCATGGGCCTCCTGAGTCTGCCCATTATGAACCGGGCCGGGTATGACCCTAAGCTCTCAACCGGCGCGATTTGCGCCTCTGGTACCTTGGGTCAAATTATACCCCCCTCGACCGTGCTCATTTTTATGGGCGACATCCTGCAAGGGGCCAACCAGCAAGCCCAGCTTGAAATGGGTAACTTCTCGCCAGACCCCTTATCTGTCGGGCAACTGTTTGCCGGAGCGATGTTGCCGGGCCTGGTTTTGGTTATTCTTTACATGCTGTGGATTGGCTACAAAGCCATCACAGATCCAGAGTCTTGCCCAGCGCTTGAGCTTGATCCCTCACAACGCGCCAGCCTGCCGGGCAGAATTTTAAGCGCTTTGGTGCCGCCATTGCTGCTGATTTTTGCCGTGCTCGGGTCCATTTTAGCTGGCATCGCGACCCCCACAGAATCCGCGTCCGTTGGTGCAGTTGGCGCCATGCTGCTGGCGGCAACCAAAGGCCAACTGAGCAGAGCAATTCTGGGCCAGGTTATGCGCTCGACGTTGATGATCAGCTCCATGGTGTTTGTGATTTTGCTGGGCGCTTCTGTTTTCAGCCTGGTCTTCAGGGGTCTGGGCGGAGAAGAATTGGTTTTTGATATTCTTGCCTCCATGCCAGGGGGTGCGGCCGGGGCTGTTTTCATCGTGATGCTGGTGATTTTCTTCCTTGGCTTTTTTCTCGACACGTTTGAAATCATCTTCATCACGGTGCCAATTGCCGCTCCGGTTTTGATTCAACTTGGCGTCGATCCGATTTGGCTGGGTGTGCTGATCGGCATGAACCTGCAAACCAGTTTCTTGACGCCGCCTTTTGGGTTTGCTCTTTTTTACCTGCGCGGTGTCGCGGACGCCGCCATCAAGACGTTGGATATCTACAAGGGGGCCCTGCCGTTTGTTGGCTTGCAGATCGCTGGGATTGGGTTGCTCTGGCTTGTGCCTGACTTGGCAACCTGGCTACCGGATATTCTGTTTGGCGCGGAAAGTTACGCTCCCGCGCTCGGCGTGGACGTCTCACCCGGCACGGCCGTTCCCCTGGATGGGCTCGACCGCTTTGAAGACCTTTTAAGTGATAGACCCTTACAAACCCCAACTGGAAATCTCGACCAATTTGACAATCTCGTCCCGCAATAGAGTCTTTCTGGCTTTGATCAATACTATGATTTCGCAGCCTTTCGTTATTTTAGAGTACGTATGATGGATGTTCGGGAATTCCTGCGCCAGCGGCGAGAGACTCACGCTTTGGTGCGACGCGCTTCAGATCGCGTCAGAGGCGATGTCATTCCGCGTCTGGCGGCTGAGTCCACCCCACTGTTAAAGTCTTATCTGCATATAAATCAGCAGCACTTTGCAGACGATGTGTTCTTAAGTCAGATGGTGCATGCTGAATCAGCCCACCGCTTCATAAAATCTGAACAACGTGATGCCTACTATGAAACAACACTGGAGGAACTGGGCAACCTAAGAAGCCTGCGCGGCAATGTCGGTGGCTTCGAAATGCTCCATCCGGTATTTTTAGAAAGAGTGACGTGCAAACTGTTCGAAGTGCTCGAAGCGCACAAGACTTGCACCAATGACACTTCCTTTATACGACTCGTTGCAATCGTTGATTTTGCTCTTCAATTTCTGCATGTGGTTAAAGATGGGTCGGGCAGAACCGGAGAAGATATACTGGTTCAACTGGGCTTGCGTCATCATCGCGCTTTAACATTTTCGCTGACCGGGTACCGTGCCTCTTTAGATGGCAGCGACCGGCTTATGTTTCATCGTCATGTTACCCAGCGCGTAGGACATATCGAATTTATCAAAACCTTCATGTCGGCGCTTGGCGTGCCAACTCTGGCGACCTACCCGACGCACATACTAGAGGTGATCAACACACTGATAGAAACCTATGACAGTAGAACGCAAAACATACTTACCTGGCCGAACGGCTTAACTGAACACGTCAACGAAGCATCTGCAGAAATCTTGCGCAATTTAGTCTCTGACGATCCATTGCTCAGGCAAGGTCACCCGTACTTTGACTACGCCTCATTCGTTCTCAAAGAACTGTGTTATCTGACGCTGTGCCTGGAAGACCCTGACACCTTCTTTGACGGTCTGCTCAACCGATATCCACTGTCTATGGGCTGTCGTGTGCTCGATTTTCAGGCGGCTCTAAAACTATCATATCGGCCAACGGCGGCAGACCTTGGTGCTTTGACCGATGACGCAATGGCCCACTTGGATTTAATGCGCTTGGGTTTGTTGGAGTCTTCTGAAAAAGAACTAGAGAAGCTGATAATGCTTATCAATGATGATTTTCTGGTGACGCTGCTAAATGTAGAGCGCCAAAGCCCATCGCTGGAAAAATTATTGGAACAGCTAAGCGTTCCAAATGGATGGAGTCTGAGTCCACAAGACTTCCGCACCGCTATAAATGCTGGAATGAATTGGACGATTTAGGTCCTTAATCCGAACTCAAACGGCAACCGCCGTGCATTTATAAACGCCTGTTCGCTGATGCGCGTCCAGGGCATTATGTCTTTGCGAAAAGCCAGAAAGTCTTCAACGATTTTACGGACGATGGGCGTGCCACCTTCATAGACTTCATTCAGAACTTCGTTAGCTGCGCGACCGCTGGCCATCAACACGTCTTCCGGCAGAGCTTTAACTTGGACGCCATGATCCTGCACGAGGGTGCGCAGCGCCGGGCCAGACCGTGCATTGTATTCCGCCAACATATCTTGGTTGGCCACATCAGCAGCGGCTTTGACAATCGCGCGTAACTCATCCGTCAGGGATTGCCAGGCTTCTTCATTGATCATCAGTTGAAGAGCCGCACCCGGCTCGTGATATCCGTAGGAATAATAGTATTTGCACACCTGGTAGAAACCGAGGGAGAGATCGTTGTAAGGCCCCACCCACTCAGCACCGTCCAGAGCCCCAGACTGGAGAGCCGGGAATATTTCTCCTCCCGCCAAGACAACAGGGGTCGCGCCAAGTTTCTGAAGAATTTTTCCCTGGTTGCCTGGCGCGCGGAATTTCAAACCCTGCAAATCTTCGACAGAATTAATTTCTTTTTTAAACCATCCCAGCATTTGGGTTCCTGTGTTTCCGGCAAGAAATCCACGCACCCCAAAAGGTTTATACAGTTCATCCCAAAGGGTTTGGCCATTGCCATAACCAACCCAGGCTTCGATTTCGTTTGCCGTAAAGCCCCAGGGGAATGACGTATAGAAGGCACACCCTTCGGACTTCCCAAGATGGTAGTAGGACGCATCATGACCAAGCTGGGCTGTACCATCGGCTACCGCATCAAACACGCCCAAGGCCGGCACCAGCTCGTTGGCGGAATAAACTTTTACAACGATACGTCCATTGGAAAGATCCGTAATGCGCTGCGCTAGACGGTCCGCGCCGGTTCCCAGTCCGGGCAGCCCTTTGGGCCAGCTTGTGACCATGCGCCATTCTTTAATGCCTTGCGAAATGGCCGGGGCCGGCAAGGTCGACGCTGCGGCAACAGATCCACCGACGGCAGCAGTTTTAATGAAAGACCGGCGCTTCATCTGATCAGCTTACCGTCCACGTGTTGCCGGATCGCAAGAGCGCATCCAAATTACCTCGCCCTTTAGACTTCGCGGCTTCAACTTGATCGCGGACGGCAATTTCATAGGACGGCGCAGGGTCACAATAAATGACACCCAAGGCGACCGGCATTTCAGGAGGCTTCATGGCAACAAGTAAACCCGCAAGCACGCGATTTGTTTCATCATGAAAAAGGATGTCTTGTTCTGTTACGCCGCCCTCGCCGATGGTGACGACTTCCAGATCAAAAGCCCCAGGCTTAATGCGCAACCCTTTGTTACCCTCAGCTCCAAAAATGAGACGTTCACCATGCATAACATGAATCTGTGTGTCTTCAGCCGTGCTCTTCTCAGTGAAATGAGCAAAGGCGTCATCGTTAAAAACAATGCAGTTTTGGATGATCTCGACGAAAGACGCGCCTTTGTGATCGCGCGCTCGTTTAAAGAGCTGGCCTAGATTTTTGGCTTGGATATCAATGCCGCGCGCGACAAATCTGGCATTGCATCCCAAAGCATAGGTGCAGGCATCAACTGGCGCGTCGATTGACCCTTGCGGTGTCGATGGAGATTTTTGCCCGATCTTTGATGTAGGCGAGTACTGACCTTTTGTCAGACCATAAATTTCATTGTTGAACAGTAAGAACTGCACATCAACATTGCGGCGCAAAATATGTAGAAGGTGATTGCCACCAATTGACAGGGCGTCGCCGTCGCCTGACACCACCCACACATCAAGGTCTGGATTGGCCAGCTTTACACCTGTTGCGACAGCAGGCGCACGACCATGAATGGTGTGAAAACCATAAGTCGCCATGTAATAGGGAAAACGCGCAGCACAGCCAATGCCGGAGACAAAGACCGTGTTGTCAGGCTCAGCGCCCATATCCGCCAACGCCACCTGAACCGCTTTCAAGATCGCATAGTCGCCACAGCCGGGGCACCAACGCACTTCTTGATCTGAAGCAAAGTCTTTGGCTTTGAGTTTGGCTGGTTCAACTTGGACGTTCATCTTTTTTCTCCAAAGGCGCGTAAACCTAGTTGTTTACGCGTGCCTTAATAGCGTCTTCGACTTCACGAATGGTCAGTGGCTGGCCTGTCACCTTGAGGTGGGCTTCAATGTCTTGGCGGGTTTGACTCCGCAGGAATGTTAGCAGTTGACCATTGTTCATCTCTGCCACCAAGACTTTATCAAACCTGGCCAGCAACTCGATCAGGTTGGACGGCAGCGGCCAAAGATGTCTCAAATGAATGTGCGAGACACTCAAACCCGACTCACACACATTTGTCACGGCTCGGTTGATTGGGCCGTAGGTTGAGCCCCATCCAACAACCGCCAATGCACCGCCCGCATCATCGCCAACCTCGACGGACTGAAGCGGTATGTCGTTCGCAATGCCATTGATCTTAGCCGTTCTGAGATCCGTCATCTTTTGATGGTTCTCAGGGTCATAAGAAATATTGCCCGAGCCATCCGCCTTCTCGATCCCGCCGATACGATGCATTAACCCAGGCGTGCCTGGTTTTACCCAGGGGCGCGCAAGCGTTTTTTCATCCCGGCTAAACGGCAAGAAGTTTTCGGTCTCTGTGCGGTGTGTAACTGGAAACGCTTCATAGTCAGACAAGGAGGGGATAAGCCATGGCTCCGCTGCGTTGGCGATATAACCATCGGACAACAGGAAGACCGGTGTCATGTATTTTGTCGCCAGACGCACGGCCTCAATGGCCGTATCAAAACAGTCCGAAGGGGAACGGGCAGATAAAACGGGCACAGGCGCATCGCCATTGCGACCCCAAACCGTCAGGAACAAATCAGATTGCTCCGTCTTTGTGGGCAACCCCGTAGACGGCCCGGCGCGTTGGGTATCTACGATGATCAAAGGCAATTCTGTTGAAATCGCCAAACCGATGGCTTCTGTTTTTAGCGCGATACCTGGACCAGAACTGGCGGTGATTCCCATGTTACCGGCATAAGAGGCACCGATGGCTGAACAGGCCGCCGCAATTTCATCTTCAGCTTGGAATGTGGTGATGCCGAAATTTTTCAATCGCGAGAGAATATGCAAGATCGGTGAGGACGGCGTAATAGGATAGGAACAAAATGTCATATCCAAGGCCGCCAACTGGCACCCTGCGGCAAGCCCCCAAGATAACGCTTCGGCACCGGTTACCAATCTGTACTCACCGGGCGCGAACTCAACTTCAGCAACGTGAGTGCGTTGAACGTCGCCAGAAACTTCCGCCGTTTCGCCATAGACATGACCGGCCCGTAGCGCTGCGATATTGGCGTTAGCAACCGGCGAGTTTACGCCAAACTTAAGCGCTATAAATTTCTCGGTTGCTTCTGTCGTCCGATCGTACATCCAGTAGATCAAACCCAGTGTCCACATGTTCTTGGCGCGCAAGGCTTCTTTCTGGGAGACTTCAAACGGTTTTGTTGCCTCAAGGGTAAGGGCAGAGATATCGATCTCCAGCGTCTTGAACTCACCGAGGGTGTCGTCTTCTCTGGGGTCGACTTCAAACCCGGCCTTCTTGAGATTGCGAGCTGTAAAACTGCCCGCATCAAGAACAATCAATCCTCCTGTACGAACGTCCTTATAGTTTACTTTCAGAGCCGCCGGATTGAGCGCCACCAACACGTCTGGTGTGTCCCCTGAAGTTTTGATCTCGCGAGACCCAAACTTGATTTGGAATGCGGACACACCGTAGGTCGTGCCCGTAGGCGCACGAATTTCAGCCGGAAAATCAGGGAACGTCGCTAAGGAGTTATGATCGAGAGCGGTGGTCTGAGAAAACTGGGCACCAAGCAACTGTACACCATCGCCAGAATCTCCGGCAAATCGCACAACAATAGACTCAGAATCTGATGTTATTTCTGATGCTCCACCCTTAGATGGATTAGTTTGCAGGTTCATCACCTAAGTCCTCTTGACCAGACTGACATCCACGTGCTGACACCCACGAGGTGACGTCCAGAATTTTATTGTGTTCGCATATATAAAAGCTTTTTAGAGCCTTAAATATAGAAAACAAGACCCGACCGACTGGTGAAGAATTAAGACGGAAGGTAAAAAGCTTCTCCTGAACCATCAGAACCTATGGCCAGAGAGATCACGAGACACGTTTTGAAATACGTCGCTCCACTCTCCCGCAGTCTTTTGCCAATACAATCGCATCGAGGAATACCATAACGATGTTGATGGTTTTTTGTGCCAATACCAAAGCCGACCCGGCCCCTTTGGCACCAAGCACCAGGTGGGCACACCGAGCGCTCCCGCTAGGTGCGCTGTGGTGTTGGACGTTGTGATCACCAAGTCTAGCGTTGATAAAAGGCCTGCCAACCCATCAATATTCCGGGTCACATCAACGCCGTGATCTGCCCGGATTTCGATACCCAGACGCTGTTGCACAGCCTTGAGCTCAGAGGCGACTGGCCCGTATTGCAATGAGAAAAACATGCTATCTGACCGCGCGCCCAAGACCGGCGCCCAATGCTCTAAAAGATTGGTTGATTTATGCGGCCCAAGACCCTCGCGTGCACTGCGCCATGATAAACCGATTTTCAGTGGAGCGCGCTGCTGAGCGGATAAAATCTTGTTTAGAGTTGAGTCTTCTATACGAGCCTGAAGATAAGGTTTTTTATTCTGAAAACTGGTGGCACTGCGACGAAAAATTCTGCCGAGACTGCCGAGTGCAACTTGTAAGCCTGGTTGCGTCTTCATCAAGCCTTCAAATGGAGTCGTCGTTTGAGGATAGACCTCTGCCTTTGGGAAACTGCGGGCAAATAATTTTTGAAGACGTGGCTCACATTCCACAATGACGCGCCCTGCGGATTTAGCCAGATCAGGAATCATACTGGCATGTAAAATTTGATCTCCCAGGCCTTGCTCACCCCAGACCAAAATAGTTTTATCTGCAAGGTCTTCTCCGTTCCACTCTGGAACGGTGAAAGGCCGGGGTTCAAACCCAGATTTAAGATCTGACCTGCGGTATTCATAGTCGGCCCAGCCCTCGACAAAGTTCTGATTTCTCAGCCGAAGGTGGCCGCGATTGTGACGGGCCCTGGCATGGGATGCATC
Organism: uncultured Rhodobacterales bacterium; assembly: GCA_964352705.1. Classification (GTDB taxonomy): domain Bacteria; phylum Pseudomonadota; class Alphaproteobacteria; order Rhodospirillales; family Rhodospirillaceae; genus WLXB01. The sequence continues at coordinate 10,134 of CAYGSZ010000061.1, forward strand.
CAACTCAATGGCGTGATCAAAAGCGTCACCCGCGCTCGCGTCATCGTCATCGGTTTGACTGAGCGCCAGTCCCAGGTCGCACCAAGTGTCTGCGGAATGAGGGTCGAGCGCCAGCGCCTCTTTTAAAACAGGAACAGCTTTGTCTGGCGCGCCCAAGCGCAAATAGACAACACCCAGGTTGCGGTTCGCAGAAATATGCTTTGGGTTGATCGCCAAAACCTTGAGCAACAGGTCACTGGCATCGCGGTCACGATGCGCATCCATAAGAACCCGGCTGAGATTATAGAGCGACTCTAGGTGCTGAGGTTTTTCTTTTAAAGCCGCCCTCAGAGCGACCTCTGCACGCTTGTGATCTCCTGTTTGGCTATAGAGACTGCCGAGTAGATAAAGCGCTTCAACATGCTTTTTGTTTTGCTTGAGAATACGCCGATAGGACCTCTCAGCCGCTTTGAAATCCCCTGCCGTGTGGAGATCGTATCCCTCCTTCAAAAGCGCTGAAGGCGTTTTACCTGATCCGCGTTTACTCACGCGGCAAGCCTAGCCGTTTTTCAGGACTGACGTAAATCGCCCCAAGCCAGATTCGAGATCAGCAATCAGGTCATCAGGATCTTCAAGTCCAATATGGAGTCTAAGTCCAGGCTCAGGATGCGCCCACGTCGTCACGGAACGCCCTTTCGCCGGAGACGAACCACACATCAGACTTTCATATCCACCCCACGAATATCCGAGAGGAAAATACTCCATGCCATTGATCATTGCATACACGGCGGCTTGGGAGGTCTCGTTGAAAACCACACCCAACAATCCACTGGCCCCTAAGAAATCTCGTTTCCAAATTGCGTGCCCCGGATCGTCCGGAAGAGCAGGATAAAGAACACGCGCCACCTCTGGTCGAGATTGAAGCCATTTTGCGATTTTAAGCGTGTTAACCTGATGCGCGCGCAGACGAACCCCTAGGGTGCGCAGACCGCGCGTGGCCAGGTAAGCATCATCTGGGCTGACCGCCACACCTAACTGCTGACGACCGCGGTACAATGTTGGAAAGTGTTTCTCGACCGCCGTGATACTGCCAAGCATGACATCAGAATGACCCACGATGTATTTGGTGCAGGCTTGGATTGAAACATCTGCGCCGAGCGTCAGAGGTTTGTGAAACAACGGCGATGCCCACGTGTTGTCAATCATCACAACCATGTCCTCGTTGGCCGCATGCGCAGCTTGGGATATGGCGGGAAGGTCCTGCATCTCAAAGGTATGAGAGCCCGGACTTTCTGTAAAAATAACAGCCGTGTTGGACTGAATAAGCGATTGAATATCAGCACCGATGAGCGGGTCGTAGTATGTGGTCTCAACACCAAAGCGCGCCAAAGTTTCATCACAGAAATGACGCGTTGGTTCGTAGATAGAATCGACCATCAATAAATGATCGCCCGCTTTTAAAAAAGACAACAGCGCAGTAGTCACCGCCCCAAGTCCAGACGAGGCCAGCACCGTATCGAAACCTTGCTCCAAATCTGTGAGGGCTTCTTCAAGAGTCCAGGATGTCGGAGACCCTTTTCGACCGTAAAACATAACTTTCTTTTGCTGACCCAGAGCTTTGTCAGCGGCGTCGTGCATGGCATCTGTGTCAGAAAAAACCATGGTCGAGGCGCGATAAATCGGCGTGTTCACGACACCATGTTTGAGTGCGTTTTTGCCACCGCCGTGGATGATTTTTGTATCTTCTTTCATAGCGTCATCCTGTCTTTCTTTTCTCTCTCACGCAAACCCCTTTGCATATAGAGATGAAAGACCAACTATTGGCGTCAGTGTAAACCCCTCTTAACGCTAATCTTGAGGCCAAAAGAAAACGCCCCGACTGTTGCCAGCCGGGGCGCGTCTTAAAGTGGGAAGCTGACCTTAGAAGCTGAGAGACGTCTTCAGGCCAAACTGACGCTTGTTCTGCGGTGTGACCGCAACACCTTGGTAAAAGGTGAAGAAAGCAAAGTCGATTTTACGCGAGAAGTCGGTCCAACGCGCACAAGCTGACCAGTTGTCATCATCAAAGGCGTTCTTAACCCAAAGCTCGACGCGGAGGTCATCGCGCTCAACACCCGCGCGGGCATTAAACAGCCAGTAATCGTTGCACTGGGCCAGATTGGCAACCGACACCCATGTTTTGCCGAAGTAAATGGCATCGCCGCGGACAAACCAATCCCAATCATCATTGAGAGGCTGGGTATATGTGGAACTGATTGAGCCTGTCCATTTCGGGTAACGCGCGTGCTCGTTCCCTTTCATATCAATGAAGTTAGCGTAGGTTTGTTCGAAGTTGGATTCGAAATCAGTGAACTCGCTTGCGGCATAAGCCAGACTAAAGTCTGTCGTCCAACCTTCCGCCAACAACGCCTGGCCTTCGAGTTCCAACCCATAGACGTCACCCGTACCGGTAATCGTTGTGTTCCGAGCCGTAAAGATGGGCGTACCATCGGCCAGAGATTGCAAGTCACCAAGCGGTGTTAAGTCTTGTGCGCGGCAGCCCGTAGAGGTTGCGTTAAAAGGCTTACATGTTTCTTGGATGCTTGCGACTACCCGGCTCTTCTGGTTCTTCCACTTGCCGTAGTAGAGGGCGGTGGAGAAGTTTAAACGACCATCAAAGGCTGTTTGCTTCCAGCCAATTTCGTAGCTGTCCAACTCTTCCTCGGGAAGAATATCAAACAC
>CAYGSZ010000062.1:0-7943 GCA_964352705.1 uncultured Rhodobacterales bacterium
AGATGATGATGACACGACGAGATTTACTGGCAAGTGCCGCTATGACGGCTTTTGCGGCCAATACTGGAGCGCGTGCGGCGGTTGCTGCGGATCGCAAGACTTTCGTGCTGGTACATGGGGCCTGGCACGGGGGGTGGTGTTGGAAGTATGTGCGCGATCCCCTTTTGGCTGCCGGACATGCCGTTTTTGCGCCTTCTTTGACGGGACTCGGCGACCGTGTTCATCTGCGTGGCCCAGAAGTGAACCTGACCACGCACGTCACCGACATCGTCAACCTGATTGAATTTGAAGAGTTGGAGGACATTATTCTCGTCGGGCATTCCTATGCAGGACATGTGGTTAGTTTGGTGGCTGACAAGGTCAAGGACCGTATTCAGCATGTTGTTTATTTGGATGCCGTGCTGCCGACCGATGGCAAGCCGTTCTTGCCCCCGGGTGTCGGCGAGGAACGCATGCCGGAAGCCAAAGACGGCTATCTCATGGCGCACGCCGGGATGGATTTTTTAGGCATTCCAGAAGGGCATCCGCTGTATCACTGGGTTGAAAGTAAGCTGGTTGAGCATCCTTTGCCGACTTTGATGGAAACGGTAGTTTATGAAAACGGCGGCCCCGCCGGTTTGCCTAAAACCTATGTGCGCTGCACGCAAAATGACCGTTGGGTTGGCGAGCAGGGCGATCCGGTCCAAACCATGACGGCGGTTGATCCGGAATGGAGTTACCTGACCCTGGATACGGGTCACGATTTGATGGTGACGGCGCCTGAAGAGACGGTTGAGATTCTGATGTCGATTTAGATGAGACTTTTATTTAACTGACTAAAAGTAGTGGAAAACCGGATTTACTCAGCCGCTGCAAAATCGTCCGCGAGTTTTTCCGGGTCTGTGTTGAGGTTCTCGTTTTCGAGAGCTTCCAGTTCTTGATGAACGATGCGCAGAATGCGGTTGATATAATCCGCATGCCACTGTTGGCGTTCGCGCGAGGCATCATCATCAGGGCGGTAGGCATCAATGTTGGCTTTGGTCACCGGCACGCCATCTTCAAGCAGGCGCTCCACGGTATCTAAGCGCTCGCGGGTGACGGCAAGCTCTGTGGCCACCGCCATGGTGATAGACAAAACACGTTCAACGGCCGGGTCATCAAAGAAGTACGGGCGTTTGCCTTTTGATTTGGCATTGGCAAGTTTGTTGACGTCAATATCAGCCATTATGTGTTCCTGTAGATTCTTCCTGAGTATTAGCCCTAAATTACAGCGCTTGAATTAAGTATCAGAATTCGTACTTACAAAATAGCACATCGCTGTGCTCAACGATCCGCGCTGATATCAATAGCTTGCTCATAGGTCTCTTCGGTATCGCCGCGGGCTGTATCCTCGGCTTCTTCCTGAAACACGTAAAAAATACGATCCAAAAGTTCTTGGCGCATCCGTTCCCGCTCTTCTGCGCGCTCGGGAGACGGTTCAAAGCTTTCAATGTCCTGCTCTAAGAAAACGCCTTTCTGAGCAGCCACCGCTTCTACCGTGTCGAGGCGTTCGCGCATCACCCACATTTCGGTGATCATCGACATCATCATAGCGATAAGGCGATCGTTAACCGGGTCATCAAAGAACGCTGGGCGATGTCCTTTGGCCGTCTGCGGGACTTTGACTTTGGATGTCTCGTTCATGGCTAATCTCCTATTTCTGACCGACCATGAACCAGAACCCCATCATGTTTTTCTGGGCCGTGTTGGTAGATGTCACCGGGGCGTGGCCAAAAGGTTCGAGATGCAACTTGGTTGATCCCGCAGGCCAGCCCGCTTCGGTCATGGCTTTCTGAAGATCCATATCGCGGTATGTTGACCAGAAGGGCTCGTTGTTATTGTAGGTTTCCGCATCAAAAACAGTTTGCCGCCATAGGTCGAAGTTTTCGAATTGGCCAGCTTCCAAATGAACCATCAGACCGCCGGGTTTAAGTATACGCCGAGTTTCTTCCAGGATACGCGGCACGGCTTTACGAGATGTTTCATGTAAGATGATGCAGGACACAACGAGGTCGAAAGACTCATCCTCGAAGTTTGTCTTTTCAGCATTTTGTTGACTGAAATGGATCGCTTTACCGAGGGATTCGGTTCTTGCGTGTCCATATCTTAGCAATGCGGCGCCCAGTTCGATGCCGTGTACTTCCGCGTCTGGATAAGCATCGCAAAATGGTACGGTGTTGTTGCCGGTGGCGCAGCCCATATCGAGAATGCGTTTGGGTGCAAAATCGGGGTATTCCCTCTTCAGATATCCCACAATAGACTGGCCTGACCTGTCGCCCTGCGGGCCACCACGTCCGCTGCCGTAGATATAGGAACCTTTGTCGTAAATTGCGCCGGCTGCGACATCGCCGTCACCCAGGTCCGTCGTGTACCCACCCGGCATGCAGTGAATATCCAGGCTGTCGATGTACTTGGGGATTTTCATGTCTGGGTCCAGGGTCAGACTGCCGAGGGTGTCTGTGCTTTGCTCGGCGCGGGCCATCATATCGTCGATCTGACGATCCAAGGAATAGGTCACTGAGGCCCACATCAATTCCTGAGCGGCGCGTTGGATACTCAGGTGCGCTTGATAAAAAGGCTCTTTGCGCATCTCGGCCTTGATTTCCTGACGGGTTTTAAAGGATCGTCCCTGTTCTTTCTCGAATCGCGGCGTGACCCGGTTCTCGAAGATGATTCGGCTCCCGTTGGACAGGTTGCGAATGACGCATTCCCTAAGGGTTCGCTGAAAGGCTTGCCTGGCCTTATCATCCGTCGACCATTTAGGCGTGATGCCGTGGGTTGCTTGGGATGGTGGTAGCAGCATGGTCCAAACTCCTTCCTCTTTTATTGAGGCAACTATAAGCTGCCTTCATTGCGGATAAAGGCTCTGTTTTGGGACGCGTTCATTCTTAGAAAGTCTGCAAAGGGGTTGCCCGTAAGCCTGCCTTTAGGGTACCAGCCCTCTCATAGTATTTGTGTAATGTGTCAGGATCGGAGTTTTATCCCATGGCAATTTTAAATGTGACCAACCGCGCCGGAGAGAAAAGCCAGGTCGAAGCCAAATCAGGCGCGACCTTGATGGAAATTCTACGCGACAATGACATTGATGTTGAAGCCATTTGCGGTGGTTGCTGTTCCTGTGCCACCTGCCACATTTTTGTTGATGAGGCCTGGGCCAATAAATTGCCGCCTTTATCAGAAGATGAGAAAGAACTGGTTGAAGAAACCGAGAGCTATCAGCCGAAAAGCTCGCGTCTCAGTTGTCAGGTCACAATGACAGACGATCTTGATGGTCTAGCCATCGTTGTCGCGCCAGAAGAATAACTTTGGTTGCCAACTGCTTGTTTGGAACACGCTATGCGGCTTCTCCTGATTTTCGGCTTGGCGCTGCATATGAGTGTTGGGGCTGTTAGTGTTTGGACTGCCGGGTCAGCAGCGCGCGCAGACGAAAACATTTTGCGCTATGCGACGAAAGGGTTGCCCATTAACTATGGTAATCCCTATCGCGCTAATGGCACGCCGTCGAATTTTATCTGGCTTGGTGTTTTCGATGCCCTGACACGTCTCGACCCCGATGGAAACTTGGTTCCTGCCCTAGCCACGTCATGGGAGAACGTTGATCCTAACACCTGGCGGTTCAATCTACGCCAGAACGTGACCTTCTCGAACGGTGAGCCGTTCACCGCTGAGGCTGTTGTCGCGGCGATCGCATGGCTCAAAACCGACGAGGGCCGACGGTCCATCATCGGCAATGAAGTGCGCAGTATTACATCTGCTAAAGCGGTTGATGATCACACGGTTCTAATTCGCACCGACCCGCCTGACGCCATTTTACCAAACCGCCTCAACGCCATGCTTATTGTGGCCCCAAAGGCCTGGGCGGAGTTGGGGCCAGACGCTTATGCCAAAGATCCCGCAGGCACAGGTTCCTTTGTTGTGATCGATTGGGGCGACACCTCCGGCGTTGCTGAACTTAAAGCGCGGAGAGAGTCCTGGCGTCCGCCAAATGTTGATGGCGTGCGAATGACGAACCTTCCCGACAATGCGGCGCGTATTCAGGCGCTGTTAGCGGGCCAAGTCGATATCGCCGGCAACATCAATATCGATGACATTGAATTGGTTGAAGGTTTGGGGTTCAAGACTGTCAACGCGCCGATTTTCGGAGTTATGAGTCTGGCCTTTCGTTTGGAAGAAGACAGAGAGACGCCGCTGAAAGATATCCGTGTGCGCCAGGCTTTGAACTATGCGGTCGATAAGCAAGCCATCGCGGATGCTTTGCTGTTGGGTGTTACGGTTCCAGGTGGGCAGCCAGCAGGGCGTCGTACGTTCGGCCACAATCCAGACATTGAGCCTTATCCTTATGATCCTGAGAAAGCCCGCGCTTTGCTCGCGGAGGCTGGGTATCCAGACGGCTTTGATCTGACCTTTGCGGTGATGATCGAGCGGGTGCCCGGTGACAGCGCAATCTATCAAACGGTTGCGAATTATCTGTCGCAAGTTGGTGTGCGCCTGGAATTGCAGACGGTGACGTTTCCAACGTGGATCAACAATTATCTGCCCGGCACCTGGAGCGACAATATTGATGGTTTCACACTCTCCTGGAATGCGTTGCCGTACAATGATGTGCTGCGGCCAATGGAGTATTTCTCCTGCCTCAAAGCTGTTCCGTTTTACTGCGATCAGGCTTTAACGGCGAAGGTTTCTGCTGCTGCGGCGGCGATGGAAGAAGACCTGCGTCGAGACCGCCTGTTTGACTTGGCCGAGGAATTTCACACCCGAGCGCCCAGTTTGTTTCTGGTGGAAATGTTTGACCTGTTCGCCCATGCGCCAAACGTTAGCAATGTGCAGGTGGCCAACAAGGTTGTGATGTACGAGAACGTTAGGCTAAACGCAGGTCGTTAACGCATGAGCGCAGTAGCGCCGTGTAATTGGTCGAGCTATTTGTTCAGTCGCTTTGTGACCACTTAAAGCCGCCGAGCTCACCGGGCTCCCGCACCAAGTGAATGCGATGCTGGTAGAAATCCGCGAGATAGACAGAGTCATGCCGCTGTACGGGCTGATAATTGGTATCGAAGACGATCAATCGAATGCGAACCAGCGGTGTTCCCACAGTGCAGCCCAAAGCATTTGCATCCTGCATGTCGGCCAACGTGGCCCCGATCAATTGGTCTGCGCTTAAGATCTTGATGCCCTTGCGCTCCAATATGCTCACCAAAGACAAAGTATCAATTTCTTCAACGTCGAGTTTCACTTCTAAGCGGGCCGGAAAATAGGTCTTGGATCGACCGATGACCTTGCCCTGCATGACACGTGTTAACGAGGCACAGGTCACGTCAGCGCCTATATCCAACTGCAAGTCTTTCGCTGTGTCTGCGTCGGCTGCGAGCTGTTCAACCTTAAAATTGCGGGCCTGAGAGCGTTGCGCCAGCGAATCGATGCGTTTTAACACTTGCCCCATGTCGCCGGTGAGCTGCGGCGTTGCATCGTTACCAGTGACAAATGTGCCGCGCCCTTGTTCCCGCCGCACCAGTTTATCCGTTGCCAGAAGATCAACGGCTTTACGAACGGTGATACGCGAAACGCCAAATGTTTCACAAAGCTCGGTTTCTGTCGGAAGTTGCTTTCCGGACCGGTAGTTGCCGTTGTGAATCCAGTCTCTAAGCGTCAGGTAGACTTGATAGTAGCGGGGAAGCCTTTGACTTTCTGTGACGGTGTCCGCTGTTAAAGGATTCATTGGATCGCTGTCCCCCTGATCACAATTTGGTCCCACGTTAAGGCAAATCAATCGGTGATGCAGCCCCTGGTATTGGCAGGGGTAAAATTATTCTATGCGCGGTCGAACACCTCAAATGCCGCACGTTCGCCAGATTCCATAGCCCCTTCCATTCCTTGTTGAAGGGTCGCCGTATGCTCGCCAGCAAAGTGAAGGCGTCCATGTGGATTGGCGACGATGTTGCCGTATTTGGCGATTTGTCCCGGGGCGCGGTATGCGTAGGTGCCACGCATGTAAGGGTCGCCGCTCCAATTGCGCACGGCGATGCCTTCGACGCGTCCTTCCATGCTAGGCCGCATGGCGATGAGTTCACGCATCACGTAAGCCATAATGTCTTCATCATTCCACGTGCGAAGTGTGTAATTCACGATGCCATTCAGAAACACCCAAATGTATTTGCCATTGGGCGTGCCCCAGTTATAAGCCCGGCCGATCGGCCCGTCTGACCACAGAGACGAACCAAGCCCATCGACCTCCCAGAAAGGTTCTTTGACCTTGAGGTAAACGCTCGTGGCCTGTCCGTAAGGAATTTTTGCAACCGCTTCCGCCTGCAAAGGCGGTAAAACAGGATCAAGTTTTAAAGTGCGGAGCAGTGTCAGTGGTAAGCTGGAGATGACGTATTTCGCTTTTAGAACGTCTCCGGATGTGGTTGTGACTTCAACGCCTGCAGCAGATTGGCTGATTGCGGTAACTGGTGTATTCAGCCGCAGATCGCCATCCAAAGCGCTGGCCATCGCTTCTGGAACTTTACTCATTCCGCCGGCCACCAGATTGAAGGGCTCACCCGTCATTTCAAACGCTGATACACGCGCTTTGCGCAGGTTCCAGAGGTAAGATTCTGTATGCAGACTGTCAGACTGCGCCGCAAGTTGTAGATAGCGAAGACCTGCTGGACTTGCGCCCTCAGCGGCATAGTGGTCGTACAATGATTTATCGTTGGTGTTAAACTCTGGCTCTAGCCAACTGTCCAACTCAGGAAGGCCTGTTTCTTTAGGCATATACGCCCGCGTCAAAGCAAAGGGAGGGAAGTTTTTGGTTTTTTGGGGCAAGGGGTTGGCGTCTGCTTGGGGCCAATCTGCCGTGGAGAGCTTTTGGCCCCCGGCATGAATCATGAAGTTTAGGCCTTCGATTTGCCAGGGTTCCAACTTCAGTCCAAACCGATCAACCGTGCTCATAATGCGCGCATACATGGGGCCGATTTCAGACCCGCCGCCTTCTGGCATTTCAGGTTTATCGGCGAGCGTGAAGACCCGCCCGCCAACGCGATCACGGGCTTCCAAGACGGTGACGGACATACCAAAGTCTTCCAGCAAGAGTGCTGCGTTTAGACCCGACAATCCGGCTCCAATGACAATGACATCGGTTGGTGACTGCGCGCGCGCATGAGGTGCTGATTGTGTCAGTGCTGTTGCGGCGGCGGTCTGCAGCAGAGTTCTACGGTTGATCATGTGCGCTCTCCCAATGACCCTGGTTTTCACTCTGCTAAAGCGTAGGGCGAATCCCCTGCATGAGGCAAGCAATGGTCTTGGTCTTATAATGAATTTAAGTGCTGCGGATTGACGCGCATTAACAGGGCGGGGCCATACATGCGATCAAGAATGTCACGCGCAGAGTCCGGATTACCCAAATACCTTAGGGCGGTAGCTTCACGGATGGGGCGCTTTAGATTTGCCCAGAGACGGCGGAAAGGCCGGGCTGAAAACGTATCGCGCAGCCATGTGTTTGTCGTGAGATGCCGCTCTATTTCAGCAGCACGGTCAGGATTTGGTGAGCCTGGCAATTGATCTGATTTCTCAAAAACTGCATTCAGGTGCCCGGTTCCCGGTAAAATAGCCAAGTCTTTTGCGGCCAATCCTGCCAAGCTCCCGGCGAAAAGAAGCCCCGTATGCGAAAAATTGTGGAGGTGCGCCAAATGGAACAACCGTTGAGGTCCATGGTAGCGCGCCTCGACGTTGGGAACCTCAACAATAAGCACACCGGACTCTGATAGCCGTTGGCCTAGCGAGTGCAAAACACTTATTGGGTCCGCCAGATGCTCCAGCACATGATGCAGGGTGATGACGTCCCAAGTTGCATCGGATTGCAGAACGTCTTCCACGGTGCCGATATCTACATCAATTTCATAAGATGTTTTGGAGAAGTCGGCGTAGCCACGATTTGGTTCAATGCCTTT
>CAYGSZ010000062.1:8043-12544 GCA_964352705.1 uncultured Rhodobacterales bacterium
TTTCATAAGATGTTTTGGAGAAGTCGGCGTAGCCACGATTTGGTTCAATGCCTTTGGCTTGAAACCCTGCCCGTGTCATAAGGTATACAAACTCTCCGCCGCCAGATCCAATATCCAGTACCCGGCGTGCTGGCTCCGCATAGGGCAATATACGGTCCAAACGCTCCAGCGCACGCAGACCCGCCCGATAGACGTGTTTTGGTTTTGGCGTCACCACGCCTTTATAGGCAGAGCGGTACTTGTCCGAATAAAAAGCGTTCAGTTCCGCTGCCGTGGGTTGTGGATTGGTAAAGACGTGTCCGCAGTTACGGCAAAGGTCTGTTTTAAGCGGCGCACCGTGACGGTCCGTCTGGTCAACACAAACCAGGTTCGCAGACTTGCACAGCGGGCATGAGATTGATTCGCCAATAAATGATGCAGAGCTCAATGTTTGACCTCATCACGAGGCCAGCGATTGTGCAGCCATAGCCACTGTCCGGGGCGTTTTCTCACCCAACCTTCAATGGTCTGATTGATTTTGAGGAGCGTGTTTTTAACATCCGCTTCTGCGTCGCCGGTGTTTTCTGGAAACCAAGGCTCTTCGTAAGTCACTCGAAAATGACACCCGTCAAGGCGTTCTGAATGCGCTGGGAGTAGAGCGCAACCGTACTTCAGGGCCAGTCGCGCAATGGCATCTCCGGTCATTGCGTCACGTCCAAAAAATGGCACCGAAACGCCGGTGTTCATTTTCTGATCGACCGCCATTTGGATAAAGCCGCCCTCTTTTAGAACGCGTATAATCTCACGCGCACCGCCGGCACCTTTTGGAATTAACGCGCTGGTTCCGCTGCCACGCACCTGTCTTAGAAGGTCTTCTATTAAGGGATTGTTGGGTGCCCGATAGACCAAGGCCGCTGGTGTTAAAGCCCAACCTATTGATAAGGCGGTGACTTCCCAGTTTCCAAGGTGGGCTGAGAACATAATAACGGGCGTATCCGCTTTCGCGATGTCTTGAGCAAAATGTAATCCATCAATTTCCACACGTCCTTTTCCGCCCTCCCAAAGTCGTGACAAGGTCGCGTACTCGGCCATAACGCGGCCAAAATTATTCCACACGTCTTTAAGTGTTGCCCGGCGTTCGCGGTCTGTCATTTCTGGAAGGGCGCTGGCGAGGTTTCGCTGAGCAGTACGTTGGGCGCGACTGAGCGGCCCAAACCATTCCGCCAATTTTCCACCGATGGCCGAGGCTGTGGTGACAGGCATCACGCGAAATAGGCCGAAGACTGCGTAGGCCAGTGCAGCTTCGAGTCTATATTGAATTGGTTTGGCAAGAGCCTTACGCGCCATTGGTTCTTTATTCCGTTGATGTTGACCTCGCAAGGTCTGTCCATTCTTACGGCAAGTGTGCAATAGGGTACAGTCTGTATGCTGTCCCTAAGAGATGTACGTTAGATTTAAGGACCCTATGCGCCTACTTCATATTATTGCGGGTGGAGAACATGGCGGCGCGGAACGGTTCTTCGTTGACCTGGCCACAGCATTGTCTGCACGCGGTCATCATCAGCACGTTGTTTCGCGGCCTTATCCCGAGCGGTCCCAGTTTTTGGTTGAGGCCGGTTGCGGTGTGACGGCTGCGCGTATGGGCGGTCCACTGGATGTGCTGTCCGGGTGGAAGGCGGCTCAGGCCGCAAATAAATTCGGTCCTGACATCGTGCTCGCTTGGATGAATCGGGCTGCTGCATTGGTGCCGCGCGGACCGTGGCGCACGGTCGGCAGGCTGGGTGGGTATTACAATCTTAAGTACTACGCCAAGTGCGATCATTTGATCTGCAATACTCCCGATTTGGTGCAGCACTGCATCCGCAATGGTTGGTCTGAAAATCGGGTGGATTATATCCCTAATTTTTCTCCTGAAGTTGCAGGTATTGAGCCGGTGCAACGTGCCGCTGTTGCAACGCCCGAGGATGCTCCTGTCTTACTGGTCCTGGCCCGCTTGGAAGAGAATAAGGCCATTGATGTTGCCATTGCAGCACTTGCTGATCTGCCCGGAGCCTATCTGTGGATTGCTGGCGAAGGGTCCTGTGAACGGGCGCTGAGGTCAAAAGCGGTGTCTTTGGGGGTCTCTGATCGCGTCAAGTTTCTGGGCTGGCGGCAAGACCGGGAGGCTTTGTTGGCCGCAGCAGATATTTGTCTTGTGCCGTCACGGCATGAGCCCTTCGGTAATGTTGTGGTAAACGCGTGGAGTGCGGGGACGCCTTTGGTCGCGGCAGCAAGCGAAGGCCCCAGCTATTTAATCACCGATGAGGTAAATGGACTATTAGTGCCTGTTGATGATTCATCAGCGCTGGCTGCCGCTGTCCGCAAGGTTCTGAATGACACGGACATAGCCAAGATATTGGTGTCTGGCGGTCGGGAGGCGGTGAAACACAGGTTTTCAGAACATGTGGTTGTCTCAGCGTATTGCCAGCTTTTTGAGCGTCTGAGTTCGAGCTAGGTCTGCATCTATGCGATGCTTGAACGTATCTGATGATTTACCTGATCATCTGTTCCGGGCATAGTTGCGCCATGTCAGAAGCCGTTGATGAAATTGTTCAAGCTTTAGACGAAGGTGATATTAGCAATCACCTTGGCCTGATTTCAGCTATGACCCGGGAGTTTATCGCCACCCGCGATGCGGATGTGATGGCGAAAACAGGTTTGGAGCGAATCACCACCTATGTCGGTGCAGAAGCCTCTTCTCTGTTTCTGATCGATGATGCCGGGAAGGAATTGGTGTGCTCGGCGTGCTTTGGGCCAGTTGATATTACGGGCCTTCGTATTCCTGCCGACGCAGGCATTGTTGGGCGATCTTTTAAAGAGAATTCGTGTCAAATGGTCCGCGATGTCACAACCGACGCTGATTTCGGCGCGATGGTTGATGAGCAGACCGGCTTCACAACCAAGTCAATTTTATGTGCGCCGCTCTCCCTCGGCGATGTGTGTTTAGGGTGTATCGAGATTATCAATAAGACCGGTGGAGCCGGTCTTTTCGATCAAGATGACCTGACCTTGCTTGAAACGCTCGCTGGGGCTGCGGCGCTGGCGATTCACAACTTCCGCCTGACTCAGCAAATTGTGACGCAAGAGCGCGAACGGCATGAACTTGAATTGGCCGCGCAAATCCAGCGACAGTTGTTGCCGCCAGCAGGTGGACCGGACTTTCCGGTCCACGGCATCAACATGGCTGCGCGAAGCGTTTCAGGGGACTTTTACGACATTCTGCCACTCTCTGACGGTCGAATTTGGTTCAACGTCGGGGATGTTTCCGGCAAAGGCATGAATGCGGCCCTGCTGATGGCGAAGACATCAAGCCTGTTTCGCTGCTTGGCCAAGGGCACAGATAATCCCGGGCGGCTGTTTGACGCCATTAATAACGAATTATGTGAGACCGGAACCCACGGGCTGTTTGTGACCATGGCGGGCGGCCTGTTTGATCCTGCGACCGGCAAAGTCAGCATGGCCAATGCGGGTCATGAACCCCCCCTTCTGCTGGATGGATTCGGCGAAAATTTTACATTCTTCGAAGCTGAAGCGCCGCCTCTTGGTATTATGAACGGCATTGCAGGCCCAGACGGTTACCCGACTCATGAAATAGACCTCAATGGCGGGACTTTTTATATTTTTACGGATGGTCTGACAGAAGCCACTACATTTGGTGGGGGTATGCTGGGTATTGATGGTGCGCGCGCCTTGATTCGCCAGCATGGGCAGGAAAGCCCAGATCTTCAGCTGAATTCAATCACCGGCGCAGTTAGGTTGCCGGGTCAGTCTCTACGCGATGATCTGACGATGTTGATCATCAAAGATAGTGGCTCCGCAGACGGTACGCGGGTTGCGGTGAAGCCGGTTGAAGCTGACGGTTCTCCGGTTGGCCAAATTCTCAGACTTCGCGTTCCTGCGAAAGCGGACCGGTTGAAAGTGATTCGTGCTGGAACCGAACAAGCCGCAGCATATTGTGGTGCGTCAGAAGCCTGGACCATTGATTTGGTAATGGCCGTCGATGAGGCGTGCCAAAATATCATCCGACACGCGTACATGGGGATGGATGAGCCAGGAGACATAGTGGTTGATTTTATTCGTGAGCAAGAGCGTCTCATTGTACATCTTATGGACTTTGCTGAACCCGTAGACCCTTCCAAGTTCAAATCTCGTGACCTTAACGAGATTCGTCCTGGGGGACTGGGCGTTCATCTTATTAAATCTGTCACAGACGAAGCTATATTTGTTGAGCCCCCGCCGGGGGTTGGCAATTTATTTAAATTGACCAAACGTTTATAGATCACGCTAGACTGCCAGTTAACGCAAGGGGGATTTATGGCGTTGGAAATTACAGAAAAAGACGGCGCGACCGTTGTGGCCTTGTCCGGAGACGTTGATCTCCAGACCTCGCCACAAGTGCGTCAGGGTTTGCTTGAGTGTCTTGAAACACATGATCGCGTGGTGGTGGACATGTCAGAAGTGAATTATATCGACTCCTCTGGTG
>CAYGSZ010000063.1:0-12502 GCA_964352705.1 uncultured Rhodobacterales bacterium
ACAACACGTTGGGTCATGTTAGGCTTATTTATCGCTGCCGGGATCACAGATTTTTTTGATGGTTATATTGCCCGGCGGAGTAATCAAGTCTCCCCATTTGGGCGTTTTCTTGACCCCATCGCAGATAAGCTTTTGGTTGCGGCGTTGCTTTTGATGTTGGTTGGGTTTGAGCGCATGAGCACGTGGGCTTACCTCCCAGCAGTGGTTATTCTCACTCGTGAATTATTGGTCTCTGGATTACGTGAGTTTTTAGCGCAAACGCATGTGAGTGTGCCCGTCTCGACCTTGGCAAAATGGAAAACGACATTGCAGATGTTCGCGCTTGGCTTCTTGATCGTCGGCACCGACGCCCCATCCTGGATTCCGGCACAGCCAATCGGGGAGATTGGCTTGTGGCTGGCGGCTCTGATCACATTAATTACCGGATATGATTATCTGAAGGCCGGTATTTTACATATGCTGGATCAAGAAGCCGCCATCTCATCTAAGACAACCAAAATCGTGGAGTAAGTTATTTTGCCAACGAATGTCCTGTATTTTTCATGGATCAAAGAAAAAATTGGTGTCGGCGAGGAGTATGTTGATTTTCCTGATCATGTTTCCACAGTCGCAGACGCCATCGGTGTCTTAAAACAAATCAGTCCCAACCATTCTGACGCTTTGCAAGACATGACCCGAGTTCGCGTTGCAGTTGACCAGACTCATGTGCCATTAAATGCTTCAATAAAAGATGCCCGCGAAATCGCACTGTTTCCACCGGTTACAGGTGGGTAGTCATGATACGGGTTCAAGACAGTCCATTCGACCCGGGCGCTGAGCTTAATATTTTTTTGGCGCGCAATCAGAATTCCGGTGGGGTTGCAAATTTTGTTGGTCAAGTTCGCGACTTCAATAGCCCGGACACGGATAGTCACGCATCTCCCACTTCGCAACGGCAGAATGCGATTTCCAGCTTAGAGCTTGAGCACTACCCCGGCATGACCGAGAAGGAGCTGGCCCGAATTTGTGAAGATGCGAAAACGCGCTGGCCGTTGGACGACATTATTGTCATTCATCGATATGGCGTGATGATACCTGGTGACCCGATTGTGCTGGTTTGCACAGCAGCTACCCACCGGGGAGATGCTTTTGCAGCCTGCGAATTTGTTATGGATTGGCTAAAGACTCACGCTCCGTTTTGGAAACGTGAACACACGAGTACAGGCCCCTCTTGGGTCGAGGCAAAAAAAGGTGATGATGACCGTGCAGCAAGATGGAATAAGCCAGCCACTAAATCAGAGATGAAGACAGACTAGGCTGCGCTGGACTCTGAGCTTACGGTTTTTCCAACAGTAATGTCGTAAGCTTGCATCAATGTCCGACAGATTTCGCCGGGCGTAAATGTATAACTACCAATCGCGCTAACAGGGGTGACTTCAGCTGCCGTGCCCGTCAAAAAGCACTCATCTGCGTTGGCCATTTCTTCTGGCATAATAGCGCGCTCAATCACCTCGTATCCGTGTTCTTTGGCCAAACCGATGACCGTGCGTCGCGTTATTCCATTCAAAAAGCAATCCGGGGTGGGGGTATGCAGCTTTCCATCCATCACAAAAAAAACGTTCGCGCCGGTCGCTTCAGCAACCTGCCCACGCCAATCCAGCAGCAGCGCGTCGTCTAAGCCTTTGCGCTCCGCCGCATGTTTGGACAAGGTACAGATCATGTACAGACCGGCAGCTTTTGCAAAAACAGGGGCTGTTTGTGGCGACGGTCTGCGCCACTCCGACAAATCAAGTTTAAGGCCCTTTAATCGCGCTTCGGGAGAAAAGTAGGACGGCCACGGCCAGACAGCGATAGCGACATTTATTTTTGATGCCATCGCAGTAATGCCCATTAACTCGCTACCGCGCCAAGCGATTGGGCGCACATACCCATCCGTGATGTTGTTGGCTCGGATCGCTTCATAGGTTGCAACGTTAATGGCGTCCTGATCATAAGGAATTTTCATATCCAGCGTTTTCGCCGAGAAAAACAAGCGTTCTGTATGCTCTTCAAGCTTAAAAACTTTGCCGTTATAAATACGCTCTCCCTCGAAGACAGAGGATGCGTAATGCAACGCGTGGGTCAGAACATGCAGCTTGGAAGCGCGCCAAGGCTGGAGTTCACCGTTGAACCAAATGTACCCGTCGCGATCATCAAAGGGCTGTATAGACATTAGAGTAGTCTTCCTTATGGCGTCTCTGAACGTCCTATTTGAGACATATTATTAATCAAAATGAGGGTATGACGTAACATCCTAATTAATATATGTCAATATTACTGACTTATATTCAATCCTATTGACCTGAGCCCCAAGCGATGCGACCCAGAACTATGGTTGAATCAAAACCCGGCACAAACCTACTCTTCCTGCGCGATGAAGACCTGCGGCAGGGCATAGAATTGCTGTTCTTTGCCTATAAAGACTTCACGGCAGAGGCAGATTCTATTCTGGCCAAACAAAGCTTCGGGCGGGCGCATCACCGCGTAATTTATTTTGTTGGGCAGTACCCTGGTATGAGTGTCAGCGAGTTGCTCGACATCCTCTCAATCACAAAACAGAGTCTGTCCCGGGTGCTGCGCCAACTCGTTGATGATGGTTATATTCAACAGAAACCCGGCACCAAAGATCGGCGTCAACGTCTATTGTCCCTGACCGACAAAGGCCAAGAGCTGGAAAGACTCCTCACCAGTGAACAAAGAGCCCGCATCGCAGCCGCTTATAAACACGCTGGAGCTGATGCAGTCGAAGGATTCCGTAAAGTGATGCTGGGTATCATGGAGTCCTCAGCCCGGCAGCGATTCAATGAAGAAAAGTCATGAGGACTGGGACGTGAAAATAGCAGGGACAAAAGAAGGAGATGTGGCACCTGAGGGTCAAGCCACCCCTCAGGCCCATATCTTGGTGGTTGATGATGATACGAGGCTGCGGCGCTTAATCAAAAAATATCTCAAAGAACAAGGCTTTATGGTCACAGATGCCGCATCAGCGAAAGATGCGCGACAGCACCTAAGTTCTCTGCAGTTTGATCTCATCGTTCTCGACGTGATGATGCCCGGCGAAGACGGAATGAGCTTTGCCAAACATGTACGGACAGACAACAACGTCCCAATTCTTATGCTCACGGCCATGGGCGAAGCAGAGCATCGTATTACCGGCCTGGAACATGGCGTTGACGATTACATGGGAAAACCTTTCGAACCCAGAGAACTGATGCTTAGAATCAGCGCAATTCTGAGGCGCGCACCGCCTCCTGAAGACGACGGCCTTCATGAGTTATCATTTGGGCAATGCCGCTATGATGTGACACGCAACACGCTGTCGCGTGAGGGTGCCGCCGTCCACCTCACGTCAGCCGAAGCTACATTATTAAGAACGCTTGCACTAAATGCGAATACACCCGTGCAACGCAGTCAACTGGGCAAGGACGAAACAGGGCAGTCTAACCCTCGCACAATTGATGTCCAGGTTACGCGATTACGCCGGAAAATTGAAAGCGACCCCCGACAACCACGTTACCTCCAGACGGTTCGTGGCACCGGCTATTTGTTGCGCACCGACTGAGGAACGTCCAGACGATGACTGAACACCCCTCACATCATAGTTCTATCGTGAGCACGATAAGCGCGTGGCTCAAAGAGTCAGGCTGGGCCAAATGGTTACCAGCGACCCTGATGGGCCGGTCTGCAATGATTATTCTTATCCCTCTGATTCTGGTCCAGATCATTTCCACCTTTATCTTCTATGATAATCATTGGGAAACGCTCTCCCGCCGTTTGGCACAGGGGCTCGCCGGAGACATCTCACTCATTCGCGTTTACTTGCGCGACTATCCGGAAGAAGAGCGCTTTCAATGGATTGAAGTATCCGCCCGGCAAACGATGCAACTGCAAATCACGTTTGATCGGGGCGCTGCCCTTCCGGCAGAACAAACCATCAATGCCGATGGACCGTTCCCTGATAGCTTAACACGCGAACTCTGGCGAGAATTGAGGCGCCCTTTCACAATAAACTTCGAGCATTCAGACACGGAAATCGAGATCAACATGCAATTGCCGGATGGCGTTTTGCATGTCGTTTCCCCCCGCAAACGCCTCTTCAGTTCGACCACATACGTCTTTGTGCTGTGGATGGTTGGGTCGTCTCTGGTGCTGTTTGGAGTTGCCGCGTTGTTTCTGAATGTTCAGGTTCGGGCTGTAAGACGGCTCGCACGCGCTGCAGATAGTTTTGGTAAAGGACGGGACGTACCGAATTTTAAGGCAGAAGGCGCAAAGGAAGTGCGGCAAGCGGCCTGGGCTTTTACCGCTATGCGCAACCGTATCAAACGGCAGATTGATCAAAGGACAGAGATGCTGGCGGGTGTGTCCCATGATCTGCGCACCCCCCTGACCCGCTTACGACTCCAGACTGAGATGCTCAATGGTGCTGACCCAGAAGACATCGCAGATATCAAACGCGACATCGATGAAATGGAACAAATGCTGAATGGATACCTTGCCTTTGCACGCGGCGAAGGCGAGGAAGCCCCAGAGCCCACCAACCTAGAAAACCTGATCGACGATATTTATGGCCGGTTTAAAGAGTCTATTACAGATTTAAACCTCACGCTGCAGGACTTAGGCGGCCCTGTAACAACAAAGCCAACTGCTTTTCGAAGGAGCCTGAGCAACCTGATTAGCAATGCATCCCGTTATGGAACACGTGTTGATATATCAGCCAAACGCACGGGCGCTCACATAGAAATTCACGTGGACGACAACGGCCAAGGAATTCCTGAAGGTCAAAGAGAAAGTGTGTTTAAAGCCTTCTACAGGGTCGACCCCTCGCGCAATTCCGAAACCGGTGGCGTAGGTCTTGGGCTTACAATCTCACGTGACATCGCGCGTGGGTTGGGAGGAGACATTGTGCTCAGTCAGAGTCCACTGGGCGGTCTGCGCGCGACCTTACGCCTTCCTGTTTAAGACGATTTAGTTCTGCGAGCAGGCTTCACAAACATTGTCTGCAATTGCTCCAGTCGGTCCAAACCCTTGTCCAGAGCAGACATTGTTTGCGCCATATCTGCGCTATCGTCCTTAAGCCATGCGCGAAGGACCATGGTGTATGCCGCAGCCAAAGCATGCGCGCGCGCAACCCCACACATTCCACTCGCATCAATGCCAGAAGCAATAAGCATAAGCGCCATAGAATGCAGCAGACCGGGAACCCGCATGAGCACAGCCAATGGTCGTCGCTGCATAGACCATAGAATGGCGGCATACCCATCGCGCTGCTCTTGCAAAGCATCAAACCGCATCATGAGCAATTCGAAAAGGCGATCCCGCGGCCTCTCGTCGTTATCTACTTTCTGAACTGCACCCAACACAGCCGCATCAATACGGCTAAATAAATGCGCTGCGATGCGGTCCGTGGTCGGAAACGCCTCAACAACGCTCCCGAATGGCTCTTTAACGGTATCTGCCAAGTTCGCAAGTGTGATTGCATCCCAGCCATCCAGCGACGCCCTCTTAAGAGCTGCATCCGCAACTCTGTCTTTGAGTGATCGGTCAGCGCCAACCAGACGTTTTGATTTAGATGTTTTTTTAGCTGCCATGGGTTAGAGCCTCTCCTGGCGCTCTGCGTTAGACTTGATATTAAATCAGCTATTTAGCCAGCTCCTGCGAGCGCTTTACAGCAGCAGCAACGGCACGGGTCATCAAGTCCTGTAATTTGTCATCTTGCATAAGGATATGTAGTGCGGCTTCTGTGGTTCCACCAGGGCTGGTTACATTCTGGCGCAGAACACTGGCATCGTCTGATTGCGCCTCCAACAATGCTCCGGCCCCGGAAACCGTGGCATTTGCCAATTGTTTGGCCAGAGCTGGTGCAAGACCAGCATTAATCCCTGCCTGGGCCAGCGTTTCCGCAAGCAAAAAAACATAGGCTGGGCCGCTTCCTGACACTGCCGTGACCGCATTCATATCTGATTCTTCTGTAACCCAGGCGGTCAGACCAACCGCAGCCATCAGCACTTTACAGACACGCTTCTGTGACGGGCCGACAACGTCGGACGCGCATAAAACGGTTGCCCCTTTCCCTATGGCTGCCGGCGTATTCGGCATGGCACGCACAATGGCAGCCTCTGCCCCCAACAGGGAGTGGAGTTTGCCCAGAGTTATCCCAGCAATAATCGAGAGGTAGACCGTACCGCTCTTGGCAAAGCGCGCATAATCAGGTGCAACGTCAGGTAATAGTTGGGGTTTTACCGCAAAAATGACGGCATCAGGTGTAAAATCACTTGGGATTTCTGAAGCCTTACTCAACACGCTAAGGGCAGGGTGATCCTTAGCAGCGTCGATCCGGGAACGACCAGCAGGTTCAACAACCATAATATCGACAGGGTTAAGCCCCTGAGCAAACCACCCTGCAAGCAGAGCGCCACCCATCCTGCCGCAGCCAACCAATAAGAGCGTGCCTTCAATCATGTTAAGACTTTAGCACAACCAGAACGTTTTGAACGGCGTCTTTCGTTTTGAATCGAGAGACTTGAGCCTTACGCCTCGCCAACCGTATCAAGTAAAGCGCAGGAAATTGCATCGTCCGGGCTTTTGCCACCCCAAATCACGAACTGAAAAGCTGGATAATATCGCTCACATTCGCTGCGCGCGAGATCGACCAAATCGTCAATATGAGTTGCGTCCAAGCGCCCCCCATGACAATGCACGGTATGGCGAAACATGGGTATGCCCTCATCAATCCACACTGCGAAGTGGCCAATCCATAACCTCTCGTTAAGCTTGGCGATAAGCTCATAGATATTATTGAGAACTTTTGGTTGAACCCGCATATCGAGTGCGCAGGAAAAGTGAAGAGCGTCTAATTCTTCTGACCAAGCAAAAAACAAGCCGAAATCACACCACGTACCAGGGGCTTCGACAGCCATCTCTTCATCGCTGCGGCGATCAAAAACCCAATCTTTTACGGTGATAACTTCTTCAATCCGATCTAACGGATTGTCTACTGGAGTGTCTTGGCTGACGGTGGTGGTGCGCATGGAATCCCCTCATTTGCCCCGGGCCAGCTCGGAATAGCAGCCCCCAAATTCGTAGCCTGAGAATCAAGATATAGTAGGTTTCCGAGCGCATCAATAACAAATCTTAGTAAAACTACCGAGTCGGTCAGTTTCACGTTTTTGTCATAGACTCTGTCTGCAAAGCCAACCTCAGACAATCAGGCAGAAGGGGGGGAGCGCTTTGGTTTTACAGCGGTTTTAGGCTTCGATGTCGCCGTCTTGTTGGATGCTGGCTTCGCGCGTTTTTCCCCTATAGCGGTTCCAGATTCCAGTTTCTTAAGGCGCGTAAGGAGTTTTTCTTGTTCGGCCCTCGCCTCAGACAGCATCGCCTTCACGACCTCAAACTCTTCACGCGTTACAAGGTCACGATCGCTGAGAAAGCGATCAACCCTCTGGCGAACCAGGCCTTCAATCTCTTGTTTGAGACCACCCAAAGCGCCTAAAGCACCGCCAGCGACCTTAGCAATATCGTCAAAAAATCTCTTTTGGCTCTGCATGGTTAGTCTCCAAGATAAAGCTACACTTAATAATATCGGCGCAACCGATGTCACCTTCAACCCTACTTTATAACAATCTCTCGCCTTTGCTTCGTTGCCGCTGCATCCATGGTCCGGCATAAGTACAAAACTGCATAGATATTAGGACTATTCATGTTTGTTGTGACAGGCGCATCTGGGTTTATCGGCTCAAACGTTTTGGCAGTCCTTGAGCAACACGGGAAAGGTGCTATTGCTGCTGTAGATTTTCGTGAGTCAGAGACGAAAGCACTCAACACGCAAAAAAGAACAGGGCTAACCTGGGTAGACCCCAACGAAGTTGCAGTATTTCTCACCAAACACGCACCAGACATAAAAGCCCTTATTCATCTCGGTGCAGAAACAGCCACAACGGCCACTGACCGTAAGGCTGTCTTCGCTGTTAACGTAGACCTCAGCAAATCTCTGTGGCGATGGTGCGCAGAAACAGACACCCCGTTTATCTACGCGTCTTCAGCCTCCGTATACGGTGACGGTCAGCAGGGTTTTGAGGACTGCCATACGTTGGCAGATATGCAACGCCTTAAGCCGCTCAACATTTATGGCGAGAGCAAGTTGGCCTTTGACTGCTTTGTTGCAGAGCAAGTTGAGGGCAGCGCGCAGACTCCTTCACAGTGGGCTGGGCTGAGGTTCTTTAATGTCTTCGGGCCCAATGAAACACACAAGGGGCCCCAAGGTAGCGTCGTCAGCCAAATGTATCCGCTTGTTGCCAACGGATCGCCGTATCCATTGTTTCGGTCTCATCGCCCCGACGTGGCTGATGGAGAACAGAAGCGGGATTTCATTTTTGTCGATGATTGTATCGCCGTAATTCTGTGGCTATTAGAGAACACCGCAGTCTCAGGTGTGTTTAATGTGGGAACGGGCCGGGCCAGAACCTTCCTGGATTTGGCGCATGCTGTTTATGCCAGTGCTGGCCTTGAACCAAACATCACTTGGCGCGACACACCTGAACACCTTAGAACGCATTACCAATATTTTACAGAAGCTGACATGTCTAGCTTAAGAGAAGCTGGTTTCCAGCGACCGTTTACGTCATTGGAAGACGGTGTCACCATAACCATCCGAGACTACTTAAGTCAGTCAGACCCTTACCGTTAGCAGAAAGCCACATGACAGTATTTGCCCTCACATTTCCCAGCATAGATCCAGTTCTGATTGAATTGGGGCCCTTTGCCATTCGCTGGTATGCCCTGGCTTACATCGCCGGTCTTTTTGGCGGTGCGTGGTATATGCGACGTTTGGTCGTTCGATCACCGGCGCTTATGACCCCGAAACAGGTCGACGACTTTGTGATGTGGACCTTGATCGGAATTATACTCGGCGGTCGGCTCGGCTACGTTCTCTTTTACAAACCGGAGTACTACCTGTCGAACCCAGGGGAAATACTTATGACCTGGGAAGGCGGCATGTCTTTCCATGGCGGCCTGATCGGGGTTGTTATCGCCATCATCCTTTTCGCGCGGCGGATTGGGGTCAACAAATGGTATGTGGCAGACAACGTGGGTTGCGTCGTGCCAATCGGTTTGTTTCTTGGGCGCGTTGCAAACTTCATCAATGGTGAACTCTATGGTCGTGTGGCACCAGATGTGCCGTGGGCCATGGCTTTCCCATCAGGTGGCCCAGTTCCACGTCATCCAAGCCAGCTTTATGAGGCAGCCCTAGAGGGCCTCGTGCTGCTTGTTATACTTCATTGGCTGTGGCGCCAAGATAGCATTCGCCACCGCCCAGGCATCATTACCGGTTGCTTCTGCGCCGGTTACGCGTTGGCCAGAATTTTTGTCGAATTCTTCCGCGAACCAGATCGGCATTTAGGCTTTGTCCTCTTCGGCCTGACGATGGGACAACTTTTATCCGTCGCTTTACTAGTATTCGGCGTTTGGGTTATGTGGCGATCAATGAAGCGCGAACCCCTTCAAAAAAATTATACACCTAAAGCTTGATGACCCCTGCGCCTACGCCTCCATCAATTGATACGACAGCCGAGACGGGTTGCACGGATCACCTTATAGAGTGCATTCAGCGCAACGGGCCAATCAGCTTCGCAACGTATATGGAAACTGCCGTTGACACCTATTATGCGCGCGGCGATATTTTTGGCCGGTCTGGGGATTTCGTCACAGCGCCTGAAATTTCTCAAGTGTTTGGTGAACTGATTGGCTTGTGGTGCATCACCGCTTGGCAGGGCCTAGGCCAGCCAAGAGATTTTCACCTTGTTGAGTGCGGGCCTGGCCGTGGCACCTTGATGGCGGACATCATCCGCACAGCAGCTAAAGCAGCGCCACGGTTTGGCTATGCGGCATCTGTCCATCTAGTCGAACGCAGCGAGCAGCTTAGAGCAGAGCAAAAGAACACTTTAACGGGGCAAAACGTAACTTGGCACGATGACCTCTCCACTCTTCCCCAAGGGCCTATGATCCTAGTTGCTAACGAGTTTCTCGACGCGCTTCCCATCTCTCAGTATGTCAAAACATCGTCGGGTTGGTGCGAGCGGTTAGTCAATCACAATGGGCGTGAGTTTGTCTTTACAGCCGCTAACCTCCCCACACCGAATATCGATAATGCGTTCAATGACGCACCGGAAGGCAGCATACTCGAACACTCAACCGCAGTAAGCGATGTGGTCAGTGACATCTCAGAATTATGTTTAGAACGCCCAGGTATTGCCCTGTTCATTGACTACGGCCACACCCGGACCGACATAGGTGACACGCTACAAGCCGTTAAAAACCACGCCTACTATCCGGCTTTGATGGCACCTGGGACTGCTGATCTTACCGCACATGTTGATTTCGCATTGGTGAGCGAGGCCGCAAGGTCAGCTGGTTGTCGCGTCTATGGCCCAGTTGAGCAGGGTTTATGGCTGAAACGCCTCGGTATAAAAGTAAGAGAGGCACAACTCTCAGAGGACAAATCCAGCGACGAAGTTGAAACCATTCGCACCAGCATTTCACGCCTCATCGATGCGGAAGCCATGGGCTCTCTGTTCAAAGTTTTAGCCATCGCATCGCCACACTTTACCGCACTCGCCGGTTTTGAAGCAGAGGTAAAATAATGCTCCAAGCGCCAATTCTGAGCTCAATACCAAATCTCAAGCACGCCTTCTTTACCCGCCAAGGCGGTGTTTCAGACGGGATATACAGCAGCCTGAATTGTGGCCTTGGTTCTGGTGACTCCCAAACATCTGTCAAACAGAACCGTGTTATTTGCGCGGAAGCGTTAGGCGTAACGGTCAACGATCTCTTGACTGTACACCAAGAGCACACCGCAAATGTTGTAACTGTCACGATGCTGTGGGACCAGAGTGGTCCGCCCATCGCAGATGGGTTGGTCACTGCAACGCCGGGGTTCGCCCTTGGTGTTTTAACAGCCGACTGTACACCCATCCTGTTTGTAGATCCGCAAGCGGGTGTCATTGGAGCCTCACATGCCGGCTGGAAAGGAGCCTTTGGCGGCGTTATAGAAAATACTGTCCAAGCTATGGTGCACCTTGGTGCAACACGCAGCCACATTTTAGCGGCCGTCGGGCCTTGTATCGGTGCTGCATCCTATGAAGTCGGACCAGAGTTCAAAGACCGGTTTGTTGATAAAGACCCTGAAACCGAAAAATTCTTTTTGCCGTCCCCAAAAGGAGGCCACGCCTTCTTCGATATCGGACGTTACGTTTTTGACCTCGCAGGTGCGGCTGGCATTGGAAATGTTGAGCGCCTTCTGCATGACACTTATGAAGAGAAAGATTTGTTCTTCAGCTATCGCCGCTCTTGCCACAAGAAAGAACCAGATTATGGTCGGCAACTCTCAGGTATCGCCTGGCTGCCATAAAACATGCTGAACCGCCGAAACATTGCACTTCAACTCGCGGGCTTTGCCACACTGATTGGTGTGGCGGGATGCGGCAACGTGCCACAACCTTTCAGGCGCACACCAAACACCAGCAACCCTTTGCTGGCAAATCCCAGCGGGGCTGGAATTGGAATATTACCACCTGCTGGCCTTGATGACCTATCGGGACGATACGCTGCGGATCGTATTGCTGAAACGTTAAGGCAGCAGGAGATTCCGGCAGAAGCATTGGACCGCGCAGGCGTGCTTGGCTTCACCGTCGAAGGAAATCTCAGTGACGTGTCCGTTGAAGACCGCGTTGCTCGGGTCGCATTCGATTGGCGATTACTGAACAGGCTGGGAGAAATCATAGAGAGGTTAAACCAGAATATTGAAATCGACAGCACCGCCTGGACTGATCAAAACGAACTGGCTTTAAACGCCGTCGCCGATGACATATCAGCACAACTGATTCTGCTCTTGGCCCCACCAATCATCGCAGCACCGAACGCACCAGAGAGCAAACCCTGGGCAGGTTTAACTGTGACCATCGAACGTCCTGAAACCGCGCCAGGCGATGGTGCCCAGGCCTTAGGCCGCGCACTCGCGAATCGGCTTCTTGCTGAAGGGTTTCAGCCCCCAGAAGACGAAGCGGACTTTGTTATATCCGCCAGTGTGTCCGTCAGTATTTTCGATGCCTCACAGGATGACGTCTCAATTCTTTGGACCATTCTCTCCCCGGATGGAGAAAACCTCGGTGAAGTGAGGTTAGACAACCGAATCCCACGTGGTCAGCTAGACGGGGCTTGGGGGCAAATAGCCGAGGCCATCGTCGATGGTGCCTTCCCGGGCCTACTTCAGATTGTTGTCTCACAGGTCGTACCACGGCGATGAACCCAACAACCTGTGGATAAACATTCAATTTCAAAGTATTCAACACGACAGAACATTTACAGACCTGTGACAGGTTGATAGGTTTTCGGCGCTTCAATGCGGCTGGGGAGCGGTACCAATAGCCGGGTTATTAGGGTGCATGCCGCGAGGGGGCTGACTTCATGAAATTATTGGCTGGCAACGCCA
>CAYGSZ010000064.1:0-12455 GCA_964352705.1 uncultured Rhodobacterales bacterium
CCTAACGGCTTTGATTTCAAGCGCCTAACGGCTTTGGTTTCAAGCGCCTAACGGCGACAGCATGATGGGCTCTAACGTGCAGTTACTTTGGCCTGCCACTCGGTGCGCAGAACATTGTAAAACGCGGCAGAAAACTGAGGGACATCACACAGAGGCGACGCCAAGGTTTTTTGCCTGATCTGCCGCCGCAGAGTTGAAAATTGTGCCGATGTTGCCGCGAGGTCTGTGGCGATGCGAACAAAGTCGTCCTTCGTTTCAGACACCCACTGCGGAAAACCAGCCGCGCCAAGATGAGCGGCGGCATGTCGACCACAAAACCGGTCTCCTTTTAGCGTGACCACAGGCACACCCATGCACAACGCCTCGCAGGTGGTTAAACTGCCGGAGTAAGGCCACGTATCTAAAATGATATCGACCTTGGAATACTGATCCAGAAAGTCTGCGTGCTCACCGCCGGTCCCAATCATAATACGATCGGTACTGATGCCGTTTTCCATAAAGGCGCTATAGAGATGGCCCTGGCGGCCTTCATTGGCGAGGAGGTAACTATTCGCAAAAAAGCGAGAGTCCGGAACAGCTTTTAGGACAGCAGCCCACAAAGCAATCGTTTCAGGCTGAAGGATTGTCAGCTCACTAAACGTGCCAAAGGTCACGCAAGCGCTTTTGTCAAAGGGAGCCAATGTCGCCGGAGGAAGATAGACGGGCGGTTGATAACAAATATAATCTGCGGGAAGGTGAACCAATGTCTCGACATATCTGCTTTGTTCCGACAGCGGCGTGTGCACAGGATCGCCGATGAGAATGTCGATTGCGTCCAAGCCTCGGGTATCAACGTAGTCGCCCCACGCGACTTGCAACGGCGCTGGTTTGTCAGCAAAGGCGCGCAGTCGATTGTGTGGCGCATGACCAGACAGATCTATTAAGACATCAATCTCATCTTCCGCAATCAGAGCGCTGAGCGCTTGGTCAGAAATGCCTTTGACATCGCGCCAATGGTCAGCAGTTTGCCGGAAACTCTGTGTATGACGATCAGGCAAGGCCGTATTTGAATAGCAATATAACGTCCAATCCTCGTGATCGCGCGCAGCCAGAACAGGTAATGCAAAAAACAGCATCGCGTGAAACCGGAAGTCACCCGAGACCACACCAAGTCTCAGCCGTCGGCTGGGCGTAACATCATAGCCCTCACGGGCAAACTGGGCCTGTGGATTATTATGACGCTCCCCAAAAGTTATGTGTTCCTTGGTCAAGTCTTCGGGTGTGATTTTCGCAGAGTAATGGAGACTCATGAGCAGGCTCGACCGTATCGCGGCGAGGTCCGGTCGCATATCCAGCACCTGTCTGCGATGGGACACCGCATCAAGGCTGCCCTGGTCGGCCAGATCCGCCAAACCCACGTAAGCCTGAGACAAATCCTTGTCGAGCCCAATGGCATGCTTGAACGCCGCTTCGGCTTCTGATTTTTTGCCTTGCGCTGCCAGCACAACACCCAGATTGACCCAGGCTTCCGCATGACCTGGGCGCAGATCGACCGCGCGCCTGTAAGAGGACTCTGCCGCATCTGCCCGCCCGGCGGCCTGGAGCGCATTGCCGAGATTAAAACGAAGCTCCGGCGACTTCGGCGCATAGGCCAGGCCCTCGATCAGAACCGTGGCCGCGCCCTCCGGATCGCCCATCGACTTTAACGTAATGGCCAGGTTGTTATATACGGCGACAACACCCGGCTTTAACAAAGCGCTGGCCCGGAAGGCATCAACAGCCTCATCAAAACGCCCGGCATCGCGCAACGCGTTGCCCAGATTAAACAAGATATCCGGCTGATCCGGCATCCCGCGACGGGCCAGCACAAAAGCCTGAATGGCCTCGTCCGTGCGGCCCAGGCGGCGCAAGGTATTGCCTAGGGTATTGTGGTAAACAGGATTGGTCGGATCGACGGCGAGCGCAGAACGCGCATACTGTTCAGCCTCTGCAAGCTGATCGCGATCCTGGGCAATAGCCGACATCAGATTTTTGGCGTCAGCGAAATCCGGCGCATCCGTGATCAGGGAGTCGGCCAAGGCGGACGCGGCGGACAGGTCACCGCGTTCATAGGCAGAGACCGCGTCTTGGAAACGGTCTTCTATTGTGGGAGTGGCATTCGACATGCCCATAACCTATACAGTTCCTGCACTACGGCAACGAAATATCACTGTGGTGCGTATTGATTGAAATCGAAACACGCTGCTGGAATGACACGGCCACCTGATTCTTTTCACGCTGATGAAACAGACCAAGAGACACTTAGGCTCTATGTCCGGTGTATGACGGCAGGAGATGACCTGCTGGTGCAAGGACGGATGGCCGAAGCCCGTCTGCAATTTGAGAATGCGGCATTGATTCAGCCAGAGTCGGCGGAGGCGCTGTATAAAGTTGGCAGCGTTTACTATCTCCAGGATAAAGACGAAGACGCTGTCCGCTTACTCTCTGAAGCCAATACTTTAAAACCAAACACGCCGGAGATCCTGAATACGCTTGGCGCGGCCTTCGCCCGTATTGGCCGCACTGAGGACGCGATGGCCGCCTTCCAACAGGTTTTTCAAATGGACCCGGCGCATGCTGGGGCGGCCTTAAATTGTGGGCGTTTGCTGTTAGATCACGGGTCTTATCTTCAGGCAGAAGCATGGCTTGCCAAAGCCGATACTCTGCGCCCCAACGACAGTAAAATTCTTCAGCATTTGGCGCACGCACGACTGGCGCTCGGGCAACCGCGCCTCGCGATTGCCGCCGCAGAATTGGCCGTGGCCGCAAATTCAACAAATGTGGTGGCACGGCTTCTGTTAGGCCAGGCATACTTGGCGACCCGTAAACTTGAAGCTGCCTACACAGCACTAAGTCACGTGCTTGCGGACATGCCCGACCACCCTGAGGCGCTGTATTATCTTGCAGAGACGGAAGAAAAACTTGGGCGCACCGCGCAAGCGAGAGCGCTGTACGCGCGCGTGATCGAACTGGATGTTGATCCAGAATTCCGGACGCTGACCCAATTGAAAAGCGTGCTGGCCCTTCCGGTGATCAGTCAAAACGTTACAGACATTCGAAACAGCAGACAGGCGATACTGGCCGCTTTAAACGACCTGCCACGGACGCCTGTGAAAGACCCCTATAGTGCCGGCGGATTTACAAATTTTTATCTGGCCTATCAGGGCGAAGACGATAAAGAAATTCAGCGCCGGATTGCAGAGTTTTATCTGAGGTGTTGCCCGGATCTGGCGCGGATTGCGCCTCATATTGGAAATGGCCCAGCACGCTCGAAATATAGAATTGGAATTCTCTCCAGTTTTCTTCGTAATCATACGGTGGGCTATCTGTGCCGCGGTTTAATTGAGCACCTGGATCGTGACCGGTTTGAAGTGGTGTTGTTGCGTTGCCCGGTTTTGCCGATTGAAGATCCTTTGGCGCCGGTTCTGGCGCGCGCTGCCGATGAGGTGATCGATCTGCCAGATCACTTGATTCAGGCCACAGAGAAAATTGCTGAGGTCGCCGCCGATCTGATTTACTTCCCGGAAGTCGGCATGGAAGACCTGGTGTACTTTCTGGCCTTCGCTCGATCTGCACCGGTGCAGGTGATGGGCTGGGGACACCCGGTGACAACGGGCATTCCAAACATGGATTACTTTCTGTCTGTTGCAGATATGGAACCAAGCGACGCCGCTGAACATTACACCGAACAGCTGATTCAACTGGACGGCTTGTCGGTGTGTGTCGAATCCCCTGTGATTCCGGAACGAGTCGAAGACAAAAGTAAGTTTGGCATGGCGGCAGATGCACCAGCTTATTTGTGCGCTCAAAGCCTATACAAAATTCACCCCGACTTCGATGACATTGCCGCCGCAATTTTAGAAAGAGATAAGACCGCAAGGCTCTACTTCATGGCGTTGGGCGACCATGCGGATAAGATTTTTCTGGCGCGTCTGTCGCAAAAGGTCGGCGACAATATGGACCGGGTTAAAATGTTAAAGCGCGTTCCCAGCAAGGATTTTATCGCTCTGCTGGGCTGTGTCGATGTGTTGTTGGATATTCCCCATTGGGCCGGGGGTAAGACCAGTCTTGAAAGTTTAGCCGTCGGCACGCCTACTGTGCATTGGCCGGGACGCTTCATGAGAGGGCGACACACCCTGGCCTTTTACACAAAAATGGATGTGCTGGACTGCGTGGTAGACAGTGCGGACGGTTACGTGGAAACCGCATACCGCCTTGTTCATGACATGCCGTTTCGCACCTCGGTTCGTGAGAAAATTTCCGTGCGCTCAGAACGATTGTTTAACGACATCTCTGCAATTGATGAAATCTCGGATGTGTTCGAGAAACTGATTTTAGAAAGCCGTTAGGCGGCGGCTGTATCAACGGCATCTGACGCTGCAAACTGTAAACGATACAAACGCGCATAGGCCCCATCTTGGGCAATAAGGTCCTCGTGACGGCCACTTTCAACCACCTGCCCCGCAACGATTACATGAATACAGTCGGCGTGCTGGACCGTTGCCAGCCGATGGGCAATCACCACGGTTGTGCGATCTTTGCGCAACGCATCCATGGCGGTCTGCACTTGCGTTTCTGTTTCCGCGTCGAGGGCGCTGGTGGCTTCGTCCAACAATAAAATAGGGGCGTTTTTTAGAATCGCGCGGGCGATGGCAATGCGTTGGCGCTGGCCACCGGACAGAGACTCTCCACGTTCACCAACCAAGGTTTCATAGCCCTCTTTCATGGCAGTGATAAACACGTCAGCGTCTGCCGCTTTTGCCGCAGACACGATCTCCTCCTGCGTCGCATCGGGTTTTCCAAAGCGAATATTGTTTGCCACGGTGTCGTCAAAAAGAAGAACGTCTTGCGTGACCAGGGCAATTGACGAACGGACTGAGGCAAGCGTCGCCCCTTTGATGTCTTGGGAATCAATTTCAACGGCCCCGGAGGCTGGGTCAAAAAACCGTGGGATCAAATTGAGAATTGTTGTTTTACCAGAGCCGGACGGGCCAACCAACGCTGTCGTTTTACCTGGCAAGGCCTCCAAGGAAAGTTCACGCAGCACATGCGTTTCATCTTCATAGGAAAACGAAACTTTATTGAAGCGGATGCCGCCCCCCTTAATTTGGAGCGGTTTTGCATGCTCCTGCTCTTTGAGAGCTGAGTGTTCATCAAGAATAGAGAACAGCCGCTCTGCTCCTGCCAGACCTTCTTGAATTTGGGAGTTGAGGTTTGCCAGGGCCTTCATCGGCCGGTAGGCCATTAACAACGCGGTGATAAAGGAAAAGAACGCGCCTGGCGTAGTAGTGTCTTGTATGACCCGCCAGCCGCCATAAACAATAACAATCGTGACAGCCACGCCGCCAACGGTTTCCATGAGCGGGCTGGAGATGGCTTTGATCCGTTCCGCCCCCATAACCAAATCACGCACTGACTGGGTCATGCCAGAAGCGCGATCAATTTCGTATTCTTCTAGCTGGTAGGACTTAACCAACCGCATGCCGGAAAACGTCTGCTGCAACACAGTCATAAAACCGCCGGTTTGAACCTGGGTGTCAGCTGTGACATGGCGCAAGCGCCGCCCCAACCGCGTGATCGGGATGACCGTTGCGGGAAACACGACAAAAGCAACCGTGGCCAATAACCAGTCCTGATAGAACATCACCCCGACCAAAAAAATCACCGAGAGACTGTCTTTCCCAAGACCCGTAAGAGCTGTGGACACGGCTTGGCGCATCATACCGATATCGGTGGTGAAACGTGAAATCAGGCTGCCTGTCGGATGCCTTTGAAAGAAGGCGAGGTCTTGAGTCATCAGATGCCGGAACAGGCGATTTTGCATGTCCATTAGGACGGACTGCCCCACACCTGTCATCAGAACCGTTTGCGCATAGGTCGCGCCGCCTTTGATGGCGAACACAGCAAAAACCGCGCCGCCGACAGACCACAATAAATCACTGCGCCGCTCGACAAACACGCGATTGACGACGGGGTCCATGAGCCACGCCAGCGCAGCCGTCATGGCAGCGACAAGCACCATAAACACGGCCGCCATGGCCAGCTTTGAGGCGTACGGGGCAACGGCCTCTTTCACCAGTCGGCGTAGCAACGGGCCGGTTTCGCTTGATGTATCGAATTTACTCATAGTGCTCCGCAGTAAACGGTTCCGCTGCAAGATTGTCTAGTGCAGCTATTAAGCGATGTGGACTGAGGCCCGACATGAACTCCGCGTTTACAAGAGTCAGGCCGAAGTTGTAGGTTGCGCCTTCTTTTGGCCGCATAGTTCCCGCATTGAGGTATAGTGGCCAACTCTGCCCGCCGATAGGTATGATTTATGCGCGATACAACGTCCCCGCCCTTGTCGTTTATCGATCTCCAGGCCCAACGGGCGAGAATTTCTAAGGACATTGATGAGGCCATCGCACGTGTTTTAGAACACGGCGCCTTTATTATGGGTCCGGAGGTCGTAGAGGTCGAAGATCAGTTGGCCAAACGCGCGGGCGTGAAGCATTGCCTGTCCTGTGCCAGCGGCACGGACGCGCTGGTGCTTCCCTTAATGGCGGCTGACATCGGCCCTGGCGACGGCGTTTTGGTGCCGTCTTTTACGTTTACGTCGTCTGCAGAAGTCATCGCGTTGCGCCGTGCGACGCCTGTTTTTGTGGACATTGATCCACACACCTTCAACATGGACCCGGACAATCTTGAGGCGGCTGTGCAGGCTGCCGCACGCGCCAACATAACCGTGCGCGCCATTATGACCGTCGATCTGTTTGGCCAGCCGGCTGACTTTGATCCTATCCGTACTTTTGCCAAACAGCATGGCCTTTGGATTCTGGATGATGGTGCCCAAAGTTTTGGGGCCTTTTACAAAGGTTCTCCCGTGGGATCGCTGGGGCGCGTGACCGGCACCAGCTTCTACCCTTCTAAACCCCTTGGGTGCTATGGCGATGGCGGTGCTGTTCTGACGGATGACACGGCGCTTTACGAGCGCATGAAAAATATGCGGGTTCATGGCAACGGCGGCGGCAGTGCCAAAACAGAGTCTTTGGGACTCACGGCACGCTTTGATTCTATTCAGGCCGCCATCTTATTGCAGAAGCTGAAAATTTTTGACGACGAATGCGAGAAACGCAATACGGTTGCACAAAGATACCATGACGGTTTGAACGATGTGGTTCAGACACCCCAGGTGATTGACGGCGCAACATCAGTCTGGGCGCAGTATACGGTGGTCTCAGAGCAGCGTGATCTGATCGTGGAGCGCTTGTCTGCTGACAGCATTCCGACAGCGGTGTTTTATAAAAACCCTCTGCACACTCATAAACCTTATGCGGGATTTCCCGTTGCTGGAAACGGACTGCCCGTAACGGAAAAAATCGCGGCCCAGGTCGTCAGTTTGCCGATGCACCCCTACTTGATGCCCGAGGCTCAAGACCGCGTCATTGCCGCAGTCCGCACCGCCTTAAAAGCGTAAGCGCTTCATTGTTATGAATAAGAGCCCCAACAAACCCAGGGTGGCCGTCGTTGGCTTAGGACGCATGGGCCTGCACCATGTCAGAGCCTGTGCCGACGTCGATGCGGTTGACCTTGTCGCGGTGAGTGATCAACAGGCCGCTGTTGCACATCAGGTTGCGCAAGACTTCACCTGCACAGCCATCACCAACATAAACGATTTGGTTGGACAGATTGATATGGCCGTGATCGCCGTCTCAACGCGTCAACACTGTGCGGTGGCCAGACCCTTGTTAAAAGCCGGGATCGCCTGCCTGATTGAAAAGCCCATTGCTGTCGATGACACCGAAGCGCACGCCATTATTGAGGCCGCAGATGCTGGTGGTGCCGCGCTGGCCATCGGCCA
Source organism: uncultured Rhodobacterales bacterium (assembly GCA_964352705.1). GTDB lineage: Bacteria > Pseudomonadota > Alphaproteobacteria > Rhodospirillales > Rhodospirillaceae > WLXB01. The sequence continues at coordinate 7,859 of CAYGSZ010000064.1, forward strand.
TATCGAACGGTTTAATCCAACCATCATCGCGCTGCGCAAAGCTGTGAGTGATAAAATAAAAGACGGACATGCCGTCACCAGGTTCAGCACCCGCAGGCTCAACCTGCCATCACCCCGCACGTATGATGTGGATGCAGTGCTTGATTTAATGATCCACGACCTGGACCTCATGGCGCTGTTTTTAAAGTCAGACGTTGTGTCTGTAACCGTTACACCTAACCCGACGACAGAAGATATTGCGGCCCACCTCACGCTTGGCGATCAATCGACCGCACAGCTTGAGGTCAGCCGGGTAGCAGACACACAACATAGAGATTTAATACTAGACCTTGGCGCGTCAGACATTGACACATCCCAATACCGGATCGACTTTGCGGCTAAGACTGTTGTTGAAATTCAAAACGGCACGGAAACAAACCTTAAAGTGGATGACAGTGATGCCTTGCGCGCTCAACTGCGCGCCTTCGTGGACTTAAGTCAGCACAAAAACAGTGCGATAGCCTCTGGCCCCGATGGATTAAAAGCGTTGCGCTTGGCCAATCAAATTCGTCAGCACGCCGGATTGGTATGACAGCCGGCACAGCACCCACATCACTCTCCAAAACATCTCGCAAGGGTTTGTGGGCCTGGGCCTTCTTTGATTTTGGCAACTCAGGGTTCACGACTGTTGTGTCCACCTTTGTTTTTTCAGCCTATTTCACCCAAGCCATTGCGCCCGATCCAACTACAGGCACCTCCCTCTGGGGGTTGGCCACCGGCATTGCTGGCGTCATTATTGCACTCACCAGCCCGATCACAGGCGCAATTGCAGACCTCACCGGCCGCAGAAAACCATGGTTGGCTTTTTTTACACTGATGTGTGTGGTGGCCACGGCGGCGCTGTGGTTTGCGAAACCAGGCACAGAGTCCATACCTCTGGCCTTAACGCTTACCGTTTTTGGCACCATCGGCTTTGAAGTCGGGCTGGTTTTTTACAACACCATGCTTCCCACCCTGACACCACCGGAACGCCTTGGTCGCGTTTCAGGGCTGGCCTGGGGACTGGGATATGCCGGTGGTTTGATCTGCCTGGTGTTGGCGCTGGTGGGATTTATACAAGCTGATCCAGCCCCGTTTAATCTGGATACAAACGAAGCTGAGCACGTTCGCGCAACTCTTTTGCTGACCGCCGTTTGGATTGCGCTGTTTACCTGGCCGTTGTTCGCTTTTACGCCCGATACGCCGAGCACAAATGTGTCCCTCAGCGTTGCCATGAAACAAGGGGTCTCGACCCTGATCACGACGCTGCGCAACGCAAAGCAGAATGCTAACAGTTTCCGCTTTCTCATTGCACGTATGGTTTACATTGATGGCGTCAACACCATGTTTGCATTCGGCGGTATTTATGCGGCTGGCACGTTTGGCATGACCCTCGAAGACATTATTGTTTTCGGCATCGCCCTTAACGTGACGGCAGGCGTGGGGGCCGCCGTGTTTGGCTGGGTTGATGACCGCTATGGTTCGAAGCTGACCCTGTCGATCAGCCTGACGGCTCTCACGATATCGGCCATCGGTGTTCTTATCGCCCAGACCATCCCGCAGTTTTGGATTGCCGCCCTGATTATGAGTACGTTCTTTGGGCCTGTGCAGGCTGCGAGCAGAACCTTCATGGCGCGGCTCGCTCCTCCTGCAATGCGGGGCGAGATGTTTGGTTTGTATGCGGTGTCTGGAAAGGTCACGAGCTTTGTCGGGCCTTTTGTCGTCGGCGGCGTTACGGCGCTGGCCGGGAGTCAACGCATTGGTATGGCGACAATTTTGGTGTTTCTTGTTGTTGGTCTGATACTCTTACAGACGGTTAAAGAACCCAAACCAACGGTCGAGGCCTCAGCGACTTAGTGCCTGAAGTGGCGCATGCCTGTAAACACCATTGCCAGACCTTTTTCATCCGCCGCCGCAATAACTTCATCATCACGAATAGAGCCGCCAGGCTGAATGACAGCGGTTGCCCCGGCTTCAACAGCGGCGAGCAAGCCATCGGTGAACGGGAAAAACGCATCAGACGCCACCACAGAACCGACCGTTGCGGGCGTATCAAGGCCTGCCTCGGCAGCGGCATCGCGGGCCTTGGCCGCAGCGATACGGGCGGAATCAACGCGGCTCATTTGCCCGGCCCCAATGCCGACTGTGGCGCCATCCTTGGCGTAAACAATGGTATTGGATTTAACGTGCTTCGCAATGGTGAAGGCAAACAGCATGTCATCAATCTGATCTTTTGACGGCTTGACCTCTGTCACCACTTTGAGATCACCTGCCTTGATATGCCCCGTGTCTTTGGTTTGCGCCAACAGGCCACCGGCAACCGGCTTGATCATGCGGGCGGTCACGGACACATCCGGCATACCACCCGTCAACAAAAGACGTAAATTCTTTTTCTTTGAAAACACCTTCTTAGCCGCATCATCTGCCTCTGGGGCAATGACGACTTCCGTAAACAACTCTGTGATCTTCAGCGCCAGCGCTTCGTCGAGCGGGCGGTTGAGCGCGACAATGCCGCCAAACGCAGATACAGGATCACAGGCCAGCGCTTTGGCATAGGCAGACAGACAATCACCGGCAACCGCAACACCACACGGATTGGCATGCTTGATGATCGCGACCGCTGGTTGTTCAAACTCGGCGACCAATTCAAACGCAGCGTCCGTGTCATTGATATTATTATAGCTCAGCTCTTTGCCCTGAACCTGCTGTGCTGTGGCCACCCCGGGCCGTGAGTCGCCCGTGAGATAAAGCGCGGCTTCCTGATGAGGGTTTTCACCGTAGCGCAGGTCCTGCTTTTTTGTGCCTGTGGTCGACAGCCATCGGGGGAACGTTTCGCCAAGCTGATCAGCAAACCAGGTTGAGATGGCGCTGTCGTAGGCGGCGGTTCGTGAAAACGCACGCGCGGCAAGAACGGTACGCAAGTCTTCGGACACGGCACCTGCGTTGGCCGTCATATCTGCTTTGACTTGGGCGTAATCCTGCGGATCGACGACCACGGCAACACCGGCATGGTTTTTGGCAGCGGAGCGAATCATCGCCGGCCCGCCGATGTCGATATTCTCGATACATGTGGCAAAGTCAGCACCTGCCGCGACTGTTTTTTCAAAGGGGTATAAATTAACGACGATCAGATCAATCGGCGAGATCTCGTGCTTGACCATGGTCGCTTCGTGCTCGGCATTGCCCCGCACACCCAATAAACCGCCGTGAACATTGGGATGCAGGGTTTTGACCCGGCCATCCAGCATTTCAGGAAACCCGGTCAGGTCTGAAACTTCGCGAACATCTAATCCAGCATCTGCAATGGCTTTCGCCGTGCCACCCGTTGAGATCAACTCCACACCGCTCTCGGCCAGAAACTTTGCAAACTCCACGAGGCCTGATTTATCGGAAACGGAGAGTAAGGCGCGGCGGACGGCAGGAGCAGACATAAAGACCTCAGAAGTGATTTGAAGCGAATTTCAGAACAACAGATAGGCGGGGTTTAACATGCCAGCACAGGCGGGAAAACGGCTTATACGCCATTCTGAGAGACTACGTTGCCACTTTTAACTTTGGCGGTTCAGCCGGGCTGTCTAAAGGCTGTGGCATTGGGGTTTCGCGGCTCAGTTCGGGCACCAACTCAAAGAGAATATTCAGGGCGGCCAGCTCATTCTGCGCGGCACAGGCCTTGCTCAATTGATCCAATTTTGAGGCCAGCTCTGAAAAGGTTGTCGATTGAGACCGTGAACGGGCGATGAGGATACCATCCATATCGGTGGGAACCGGGGGTTCATCTGCGTGAAAAAGCTCTTCCGTAAGTTTTTCGCCAGGCCGGCGACCGGTGATTTCAATTTTAATCTCGGCCTCCGGAATTTTACCGGCCAGACGAATCACCTGGCGCGCCAGGTCCATAATTTTGACTGGCGTGCCCATATCAAGAACGTAGGTTCCACCTTTATCGTCGCGTGCAGGACCCAAGGCTGCAGCCTGAAGGACCAGCTCAACTGCTTCCTCAACCGTCATAAAATAACGCTGGATATCAGGATGGGTCACCGTCAGCGGCCCACCCGCAGCCAACTGTTTTTGGAATAGGGGCACAACGGAACCCGTGGACCCCAGCACGTTACCAAACCGGACCGTAATGAAACGTGTGCCGCTGCTCTGGATATCGGCAGCCTGACAATACATCTCCGCAAGGCGCTTGCCGCCACCCATCACGCTTGAGGGGTTCACAGCCTTGTCGGTAGAGATCAAGACCATCTCTGGCACGTGATGAGCCTGACAGGCATCTGCGACGATGCGCGTGCCTATCACATTGGTCGCCAGGCCTTCCAAGGGATTGTGTTCAACCATTGGAACGTGTTTCAGGGCGGCCGCGTGAAACACGATGTCTGGCTTAAAATCGCCAACAACAGAATTGATCCGAACCGCATCACGAACATCCGCGATAATCGGTTGGATCTCGAGGGCTGGCCAATTTGTTCGTGTCTCCATCTCGATCGTGTAGAGGTTAAATTCGCCATGATCGAGTAAGGCCACGCTTACGGGGCCCGCGGCTGCAATTTGGCGTACCAGTTCCGACCCGATAGACCCACCC
>CAYGSZ010000065.1:0-12383 GCA_964352705.1 uncultured Rhodobacterales bacterium
AGTGTTTCTGACGATCTCCGGTCTCTTCTGCTTGGTATTCCAAACCTGCCGCATGATGATGTCCCGGACGGCTTAAGCGAAGACGATAATGTTGAAGTCCGCAAGGTTGGTGAACCACGCGCCTTTAACTTTGAGGTCAAGGACCACGTGGCGCTCGGCGAAGGTCTGGGCGGCATGAAATTTGACGCAGCTGCTAAGATGTCCGGCGCACGCTTCACGGTCTTGATGGGGCCACTGGCGAGGTTAGAGCGGGCTATTGCCCAATTCATGCTTGATACCCATACCGAGCAGAACGGCTACACCGAGGTCATTCCGCCGCTTCTCGTGAAAGATCCAGCGCTGGTTGGCACTGGGCAACTGCCAAAATTTGCCGATGATCTCTATAAAACCCTGGATGACCTATGGCTGATCCCGACAGCTGAGGTTTCGCTTACAAACCTTGTCTCGGACAGCATTCTGGCCGCCAGCGAACTACCTTTGAGGTATACGGCGTTTACGCAGTGTTTCCGACGCGAAGCTGGGGCTGCGGGCAAGGATACTCGGGGCATGATCCGGCAACATCAGTTCGAGAAGGTTGAACTGGTCTCGATTGTTGAGCCAGAGCAGTCAGCGGCTGAACTGGATCGTATGACCGCCTGTGCCGAGGGTATTCTGCAAAAGCTGGAGCTTCCCTATCGGGTGATGATTCTGTCTGCGGGCGATATGGGATTCAACGCAACGCGGACCTATGATCTCGAAGTTTGGCTGCCCGGCCAGGACTTGTATCGTGAAATTTCATCTTGCTCGAACTGTCTCGACTTCCAGGCGCTGCGCATGGGGGCACGTTATAAGCCGGAAGAGGGCGCTAAAGGAACGCGGCCTGTGCACACTTTAAATGGCTCTGGTTTGGCCGTAGGCCGGACCCTGGTGGCTGTCTTAGAGAATTATCAACAACAAGATGGCAGTGTTGTAATTCCAGACGTTCTTAAGCGCTATATGGGCGGCCTAGAGATCATATCGCCAGTTCAGGGTAGTTAGAGTTATGTTTACGCCGGTCGATGATCTCTCGGGCAGCAGGATACTTCTGTCCAACGACGACGGCATAGACGCACCCGGTTTGGCGGTTTTAGAGAAAATAGCACGTACGCTGACAGATGATGTCTGGGTGGTTGCCCCTGCTAGAGAGCAAAGTGGAGCCGGGCATTCGCTGACCTTGCATCACCCATTGCGACCAACGCAATTGGGTGAAAAGCGGTTCATGGTAGACGGCACGCCGACAGATTGTGTTCTGGTCGCGGCCCAACACATCATGACGGACTCCCCGCCTGATTTGGTTTTGTCAGGAATCAACATGGGCGCAAACCTCGGTGAGGATGTCCATTACTCCGGCACGGTGGCTGCAGCCCTGGAAGCGACATTGCAGGATATACCGGCTATTGCCTTTAGCCAGATTATGAACGGCAGCCCCAACTGGGAGACAGCCGAGCATTTTACCGCCGATCTGATCCGTTCAGTTTGCAAGGCAAGCTGGGGTCGTAATACATTGATTAATATTAACTTTCCGGATTTAGCGGTCGATGATGTGAAAGGCGTTAAACTCGCCATTCAGGGCAAACACAAACTCGGTGATGAATTGATCGTTCGCGAGGATCCCAGGGGTCGGCCCTATATCTGGATAGGCCCACCGCGCTTGCATGACACCCAGGATGAAACCACAGACTTGAGTCTGACAGCCGCCGGGTACATTGCGGTTACGCCCCTGTCTGTCGATCTGACGGATCGCGAGACCTTGTCAGCTTTGAAGCAGGTTCTAGAGTGAACCAGGACTCTCGCCGTATCCGTTTGATTATGGATCTCCGTAATTCTGGGGTTAGGGATACGGCTGTATTATCGGCAATGGAACGCATTCCGCGCGAAAACTTTGTGGAAGAGTCCTTTTTGGATCAGGCCTGGGCCAATCGTGCCTTACCCATTTCTTGCGGTCAGACCATAAGCCAGCCGCTTGTGGTGGGGCTGATGACACAAGCGCTCCAGCTTTCTGATCGTCATCGCGTACTCGAAATTGGCACAGGTTCTGGCTACCAGGCCGCGATACTGTCGCGCCTCTGTCGCCGTCTTTACACGATTGAGCGTCACAGTGACTTGCTGGCGATTGCTGAGGAGCGTTTTACGGCGATGTCTTTGCACAATATTACCACGCAAGCAGGAGATGGCTGGAAAGGCTGGCCCCGACAGGCACCTTTTGACCGTATTCTCGTAACCGCTGCTGCGCCTGTGGTGCCCCAGGATTTGGTGGCCCAATTGTCCGACGATGGCGGCATTATGATTCTACCGGTCGGTGGTGAGTCTGCCGACGATCAAATGGTGGTCAGAGTCACTAAGAACCAAGGACGATTGGAATCAGAGCCGCTCTTTCCGGTCAGATTTGTTCCTTTGGTTGAAGGCGTGCCTGATGGTCGCAGTGGCGCGAAGAACTGATTATCTTGCGGAACGAGAGTTCCGTTCGTATCGTTCCGCGCTATGAGAGCTGATTTATTTAAAATTGTCCAAATAGCCCTTGTTTTTGTGGGTCTTACAGCCTGTGCGCCGAGCTGGAATCCACCGCCTGGCTATCGTGGCGGTCTCCTGCTTGGGCAGGGGGGGGTGCCTGAAACTGTTACTGTGCAGCGCGGCGATAGCGTCTACCTTATCGCGCGGCGTTACAACGTTCCTATGAAGGCGATCATCGAAACGAACGGCCTTCAACCCCCTTATATCTTGTATCCGGGACAGGTTCTTAAGCTTGACGCACCCAGGCTTTACACTGTGCGGGGAGGAGACAGCTTGTACGGTATTTCACGCCAGTTTGGCGTTGATATGCGGGCTTTGGCGCAAAAGAACGGACTGGCATCTCCCTATACGATTTATCCAGGGCAGCAGTTGGCAATGCCAGGCAGTTCAACAGTGATTGCCAGTTCATCCCCACAGCCTGCGAATGCTCCGGTCGCATCTGAATCCGATCAGCCGCGTCTTGGGCCATCGAGCACCTCGCCAGTGGCTTCATTACCGCCACCCGTCGCCCCGCCTGCGCCCCCGGCGCGTGAGGGCAGCCGTTTTGTTTGGCCCTTAGAAGGGCGACTGCTTTCTACGTTCGGTCCCAGCGGGCAGGGTTTGCATAATGATGGAATTAATATTGAGACAGAGCGCGGTACGCCGGTTCGTGCAGCCGAAAACGGTGTGGTGGCCTATTCTGGGAACGAACTACAGGGATTTGGTAATTTGCTGTTGGTTAAGCATGCCGATGGCTGGATGACAGCGTATGCTCATAACGATGAGTTACTTGTTAAGCGTGGAGATACGGTTGGCCGTGGCCAGGTTATTTCCAGAGCCGGTAGCAGCGGCAATGTGCGTTCGCCTCAATTGCACTTTGAATTGCGGCGCGGGACAAAGGCCGTTGATCCCCTGCAGCATCTGTCAGCGCTTAGAAGCTAGCACTAGGTGTTCACGCCTCAACCAGCTTTGCATCGTTTGGCCTGACTCAGCGGTAATTTAGTGCCAGTGTGCAGGGCTAGATTCTTGAAGGAGACAGACCATGACCGTTGGTTCCAAGGATAACTCGATCTTCAATCGTGCGGTTTCTAAACGCACGTTTCTGGCAGGAACTGCCGCTGCTGCCGCTTTGAGCACGCAATCCTTCGGAATACGCAGCGCCATGGCGCAAAACAGCGAATGGGATCTCATTATCGTCGGTGGTGGCACAACTGGTATGCCTGCCGCATTGTTTGCCGCAGACCGTGGGGCCAAGGTTCTGGTTATAGACAAAGCCCCGCAACTCGGTGGCACCATGGACCGATCAACCGGCCAAGTCGCAGCGTCGGGCACTGTCTGGCAAAAAGAGCAGGGGATCGAAGATTCTCCAGACGCTCACTACGACGATGTTATGCGGATCAATCGCAACACCTCTGATCCGGCTCTGACACGGCTGCTGGTCGATCATGCAGGCGACACCCTCAATTGGTTTGCGGCACGCGGGTTTACAGTGATGGACAATCACCCGGTGATGGGCGGCGGTCATGAACCATTCACCACGCGGCGTTATCAGTGGAACAAAGACGGCGCAAAAGCGTTCCAAAGGATTATGGACCCTCTGATAGTTGAAGCTGAGGCCTCAAAAGGGCTGAAAGTGTTGCTGGATACCGGGGCGGTTGATCTCATTCAGGATGAAACTGGCGCTGTGCGCGGGGTTGTCACTGAAAATGACACGGGCGAGCGGGTTGATTACCGAGCCAAATCTGTGCTGCTCAGCAGCGGGGGCTGTATGGCCAACCCGCGTATGTTCCAAGACCTTCATGGTGTCCCATTGTTCCGCGAAATTGCTTATCCCTACAGCCAGGGGCAAGGCATCACCTTAGGTCTTGGCGCTGGCGGATACGTCCGCGGTGGCGATAAGTACGCAACCTTGTTTGGGACGATTTTAGAGAGCGACTATTACCCGGCTCCGGCGTCGGCAGGCCCCGTGCTTGCACCTGAACGCCGTCAGCCCTGGGAAGTGTTTGTGAATTTACACGGCGAGCGTTTTGTCCGAGAGGATCATCCAAGTGTTGGGCATCGGGAATACGTGCTGGGCCTTCAGCCTGGTCATCGCCACTGGGCCATTTTTGATCAACAAATCCTTGATACAGCACCGCCGTTTATTCCGCGCTGGTCACGGGAACAGTTGGACGAAGCTTTTATTGATCATCCTATGTTCGCCAAGGCCGAGACGCTCGGCGAATTGGGTGTAAAGGCTGGGATTAACCCCTACAACCTTGAGCGTGATATCACTGCGTATAACGCTAGTCTCACGGCTGGGACTACAGATGCCATGGGCCGGGAGCACCGCCCAATGGCGATTGGCACAGCGCCGTTTTATGCCATCCGACTGCAGGGTTGGAACGTTATGTCCTATGCCGGATTGGGCGTCGACGGCCAACTCAGGGTCACACGCGAGGACGGAACTGTGATCCCGAACCTATATGCTGCGGGCGAAGTAACTGGCAATGCGACGACTGCCGGTAAAGCCTTAACCAATGGCATGGGCGTTACCCCTGCGCTCACTTTTGGGCGCTTGTTAGGGCAACGCATGATCCCTCTTAAGGTTTAATCTGGCAAAGTTATCGCTACACCTTGTTCTCCGGCTAGGTGTTGGATGAACTGCCAGGCAACGCGACCGGAGCGTGACCCTCTGGTTACGCTCCATTCCTTGGCCTTTGCAATCAGGTCATCTGATTCGAGACTGATGCCAAAGGCGTTGGCATATCCCAAAACGATTTTGAAATAAGTGTCCTGGTCCAGGTGATGAAAGCCGAGCCACAGACCAAAACGATCTGAGAGGGACACCTTCTCCTCAACGGCTTCTCCGCGATGAATGGAGACGGCCTGTTCATTTTCGATCATATCGCGGGCCATCATATGACGACGGTTGGATGTGGCGTAAAAGACCACATTTTCTGGGCGTCCTTCTAACCCGCCTTCGAGAACGGCTTTCAGCGCTTTATAACCGTCATCCAAGCCTTCGAATGTCAGATCATCGCAAAAAACGATACAGCGTCGGTTTTGTTGACGTACGATATCTAACAATTTCGGAAGCGTGGGAATGTCTTCCCGGTGGATTTCGATAAGCACTAAAGCATGTTTTTCAGATAGCAGGCTGTTTATTTCAGCGTGTATGGCTTTGACGATCGAGCTTTTACCGGTCCCCCGTGCCCCCCAGAGCAGAGCGTTATTGGAGGGAAGCCCTTTGGCATGGTTGTGCGTGTTTTTTAATAGGGTCTCACGTTGAGAGTCGATTCCTTGAAGAAGAGCCAGCGGCACTCGGTTTACCTTTTCAACAGATTTTAGAGCACCTTTGGCGGGATCCCAGACGAAAGCGTCATCGTCTCCAAAGATTTTGGCTTCGCTTTTTGGCGGCGATAGGCGGTCTAGGGCGTCGGCAAGGCGTGTGATTTGGGTCAGAAGGGCATCATCTGTCATATTTTTTACCTGATCTGGGCAGAGTCTCTTGTTTCTCGTGAAAACGTTACCAACTCATTTCAAGGCTGCAAGGGTCGAAGATCATTTGCATCCCTGTTGGGCGTGGGTATAGTCCCGGCAATTCAATCAAAACCGAGGGATTTCTGCATGTTTATTACCCCAGCTTATGCCCAGGCCGCCGGTGCAGCCGGTGCCGGAAGTGCGTTTACAGCGTTTATTCCAATTATTCTCATTTTTGTGGTCTTTTATTTTTTACTTATTCGGCCTCAACAAAAGCGGATGAAAGACCATCAGGCCATGCTGAATGCCGTCCGTCGTGGTGACAAAGTCGTCACCAACGGTGGCATCGTTGGAACCGTTACGAAGGTGCTGACAGAAGAGCGTGAACTGCAAGTTGAGATCGCAGAGAATGTTCGTATCCGCGTCAAGCAAGACATGCTGTCGAGTGTTGTCAGTAAGACAGATCCTGTTCCTGCCAATGATGACAAAGATAAAGACTAATCACTTCAAACACTGAAAAGGTCAGGGGCATTGTGGCACTCTAACCGCCACCTCTTCTGAAGAACTCGCATGTTGGATTTTGGCCGCGGAAAAAGCATAGCCGTCATTTTAGTGGTGCTCTTGGGTGCCTTCTTTGCAGTACCGAACGTATTGCAGGGTGATCTGAAAGAAGATCTGCCGAGCTGGTGGCAGCCGGTGAATTTGGGGCTTGATCTTCGTGGCGGGTCATACCTGCTGATGGAAGTCGATATTAACGCGGTCCGTGAAGAACAGTTTACGGATCTTCAAGAGGCCACACGGCAAGCCCTCAGAGACGCCAAGATTGGATATCGTAATCTGGCGGTCCGGGAAGATGCGGTGACAGTGGCCTTGCCTGATCCCAGCCGTATTGCTGATGCGCGTCGGGCAATCGCAGCAGTTTCTCAGGATGTGGAGTTCGAAAATCAGGAAGGCGGGCGCCTTCGTATCACCCTGTCTGATCAAGTGTTGTTGGACCGCCAATTGGCTGCTGTGACGCAATCCATTGAGATTGTGCGACGGCGTGTCGATGAATTTGGAACGTCAGAAGCGAGCATTCAAAGGCAGGGCCAGGACCGTATCATTATTGAACTGCCCGGTATTGATAATCCGGAGCGGGTCAAAGACATCATCGGGCGGACCGCCAAGTTGAATTTTCATCTTATGGCACCTGGGTATTCCGGCCCGGTCCCGTCTGCCACTGACATCCCGGCTGGGGCTATGGCTGTACCAGACGCTGCGGGTTCTGGCGGGGTTTATATCGTACAGCGCCGGGTATCTGTACCAGGAGAGATGCTGGTTGATTCGCAACCCAGCTTTCAGGAAGGGCAACCCGTTGTTTCGTTTAGATTCAACACCCAAGGTGGCCGCCGTTTTGGCTCTATAACTTCTCAGAATGTTGGACAGAGCCTGGCAATCTTGCTCGATGACGAAGTGATCAGCGCACCAAACATCAGAAGTGCGATCCCTGGTGGGAGCGGCATTATTGAGGGCGGCTTTACCATTCAAGGGGCGCAAGATTTAGCGCTGTTGCTGCGCGCCGGTGCCTTGCCTGCACCCTTAACGATTCTGGAAGAGCGTACGATAGGGCCAGGGCTTGGGGCTGACTCCATTGAAGCTGGCGAATTCGCGAGCGTGTTGGGGCTTGTTCTGGTCGCCATATTCATGGTGATGGTTTACGGCCTGTTTGGGGCGTTCTCGGTCATTGCATTGGGAGCGAACCTCCTCCTGATCTTAGGGGCGCTGAGTGCCATTGGAGCGACACTGACGTTGCCTGGCATCGCAGGCATCGTATTGACAGTCGGTATGGCGGTGGATGCCAATGTGCTGATTTATGAACGTATGCGTGAAGAAATAAAGACCGGGCGGACATTGTTTAACGCGCTTGATTCCGGATTTAAGCAAGCCTTCAAGACCATTATCGACTCAAACTTAACCACCCTGATAGCGGCGATGCTGCTGTTCTGGTTTGGCAGCGGCCCGGTTAAAGGTTTTGCTGTAACACTTGGTTTGGGCATTTTATCGACGTTGTTTACGGCAACAATGGTCTCGAGATTGATCATCGTCTTTTGGGTTAGACGTAATAAACCAAATACCTTGCCAATTTCGCCAAATGAAAATGCCAAGCCGGGCTTCTTAAAACCATTTATTTTGTCCATGCCTCAGGAGTTTAGCTTCGATTTCATTGGGAAGAGATCAATTGCAATCGCATTTTCCTCACTCTTAATACTTGCCTCTCTTGGCTCATTGGCGACTCAGAAACTGAACTTCGGCATTGATTTTGCTGGCGGCATCTTAATGGAGGTGCGGGCCGAGCAACCGGTTGAGGTGAGTTCTGTAAGAAACCAGGTTGGCGCCCTTGGGCTCGGTGATGTGTCTATCACCACGTTTGGGGATGAAGGACGCGACTTGTTAATCCGCATTCAACGCCAGGACGGGGATGAGGAGGCTCAGACGGCAGCTCTGGCTTTGGTTCAGGAGACCCTCGGTGAGGGGTACGAGTATCGCCGCACAGAATTGGTTGGGCCGAAAGTCGGGCAGGAACTGGTGGTTGATGGCGCATTAGCTGTCGGTTTAGCGCTGCTTGCGATCTGCTTTTATATTTGGTTGCGATTCGAGTGGCAATTTGCTGTTGGCGCGACACTGGCTTTGACCCATGACGTTATCGCTACACTCGGGTTGTTTTCGATCTTCCAACTGGACTTTAATCTGACAACCGTAGCGGCTGTACTGACCATTGCAGGGTATTCCATCAATGACACCGTGGTGGCCTACGACCGTGTACGCGAAAAACTCCGAAAGTATAAGAAGTTGACCTTGCCAGATCTGGTTAACTTGGCGCTCAACAAAGTGTTGTCACGTACCTTGATGACCAGTTTCACGACTCTCTTGGCCGTAACGGCGCTCTCCATATTCGGTGGCGAAGTTCTGCGTGGCTTTAGTACGGCGTTGATGTGGGGCGTTGTTATTGGAACGTATTCATCGATTTATGTCGCCATGCCTGTGTTGATCTACTTTGATCTGCGGCATGAAGACCTTGACGGTGGTGCAGAGCGCAATCTGTCCCAGGTGCCAGAAAGTGAGCGGGCCTAATACCATTATGCTGCTGATCCAGAGCTAAGCGCGTGGATTTAACACGCATTGCGCCGACCGACCGTCAGCATATTCAGAAGTACAGCCCTGATGGTTTTACGGTCTCTGCTGTTGTGCTTCCTGGCGCTGCATTGGTGTTTGCCCAAGAATCTATAAGCTGGCCTGTCACCGCATTCGATACTTTGACCGTCGCGGACTTTGAGCCGATCATTGCACAGTCTGGCCAGATTGATCTGTGTTTGCTGGGATGTGGCGATCGCATGGCCATGGTGCCTGCCGATATACGAGAAGCCGTTCGGGCGGCAGGCATAGGCATCGAGCCGATGGATACAGGTGCCGCTTGTCGCACCTTTAATGTTTTACTGGCAGAAGGACGAGCTGTGATGGCTGCTTTGATTCCGCCTCAGTCATTATCACATTCTAGATAGCCAGCGTTAATTGCATAAAAAAAGGGACCGGCGAACCGGTCCCTTTAATCAGATTGATCGTTGTTGCTGTTTTAGAAGAAGTTTTGCTGCGCAACCATGCAAAACAGCATTGGGATTGAAAGCAGGGTGTTGGTCCGTGAGAACAGCATTGCTGTTCGCGCTGCTTTTGCCTTGGTGTCGGCATCGACTTCTACCATGCCAAGAGCTTTCTTCTGATTTGGCCAAATAACAAACCAAACGTTGAACCACATGATGGCTCCGAGCCACATGCCGATACCGATTGTCGTTGCTGGTGCTTGCATCATCAGCGCTTCCGAGAGGTAGTTCTCGCCCATAGCGACAAGCAAGCCTGTGATGATTGTTGCCATTGCGCCCCAGCGGAACCAGAACAACGCAGCTGGTGCAATAACTTTACCAATGGCTGGTTTTTGCTCATCTGGAATCTTCGGCATATTCGGAATTTGCACGAAGTTGAAATACCAAAGTAGGCCGATCCACATAACGCCACTAATGACGTGCAGCCAGCGGAATAAGAATTTCCAGAACAGCATGTCGAAATTCATGCCACCGACGAATACCAAAAGAATAGCGGCCAGCACAAATCCGCTGATAACTGTTCTTGGCAGTGATTGAAGAATAGAAGCCATCTGTCTCCCCTTTATTGAATTGGACGGACACAGTTGGTTTAATCATCCGTCGTAGAGCTGCATCTTACTGATTTTTCTGCGCTTCGCAACGAAGACAGAAGGCGAATCAAGGGTTTAGTGGCCCTTAGTTGTTAGCCTTGCTGTGTTAAACCCACTCTTGACTGCACTCTCTAACGTACACGGTAGCCCTGTATTGATCCAATCTCCGGCAAGAAAAACGTTGGTGAGACCGGTTTCGGAGTTTGGCCGATGTTTAACAAAGGTCGAATCCTGAACCGGCGTTGCGCGGCGTTCTATGATAACGCGCCCGGCTGGGCGCGATGCGTTCTTGAGATGCATCGACTTCTGGGCATCGGCCCATAGGATCTCGGCAATTGCGTCTTGAGATTGTGCAGCCAGTGCAGTGTCTCCGCTGACCGTCACGCTGACCAAATTTTGCCGGGTAAAAATCCACTGCGCACGCCCCCCGATGACACCGGTCATGCTTGTCGTGGCTTCTGGTGTATCGACATGGAAATGGGCGTTCACGATAGGAGAGGGCTTTGGAGAAAAGCCTTTTGGTAGAAAACTCTTAACAACGGGTGACCAGGGCGGGACAGCAAGAATGACAGTGTCATTGGGTCCGATGCTGGTCTGTGAGCCACGAAATTCAAGATGCTCAGCTCTAGTCTTTCCGACCATTTTGATCAGTGGAGACCCAAACAGTATAGTGGCTCCTCTTTTTTCCAAATATTTGAGGGCCGGAGTAATGAAGGTCTCTGCCAAGGTTGATCTCGGGACATAGGAGCGCAATCCGCCTGCTTGAGAAAAGAGAATGTTGCGCAACGAGCGGCCCAGCAGATAGGCGGATGCCGATGAGGACGGCGCATTCATAACTGCAGTTGATAAGGGCTCCCAAAAGTTACGCCATCCGTTTCCGGTTTGAGGCAGGCAGTCGGAAACGCTTTTTGTCTGACCGGCAAGCATCAAGTTAAGGCCGCGCAGGTAGTCCGATGCTGATGTGCTGCGCGCT
This sequence comes from uncultured Rhodobacterales bacterium, assembly GCA_964352705.1. GTDB lineage: Bacteria > Pseudomonadota > Alphaproteobacteria > Rhodospirillales > Rhodospirillaceae > WLXB01. The sequence goes on from CAYGSZ010000065.1 coordinate 11,169, forward strand.
CTGCGTGACGGATTAAAAATCCAACTGGGAAAGCGACTGCTGCCAGGTTCAAGGGTCCAACGATCGCCGGATGCCAGATCAACAAACGGAATATGGCCTGACATTCCGACAGGGATTAATTCATCGCGCGCGCCAAAGAGATCGAGATAGGTAAACACATTTGGATTACCGCCCAGCACGGCGTGACTGCCATTGTCGATGGTTTGTTGAAGGCCTGTATCAAAGAAAGATCGGCAGCGTCCGCCGGCATTCTTGGTTGCTTCATAAAGGACGACATTTTTTCCTAATTTTGCCAATGCAACCGCGGCCGCCAAGCCGGCAACGCCAGCACCGATAATATGTGTGGTTCCTGTCAAGACGTCTTTCATCGCGCGGTGAGATAGGCACTGTAGAGTGTTGTGATCTTTTGCAGGCGCGAGAGGCTAACGCGTGGTCCTGGTGTACCAACACCATTTCGAAGTATTTTTTCGAAAAGCGCTTCATAGGACCGAAGCATTACCCAGGCGGGGCGTGCTGATTCTGGATGTATGCCAGCCCACAGTTGCTTGGCTGCCGTGAAGTGATCTTGAGTACGATCTACAATTTGGGCACAGGCCTTTGGAAAGTTGGGATGGTTGATGACATCCATCGGGTTACGCTGAGCGATGCCTGCGGTTTCCAAGGCTTCAACTGGAATGTAAAGGCGTCCATTTTTCGCATCTTCTTTAATGTCTCTTAGAATATTGGTTAGTTGCAGGGCTTGCCCGGTGGCACGGGCGAAGGCGGCAGACTCTGGTCCACGCCAACCCCAAATCTGCAAACAGAGAAGGCCCACTGCCGTTGCCACTTGATCCGCATAGGCTGTCAGTTTTGCCCAGGTCGGCGCAATAATCGGACCGTTCACGTCGGCTTCCATCCCTTCGATCAGGGCGATGAGAGAGTCTTTCGGTAGGTTAAAGCGCGGGATGATGTCGCTTAATCCAATGGCGAGAGAATTCTTTAAGGTGAGGGTCTTTATATCCGTTGCGAAACTTTCCTCCACAATCATGCGCCATTCATTGAGAGCCGAGAGCTTGTCTGTTTTGCTTAAAGGGCCATCCGCAATATCATCAAGCGCGTGACTATAAGCATAGAGCGCGAATAATCCTTGGCGATGGGATTTGGATTGCAGCAGCATGGGCCAATAGAACGAACTTCTGGCCGCGCGGACGCGTTTGGCAATTTCTGCATGGGCCA
>CAYGSZ010000066.1:0-5153 GCA_964352705.1 uncultured Rhodobacterales bacterium
AAGGCCGATTGACGCGCTTCAATGTGCCGTCTGACGGGGTCGGAAAGGTCCACCGTTAGGGTGTTGGCCAGGGTCTCTGCGGCGTCTGTCTCGCGCCCCAATAAGGCAAGAATTTCGCCGCGGGCCAGGTCTAAAGGGTAGCGCACAATCAGCTGGTTGCGGCGGTCCAGGGTGTCAAGTTTTTGCAGGGCCAAGGCTGGTTTACCGGACATGGCCAAGGCCACGCAGGCGTTGACCGCCACAACGGGAGAATCTGTAAGAGCATACAGAGCCTGGTAAAACAGACGTATGGAGTCCCAATCGGTGTCTGCCCAGGCGGGGGCTGTGGTGTGGGCTGCTGCTATGGCCGCCTCCAGGTGATAGCGCGTCGGGGTCTCGGTGGTGCGGGCTTTGGCCAGATAGGCCATGCCCTGGTCGATGTGGGTCTGTGTCCAGGTTGTTCTGTCTTGATCCTTCAACAATACCAGTTGGCCGTCTGGCGTGAGACGGGAGTTCAGTCTGGCGCTTTGCAGGTTTAAGAGGGCTGCGAGTGCAGCACTCTGTGGCGATTGCAACGCGGTATGGTCCGCCACCAGCTCCGCTAGGCGCAAGGCTTCCAGGCAGATATCATCCAGAAGCAGTCTGCGCCCCCTCCGCGGCGCGTAGCCGAGGCTGAACAGCAGATAGAGTGTTTTCAGAACAGAGTCCGTCTGCGTGCGCAGCGCCGCCGCCGACTTGGGACCGTCGATTTGACCCGCAGGCCTCGCGCGTAATTTCCTCAAAGCCCGGGCGACGCGCTGGCCAACGGCGGACGGTTCAATCAGCAACACAGAAGCAATGTCACGTGCCGTGAACCCGCTAGCCATTTTCAGAGCCAGAGTCACCTGTTCCGTCTGGGTGAGGTCTGGATCACAGCACAAGACGATCAGACGCAACTCCGCATCAGCAACATCTCCGCTCAAACGGGCCGTGGCGGGGTCTGTTGCACGGACCTCTTTGTGATCTAAATACGCGACTTCGCGTCCCTCTCGCCGCAGCCGGTCAATCGCTTTGTAGGTGGCCGCACGCATCAGCCAGGCCCCTGCATTGTCCGGTAAGCCTTTGTGTGACCACATCTCAAGCGCAGTCACAACAGCGTCTTGGGCGACGTCTTCCGCAATGTCGATGCTGGCGGCCCCGAATCTGGCAACGAGGCCGGCCAACAGCCGGCCGCGCTCCAGTCGAATCACGCGATCCAGCACGTGCCGTGTGTCTGAAAGTGAAAGGGCTTCTGCCATACCTAGCTGTCTTGGATGCGTCTAATTTCGATGCGGGAATTGTGGACCAAGTGCGGGTTCGTTTTTGCGATGCGCACGGCGTCGTCATAGTCCTGAGCCTTAATCACCATGATGCCCCCCAAGACCTCAGTCATTTCTGCAAATGGTCCGTCGTGAAGCTCAACGCCACCCTCAGCTGCGACCAGCAGTTTGCCCGGCTCATCGGCAAGCTTATGTCCCCCAACAAAGGTGCCGTCTTTGGTCAGCTCTTCGACCCAGGCGATATAGTCTTTCATGGTGTCCATAAAGTCTGTTTCGCTCAACGTGGCATAGCGATTGGGAACATGTGGCAACAAAAGTGCGTAATGATTCATGGGTTTCATCCTTACTGTCCGGTGCAAAATCAAAATATAGAGTGCAAATGGGCACGCCTTTGGTGGCGCATCCCTATACCGTCGAATGACCGTCCTCGATTTTGACAGACCTTACGCTTTTTCTTTGAGAGATTTTGTCATTTCTCGTCTTGAGTTGCGGCCCCCAGCGCCTACATCACGCTCACAGGACATATGTTTTTCAGGAGATTTTTATGGTCGACGGCAAAAGTCTATTGAATCAATTCATCGGCGATGGCGGCAGTTTCGCAAAAGGTGCGGCCACCGGCGGACTGCTTGGTCTTTTGGTCGGCGGCAAGAAAACCCGCAAGATGGCCAAGACGGCGGCCACCTATGGCGGTGTCGCTCTGGTGGGTGGGCTGGCCTACAAAGCCTGGCAGAATCATAAAGCCAGTCAGCAAACACAAATGCAGCAGGTCCAGATGCCGCAACAACAGCAACTGCCCCAGCAGCACACACCGCAGGCATTCCTCATGCCGCCAGCCGGAACCGGGTTCATACCACAGACGCCGGAAGCCGAGGAAACCCTCGCCCGGGCGTTATTACGCGCCATGGTCGCTGCCGCGAAAGCCGATGGCCACATCGACAGTGCCGAGCAAACGCGCATCTTCGAGCGCATGGGCGCTATGCCCTTGAGCAACGATGACAAAGCCTTTGTGATGGATGAACTACGTGCGCCGCTGGACATCGACGCGGTGGCCGCAGGGGCGTCTAACCAACAGGAAGCGGCAGAGATTTATGCCGCCTCGTTGCTGGCCATTGATCCTGATGGTCCTGCTGAAAAGGGTTACCTCGGCATGCTCGGCGCGCGGCTGAAACTGGAGCCGGGTCTGATTGATCATCTCCATGACAGCGTCGCCGCTGGCGCGCCGCTGCCCGGTCAGACCTCGGTGGTGGCGTAAACCCCCTCCTGGCTCATAACGCCTGATCTCAAGTCTAATCCTGTGCCGCCTCTTGCGATTCCAGTTACTGGAAGCTTATATGGGAGGTGAAGGAGTAGCCGATGAACATTGGTGAAGCGTCGCGCTTGTCTGGACTACCGGCCAAAACCATCCGTTATTACGAAGAGACCGGCCTGATCGCGCCCGCCGCGCGGGCCGAGAACGGCTATCGCGATTATTCAGACTCTGACGTCCACAAGCTCAGGTTCGTGCGGCACAGTCGCGGGCTTGGTTTCTCGGTGGACGAGTGCGCCCAATTGCTGTCGTTGTATGAAGACAAAGATCGCCAGTCTGCTGACGTTAAAGCCATTGCGCAAAAACACCTGACCGAGATCGATGAGAAAATTCTCGAACTGCAGGAGCTGCGCTCAACCCTGCATCATCTGGTCAACACCTGCCACGGTGACGGGCGGCCCGACTGCCCGATTTTGGAAGGCCTCGCGCATCCGGCGAAGACATAAACGCCGTTCGGCCAAACGCGACACAGTGTTTTTCGTACAAAATCAGGGCTCTATGGCTTTGCCTAAAACCATACTCGTTTGGTTATGGGCTAAGGTCTTGAGACTCCTTATTTTTGGCTTTGAAAAACGGGCTTCCATGGGCTCGTTTAGGGGGAACGAGCCACTTTAAAAAATCTCGATCTCACATCCACTTGCGCCGCCACCATGCAATCGGCCCTGTGATAGCCAGAATAATCGCCATCAGCGCCACCAGATCATTCACCCAAATGAACTCAGTATGCACAATATTGCCGGTGTGAATGTCGGCCAGAAACAGGAAGAACGTTGTGCCTGTGATCGGCGGGTAAGCCACGCCAGAGGCTTCGAAGCCGCCGTCTAATGTGCCTTTTGAAATCATCCGTGAGTTTTTTAAATACCACATGTCGCCCTGACGGCTGACATCAGTGATGGCCAGATGATCGGCAGGCATCTCCACAAAGGTCCACTCGGTTTCATCAATCTTACGATACGCATTTCCAACCGTGCCAATGCCGACAAACACCATGTCGTCTTCGCGCAGTAAATTCACCAGGCCCGCATCTGTACCTAATGTGGCAGGCAGGGTTTTATCACCGGCCCAGGTTGCGCCGCCGTCGTTTGTGTCCAGCACCCCGAAGCGGGTGGAGACAGACAGGCGGTTGGGTTCATCCGGGTAGGCGATCACATCTCTGATCTCGCCCTCCAGGGACCGGTATTGATAAATCGGCGGCAGGCTTTCGCGCGGCAGGTTCACCGATTTGCCGTACTCAATGAGCGTGAAAATATGATCGACCATGATACCGGTGATACTGAGATAGAGGATCGGCACGATGGCCAAAATCCCAATCACCGGGCCATGACTGCGGAACAGCCAACGCAAGATTTTCTGCCGGGTTTTCAGAGTGCCGTTTGGTTTTTCAGCCCGCCACTTGCGTGGCAACCACCAGAACAGAAAGCCAGTTGTACCCAGGATGAACATGGCGATGCCGCCGTAATCGTTGATCAGAATCGACCAGGGCTGTTCCAGAAAGCCCTTGCCCACATGCAGGTCCAGTACAAAGCGATTGAGCGTCACGCTCTCGGGCAAGCCGGAAACTGAGACCTCATCAACGCCGATATACGTCACATCGTTTGGTGTGTTCGCATCAAGCCGAAACAGCGTGCCGTGATGTAAAGCGCCCACCACCTCTGTAGCTGTGCTGCCCGCGCTCAATGCGGTGACGAGTTCGCCGTCTAGTGCAAAAGGCTTAGCCACGGCGTCGGCACCAGCGCTGCTAGAGACTGTCCAGATGCCGTCGTCCGTGGCCATGTAAATCAGGTCCAGACCGCCACCACCTTTTGGCAGAAAGCGAAACACTTGCGGGTGTCCGCTTTGGCCTTCAAAGGCAATGTCGCGCCAGGTTGCGCCGCCGTCTGTGGTCTCCCACAGGCCGCGCTCCGACGCGCCAATCCAATGCTGATCGTTGGTCTGGCTGATCTCAATTTGTCTCATGACTGTGCCTGGAACCAGCCGGTCGATGCGGGCCGAGGTCACCCAGTCGGGCACGGTCCACTGATGGGTCCAGCGCCAGTCGTGATGATCCAGAATCCAACCCGTGAGGCCGAGCACCGACAGCCACGCCACGGCCACAAGCCCAGCCCAGCGATGCACCCGGCGCACGGTAATCCGTGTCCTGCTCGTCTCAGATGTGCCGCTTTGAGGTGCGACGCGTTCAGATGTTGTGTCGGCCATGCTGAAACTCCCCTCAGTTTCGCTGTGACAGGTTGATCTTAGTCGTTTCAGCCAGTGTAGCGCTTATCGGCCTTCGCGCCACCATGTCAGCATAGGCAGGGTGAGAAGCACCAAAAGCGCCAGCCAGGCGGGGATCAGGGCAATTTCTCGCACGCCGTCTACAACGTATTGATTGTTCTGCTGCAGGCCGATCCAAGATTGCCCACGGGCAATGCGGTCCGGGGCCACCCGCCGCACCGACGGCACGCCTTCATCGGCCACCCAGAATATACCGCCACCTGTCGCCTCGGCGATGGGGGAGAGGCGGTCTCCCGTGGCGATAACGTCGCGATTCTCAAGCGGGTTGGCAGCCCCGACGGCGACCACGTTCGACA
>CAYGSZ010000066.1:5253-12343 GCA_964352705.1 uncultured Rhodobacterales bacterium
CCGCAACATTTCGGCCTGGGGGCCGCCGCCATCAAAGCCTTTGCTCCACAGCCACATGGTGTCACTGAGCAAGAGCGAGACGCGCCCTTTGCCGACCCGGTCGAGCATCAGCAGCGGTCGTTCATCCGCGCCGGTCATGAGTTCCTGCCCGGAGGAAGATTGCACATCCACCTGCCGCAACCAGCGGCCCCAGGCCGGTTCGATCTCGCCGGGGGGTGACAGCGACGCGGTCACGGGATGGCGTCTCCCGGCGTCACTGATGCGGGGCAAAAACAGACGTTCAAACACCACGCCTGTGGGCGCAGCGGGCAGCACGTTTTGGAGTGGGCTGTCGAACAATGAAAATGAGTCGGCGTATTCTGGCCCGACCGAGAGCATGACCGCGCCGCCCTCCATGACATAACTCGCAATGTTCATCATGAACTGAAACGGCACCAGGCCCCGGCGACTGTAACGGTCAAAAATGACCAGATCAAAATCGTAGAGTTGCTCTTCAAACAATTCCCGAATGGGAAACGAGATCAACGCCAGTTCATTCAGGGGCGTGCCGTCATCTTTCGACAGGGGCCGCAAAATTGTGAAGTGGACCAAATCCACATTGGGGTCAGATTTCAGCAGGTTGCGCCAGGTCCGCTCGCCCACGTGAGGCTGCCCAGAAATCAGCAACACCCGCAGGCGATCCCGGATGGCGTTGACGCTGATCAGCGTGTGATTGTTGGTGGTGGAAATCTCACCGTCTACGTCAGCCACAGCGACTTCAAAAACGTTAGTGCCCGGGTGCTCCAGCGTTGCCACGATTTCCAGAGTTTCGTCGGTTCGCATTGTGAATTGCTGAACAGCGCCTCCGTCCGTGCGCAGGCTGGCAGAGATGGGCGCGCCCGGCTGGAAGGCTGTATCTTCGGCTCGCAGGCGCAGGGTGACGGTTTTATCGACCAGGCCAAATTCCGGCGCTTCGACCACCACAATGCGGCGATCCCGCTCGTCCTGACGTCCGGTCAGCAGCACATGCACCGGCGCTTTGATGCCCGCCTGTTCGGCCAGGGCAGGCACATCGTGAACAATGCCGTCGGTGATCAGAATAACGCCTGCCAGACGACTGTTGGGAATGTCTGCGATGGTTCGGGCAACCGTATCGAACAGGCGTGTGCCGTCACTTTTTAGTCCGGCGGACTGTGGTGTCAGGCGCACGGTCCGCACATCCGTCGCATTAAGACGGTCGAGATTGATTTTAAGTTGTTCGGCGGTTTCTGCCGTGCGCTCTGGGCGGTCGGCCAGTTGTTGGGATTGGCTTTCATCAATCACCACCACGGCGACATCATTCAAGGGTGTGCGGTTTTCGATGGTAGCCCGAGGGTCCATCACGGCGGCTGCCAACAACAGTAGGGCCAGAATGCGCAACCCGGCAGCACGTGAGCGACGTATCAGGGCATACCCCGCGAGCCCAAGTCCTGCGGCCAGAAGGGTTAGCAGTAAGGGCATAGGGACCAGCGCCGAGAAGGTTAAGCCGGTCATTGAGTCAGTCTCTGCATGATCGCGGGCAAATGCACCTGGTCAGCTTTGTAGTTTCCGGTCAGAGCGTACATCACAAGATTTACCCCGAACCGATAAGACCATTCACGCTGACGCTCGCCACCCGGCACAACCGGATAAATCGGCAGACCCCGGCTGTCGCGTGCCCAGGCAGCGGCCCAATCATGACTGCCAATGATGATCGACGACACGCCATCGTTGGCCACTGACCCCCGCTCAATATAAACGGGAGCGCCGGTGTAGCGTCCTGGCAGATCGGGCAGCAGGTAAAAACTGCGGCGCAACACATGACCCTCAGGTACTTGCACCAAAGACGACACGTTCAATCGCGCCAGCACGCCATTCAGCGCGCGGCCCACTTGATCGCCTTCGCCGCTTTCATTGGCCCCAATCTGATTCGGGGCGTCGAACACAATCATGCCGCCCCGACCAAGATAATCGTTGAGGCGCGTTGCCGCTTGTTCTGATGGTGGCTCCTGATCCGGAGCAATGCGCCAATAGACAATCGGGTAGGGAAACAGATCGTCGGTTTCCGGATTTACCTCTGCCGGGGCCCCCATTTCGGCTGAGGTCCGTGCGGCCAGCACACCGGTCAACGCTGACAAGCCTTGCGCCGATAGCTGATCAAGGTTTGGACGTCCACTGCGCACATAGGCCAGACGGGTTTCGAGCACCGCGTCGAGGATTGATGTGTCGATCATTTCATCGTCGGCGACCCCGGTGTCAGGCATGAACATAAAACCTAAACCAACGACGAGAGCTGCGGCCGGTCTGACTGTTTTGATAGTCGGTACTGTCACGACGCCACGCAGCACCAGCGAGAGAACGAAATCCAGGGTGAACAGGGCCAGTGCTGCAAACAGCAACCAAGGCCGCAGCGTGCGCTCCGCCGAGACAGAATCGAAGTTGGTGACGGCAACGTTTGACGGCCAATTCCGTTGAGCACTGAAGGGTCCAAGGGTCGGTCCTAGATTCACCGCCACCCGTGTCGCACCTGCACCGTAATAGCCCGGCGGATGAGTAGGACCTAAGTCTGGCTTTCTCACGTTGTCACGCTCAAGCGCGAGCACGGTGGGCGGGGGTACGATCAATTGTCCTGCTCCATTCAGCACTTCCCGTGCGGGGAGGCTGGTCGGCAAAGACGCAGAGTTCTCTGCAACGCCGCGACTCAGGTCGAGCACCCGCCGCAGCATATCGACCATCACCCCGGACAGGGGCAGGCTCGACCATTGCGGCGTGGCGGTCACATGAAACAACACAATCCACCCCTGTCCGCGTTGCTCGGCTGTGACCAGCGGCGTGCCGTCTTCCAAGCGCGCCCAAGTGCGGTCTGTGAGGCCAGGTGAGGGTTCCGCAAGAACTTGCGAGGAGACCAAAACGTCATCGGGGATGGCCAGGCCTGCAAAGGGGCTGTTGTCGGGAAACGCGGCGAGCCCCACAGGCTCCGTCCACGACATGGTGCCGCCAAAGCTGCGCCCCCCGCCGCGCAAACGCACGGGCAAGAGGTCATCCACATTGCCGTCGAGCGTTGGTCCGGCAAAGCGCACCAGAACCCCACCCTGTTCAATCCACGGCTCAATCAAAGTTGCTTCGGGGGCGGTGACCCGGTTGCCGCTGGCCAGCACCAGCAAAGCCAAGTCCCGTTGCAGCAGATCGCCCAGCGTGCCCCCTCTGACTTCCGCATAGGGCAGTAACGCTTGCGTCACATAATAGCCGTCTTCCAGCAGGGGCGTGATAATGCCATCAGGGTTGTCGGACACCACGCCGACCGGACGGCGGGTCCAGCGATCATCAAGAAGAAAAACGCTGGCCGCACTGGCACTGTTTTCAAGGGTCAGCCGGGCCATGCGATTGCCCAGTTCCGTCGGGACGTTAAACCGCGCTGCCGTAACGGTTTCCCCGTCGCTGAATTCTGCTGTGGTTTGGGCCACCGCGCGGGCGGCTTCGTCCAAGGCTCTGACGGTGAGCGCTGCTGCCGGTAAAATATCGTCTGCGGGGCGACGCACCGTCACTTCGATGATGTTTTCGTCGCCTTCAGGGACGCGATCTGCCGGACCCAAAACAAAGGGGCCGGAGCGCAGGTCATTTCTGAGAACGGTGAGCCGTCCAAGTTTTTGCAGGAAAGAGGCGATGTCCGTATCAGAATCACCCGCGACATTATCTGTTAGCCATATCGCCTCAGCCGGGGGACGAATGGTGCTATCCTGCAGACGTTTTAACAACGCGCTGCGGTCAGCAGCCCAGGGCTTTGCTTCGAGGCTGCGGGCTGTTGCCAAAGCTGTTCCAGCCGTTGCAAAGGACAGGGGATCGGATTCACCTGATTCGGTCGGAGCCGTTGTGGCCAGAAGCACGGCGCGCCGATCCCGGTCTGCACCTTCCAGAATGCGCACCAATGCAGTTTGTCGCTCTGCCCATCCGGAGGCCGCTGCCCACCCATCATCAACCACCACCACCAGGGGCGATTGTTGCATGGATTGACGTTGATTTAGGACGGGATCAGCCAAGGCAATAATAATTAAGGCGATGCATAGCAGTCTTAGCAGCATCAACCACCACGGCGTCCGGGCCGAGGAGGTTTCAGGGGAGACCAGACCAAACAATAGGCGAATAGCGGGAAAGTTTAAATTCCGGGCTGCCGGTGGTGTCACCCGCAGCAACAGCCAGATCAGCGGCAGGACAGCCAGCGCCGTCAGCACCCAGGGAAACGCGAAGGTTAAGGCACCGAAGGTCATCGCGGTGGCTCGGCCAAGCGGGTATGCAGACTTACCAGGGCCGTGTGCGGTGGCCGGTCAGTATGATGAACGCCAAAGGTCCAGCCAAAGCGGTTGGTTAGTGCGATGAGGGCGTCGCGATGCGCGGCCAATTTCTGTTGATACGCGGCCCGAATATCTTCGGTGCGTTCGATCAACAACTGGCCTTCCTCTTCCAGGCCCTGAAAGCGAATACGCCCTGCATAGGGCAAGCTTTCTTCAGCCGGGTCTAAAACCTGCAGAAAATGACCGCGCGCGCCACGTCCTGCGAAGGAGCCTATGGCCGTCTCTATAGAGGGCACAGGCATGAGGAAGTCACTGATCAGCACCACGGCTGCATGTCTGGGTAAGGACTCTGGCGCCTGCGGAATATCGGCTGCTTGATTGGCCTTTAAAGTGCGCTCTAAGTGATGCGCCATTTGCAACAGCGCTAAGCGTCCCGCTGCTGCTGATTGAGGCGCACCCAGAAGCCGAACGCGTTCTCCGCCGCCGAGCATTAAAGAGGCGAGACTCAACCCGAGCACACTCGCCCGTTCGCCTTTTGTCGGCAGGGTTTTGGCCGAGCGAAACGCCATTGAGGGCGAGCAGTCACACCACAAGGCGCCCGTTTGCGCGGCATCCCATTCCCGCTCACGCACAAACAGAGCGCCGAATTTTGCCGATTGCCGCCAATCAATGAGCTGGCTTGAATCGCCTTGTTCGTAATGCCGGAATTGCCAAAACGTATCTCCCGGTCCGGCCCGCCTGCGGCCATGACTGCCCATGGATACTGTTGCCGCCACGCGGTTGGCGTCGATCAACAACGGCGGCAGCGTTGAGGCCGCATGCTCTGCGCTATGCTGAAGGGACTGGGCGGTGATAGGCATAATGAACGCGGGCGTTTAACCCTTGCTCGCAGTCGTGTCTGCGGCGTCGCGCAGTCGGTCGATAATGTCGTTCAGGCTTCTGCCATCGGCGCGTGCGCCGAAACTCAAAGCCATGCGATGTTTCAGAACGGGCTTGGCCAGGGCCAGCACGTCGTCGATGGAGGGGGCCAGACGGCCCTGCATCAGCGCTCGCGCCCTAACCGCAAGCATCAGGGCCTGACTGGCGCGGGGGCCCGGCCCCCAGGCGACCCAATCCCGCACTTCATTGATGCCTGTGGTTTCAGGACGTCCGGCACGCACCAATTTTAAAATGGCGTCAATAACACTCTCGCCCACGGGTAAATTTCGAACTACCGCTTGAGCGGCCATCAATTCATTGGCCCCCATCACCTGTCTGGGCTCAACTTCTTTGATGCCGGTGGTGGCAATAATGATCTGCCGCTCCGCCTCATGATCTGGATAGGTGATATCGACCTGCATCAGGAAGCGGTCAAGCTGGGCTTCCGGCAGCGGGTAAGTGCCTTCCTGCTCAATTGGGTTTTGCGTGGCCAGCACATGAAAGGGTTGTGGCAGGTCGTGATAATGACCGGAGATCGACACCCGACGCTCCTGCATGGCTTGCAGTAAAGCAGATTGCGTCCGGGGGCTGGCTCGGTTGATTTCATCGGCCATGAGAAGCTGGCTGAACACGGGGCCTCTGACAAAACGGAAATGGCGCTTGCCATCATCACTCTCGTCGAGGATCTCAGAGCCAAGAATGTCTGCCGGCATCAAGTCAGGCGTGAACTGAACCCGCTTATCTTCCAAACCCATCACGGTACCAATGGTTTGCACCAGTTTGGTTTTGGCAAGACCAGGAACGCCAATCAGCAAAACGTGGCCACCAGCCAGCAGGGTGATCAGGCTTTCTTCGACCACCGCGCTTTGGCCGATAATGACTTGCTCAACGGCCTGTTTGGCTTGGGCGATCTGAGCGCTGACCCGCTCGACATCGTCCACCGAGACTCCTGCTGTGGTCTCTGCGGCTGTTTTGCCTGAAGATTGTGTTATCGTATCCGACACCTAAATAACTCCAACTAAAGGATTTCTCATCTGGTGCAGGGAGTATGGAGGCTCAGGTGGGTAAGTTAGAAGAAGATTCTGCGTTGCAATCCCTCTCTTCCTTAAGGACATCCGGTAGCCGGGCGTCTGAGGAGGAAGATTGCGGAGACTTTGGCATTCGAATCGACCGGGATGGGACATGGTTTTACCGGGGCTCACCGATTGGTCGAAAGCCTATAGTTAAGCTGTTCTCAACGGTTTTGAACCGGCGGGAGGACGGTTCCTACTGGCTGACCACGCCTGCTGAGAACGGTCGCATCGTCGTTGAGGATGTGCCTTTTACGATTGTCGAATTGACCCATGCCGGAGAAGGGGCAAATCAAGTTATCGATTTTAGAACCAACCTCGACGTGAATGTGCCGTTGGATTCGGCGCATGCGCTGCGTGTCGACATTGATTCGGTCTCTGGTGAGCCGTCACCTTATATACATACCGGAAAGAACCTGGACGCGCGTTTGGTGCGGTCTGTGTTTTATCATTTGATTGACCTGGGGACGGAACATCACACGGACGATGGCAAAAAATTCGGTGTCTGGAGCCGCGATACGTTCTTTCCCATTGGCGATCCAAAGGAATGGTAACGCCGGACCATATTCGGCAGCAGCTTTCTCGGGCTCGGTCCTCAACCCTGCGTGGGGATGTGATGACCGGGCGACAGCTTCTCAGTGAGGCGGGCCTGAGCGAGTTCAACGGCGAGGGATATGGGCCTATTCTCTCGAGCGGCATTTCCTACGAAAAAGGTGCCGGTGCGCCGGGCGTGACGATCAAGCGTGTGCATGCTGGCGTGCTGGTGCCGCTGCTTAAGCGAGAGACGGAGTTGACCGTGTTGCTCACCCGGCGTCA
>CAYGSZ010000067.1:0-10808 GCA_964352705.1 uncultured Rhodobacterales bacterium
CCTAAATAGGTTTTAACAAAACTGAGATTATGAAAGAGCCCCGCCGGTATGGTGGGGCTCTTTTTTGTCCAGGGCGAATTGACTAGGGAGGGGAAAGCCCAGTTCACTCTGGACGGTCTTTGTTTAAGGTAAGCTTATCTGCGCTCGGACGATGAGAACGAGGATGGCCGCCAGAATGATGCCTATGCCGAGAGTGTTCAAAATGATAGCGAGCAGATATCCGTCTGGTAATGCGCACGCCGCCCGTTTTTTGGTCGAGATATTTGATAAACGGGCTGTCATTTATACTGCTCCTGCACTTTTATTATTGCTTCACTTGTAAGACGCTATGGGACGCTATCGACCTCCATATAGATCGCTCGATAGATAACTCGCGCTTGCTGATAGGCTGGCCTATGATCAGGACTTGGACCTATGAGGTGGGGCAAATCCGCGCATGACGGATGAGCAAGAGTTTCAAAGACTTTTTGCGGACGTGCAGCCGCAGTTAAAGCGATTTTTGACGGCGCGCTTTGGCAATGAAGCAGATGCAGATGATATTGTTCAAGAGACCTTCATCAAACTGCACCATGTTGCACAAACGGAAGAGATAGAGAGTGTAAAGGCCTTGGCCTTTAGCATTGCGCGCAATCTGTCGGTGGATCTTATTCGTCGCAACACCCGTGCCAAGGCGCGGGACTCTGCGTATGGGGGGCTGCGCACGGAGTCTGCTGGAGAAGATTTTCTTGACCCTGCACCCAATGCCGAGCGCCAGTTGGCTGGCCGCCAAGACATTAACCGTGTCATGGCGGCGCTGGAGGGATTAACGCCAAAAGTCAGGCAGGCCTTTGTTCTGCATAAGATTGATGGTCACCCGTATACAGAGGTTGCAAGACTGATGGGATTATCAAAAAGCACCGTTGAAAAGCATATGATTAAGGCGTTGCGCCTGCTGGCCGAGGCCCTGAAATGAGGTTTGGCCAAAAATTTCACCCAAAAGTGATGGAGGTCAGAGTGATGCGGCGACGTCCTGTTGGTGAGGCAAATTATACGCAATTCAGGTTGATTTAGGCTTCAGCGAGAAAAGAGATGTTCGAGAACGCACAAGACAGACGAGAACGGGAAGCGTTGGCTTGGGTCCAAATGCTGAACGGCGAGTCTATGTCAGAGCTGGATATGGAGAATTATCTGGCCTGGATGGAAGCTGACCAATTAAACGCAGAGATTTTCAGAGACCTAGATTCTGCATGGATTGCAGCAGGTGATGCGGCAGATTCCATTCGGTCTCGTTTCGGACCAGAAGCGCGCGAAAATGATGCTGTTAAAACGCTGCCGCCTCTTATGGGGGCTTTGTTGCGACCTTGGTGGCGGCCTCAATTGGCGGCTGCTTGTGTGATGCTTCTCATTGTTGGAGTGGTTCTCTTTCCAAATCAAGATAGTCAGATTGAGAGTCTTCAGTATGCCACTGAGATCGGTGAGCGTCGGGATATCAGCTTAGAAGACGGATCAACTGTGACGTTGAATACAGGATCATCTATCCAAGTGGCGTTTCAGAACAATAGACGTATTGTGACGCTAACTCGTGGCGGCGCGTTATTTGATGTGCAACCGGATGCCAGTCGCCCGTTTGTTGTGCGCATGGACGGTGGCGCTGTTGAAGTGCTGGGGACTGTTTTTGATGTTCTGCGCCAGGGTGATGGTTTTGCAGTTACGGTTTTGGAAGGGCGTGTTTCGGTCAGTGCCGATGTTGATGGACCGGTGCCGAACAAGGCTGTGGTGTTAACGTCCAATCAAAGCGCCGACGTGAATACCCAGGTGGCTTCGATTACATCGTACGCCGTTGATGCAGTTTCCGCTACCGCATGGCAGCGCGGTCAGTTGATTTACAAGGACGCTTTGCTCGGTGAGGTACTTGAAGACATTAACCGTTACTCGCTATCGCCTTTGTCTTTGCAAACGCGGGAACTTGAGGCAATGACATTTACGGGTGTTCTAACGATAGAGGCTCCTGAAGTTATGGCGCAGCGTTTGGCAGGGTTGATGCAATTGACTGTCGTCTCGGAAGAGGGGGGCGGTTTACGCCTTGAAGCCCGTCCTTAGTGGTCGGCGCCGTCAACGCGTTATGGTGAAGTTTTTCGATTACTCGTTAACGTTTTTAATAGGCAGTGCCACTCTGATGGCTGCTCTTGGAGTAACGATTTCATCCGAGTCTGCGTCGGCTCAAGATCAGATGAGTGCGGTTTATCCGCCAGCGATCCCATATCAATCACGGTTGATTTTTTTTGAAGTGGCATCCTCCCCCATTGAAGATGCTCTGATTACTTTTGCTCTGCAGGCAAACGTATCCATTGGCTTAGAGGGCATCGATGGGCTTAAGTATACGACACCAAGAGTCAGTGGGTTGTACTCAACTGGCGAAGGTCTGAGGCTTTTGATCCGTAATAGCGGTTTAGCCTACGATTTTCTGGATGCAAAGACGCTGCGGATTTATCCCGCACCCAAAGCGCCAGAGCGGCGGGCGGCGCGGGCTGTTCGACAACCGACAGTCCGTGCTGGGCAGGACACGCGATTTGGATTGGAAGAAGTCATTGTGACGTCTACCAAGCGAGAACGTGATCCCCAAGACATTGCAGTCAGTGTCGCAACGGTAGGTGCGGAGCAACTGGAAGCCATGGCCGTTCGTGATACGGATGACCTTATCGGCTTAGTCGCCGGGTTAAGCTCAACCAACCAGGGTCCTGGCCGGAACAAGATATTCGTGCGGGGTCAATCGGATGGGCCGTTGGCAGACAGAACACAATCCACTGTTGGGCTATACATTGATGAATCGCCGTTGGTGTTTAGTGATACAAACCCTGACTTTAGATTGGTTGATGTGGAGCGTGTTGAAGTTCTGCGCGGTCCTCAAGGGACGCTTTTTGGAGCCGGGTCTCTCGGCGGCACGTTCCGAATTATCACCAATAAGCCTGATACCTCAGAATTTTCGGGCAATGTCGGTCTCGGTGGGTCTTTTACCAACAGCGGTGGCCCTAGTTACACAGCAGACGGGATGATCAACGTGCCTTTGATCGAGGGCCGTTCTGCCGTGCGGCTTGCGGTGTTTAATGATCAATTTGGCGGGTTTATTGATGATGTGCGTTTGGCCGAAGACAATGTAAATGAAGCTCATATTTTTGGGGGACGTATCACCACTCAGACCGACATCGGTGAAAACTGGTCTGCGACGCTAACAGGAAACGCACAAAAAATTAGCCTTGACGATACACAATACTTTTCACCAGACGTTGGGTTGTTAACCCGGTCCAACTACGTTGCTGAACCCCGTCGTGATCAGTTTTATCAAGCCGGGTTTGTTGTTGAGGGCGATTTAAGATGGGCAAAGTTTGTTTCCGCGACGACGCATATTCGGCGTCGCATTCAGAATCAATCGGATGCCTCTATTGTGGTACCAGAGTTGCTCAATCTATCAATTCGTCCAAGTCCCTTTATTGCCCGCAACAAGATTTCAACGCTTGCCCAGGAGGTTAGAGTCTTCTCAGATGGTCAACGGTTTGACTGGCTGATCGGTGGCTTTTATTTGGATAGAAACGAGAATGTCAAAACAGCATTCACCGTGCCCGGTGCAGGCGCTGTATATGCCTCTGAGGGTTTTCCAGACGATATTGTGTTTGCCGAAGACCGTGATGACGACGTTAAGCAGTTTGCCGCGTTCGGAGATTTTTCATTCAGGTTCACCCCCTCTTTGGAACTCTCAGTCGGGATGCGCTGGAATCGTGCAACACTAGATGTTTCCTCGCTAACAACGGGGCTGTTAAGTGGGCGAATAGAAGAAACAGACCTTCCCAACAAAGAGAATGCAGTGACCCCACGTGCTTCCATTCGTTACGAGTTAACCCCTTTCACGCACGTATATGCCCAGGCGGCGAAGGGCTTTCGGGTTGGCGGCGTGAATATCAATACACCGATCTCAGCTTTGTTTGATCCTGAATTAGATTCTGACGAGTCTTTGCAAACTCAAACTTTCAGCGACGACTCTTTATGGAACTATGAGGTTGGGTTTAAGTCGCGCTTGTTTGATGATCGTTTGCGTATAGATGCATCCGCCTTTTATGTGCATTGGGACGATATTCAATCTGATCAGATCCTACCAACAGGGTTTTTGTTTGTGACCAATGCAGGCAACGCCAGGAACTTTGGTGTCGAGTTGCAAGTCGCTGCAAAGTTATTTGATCACTTGACCGTCACTGCCGTTGGCATTTGGAATGATCCCACGCTGTATCAAGCAAATTCTTTTTTGAATGCTGAAAAGGGTGACCGATTACCAGCCATCTCTGCCTTCGCTGGCGGTTTAGGTTTTTATTATTCAAAGCCGCTAAACGCGCGCACGACCTTAAATGTCAGTGGCGATTATCGTTATGTTGGTGCTTCTCGGCTCTTCTTTGATCAGGACCTATCTCCGGAAATGGGTGAATTCCATCGGGTTGGGTTGCGAGCAGGACTCGTCTTTGATCAATGGTCAGCGCAGGTCAGCGTTGCAAACCTGTTTAACAACCGGGGCAACACCTTTGCCTATGGCAACAGTTTTAGTTTGAGTGCAACCTCACAGTTCACTCCCCTAAGACCACGGACCTTTGGGTTGGAACTTACTCGTGCTTTTTAGATTTCGAGATTAGCTGTCGGTCGGTGAGGGGATCTGTTCTGTTCCGAGGATCAGAGCTTTCACGTATTCCGGCGCAATGAGGTGACAATACAGCGCACCTTTAAAGCGGTCAGGGGCCAGCTTGAATAAGAGACTGGTCCAATCGATTTGCAAGCGTTTGCTTTGGATATGCAACGCGCCATTGTCGCCGCTGTAGGCGAAGTCGAAGGGTTTGGTCCAAGACACGCCGCTCATCACAGAGATGTCTTCATCAAATACGATTTTCTGATCTGAGAGTGTTCGGCGTTCCGATTCCTCTGGTGTCAGACTTGCAATAACCGCAGAGACATTTGCCCGGTTGATGGCTTCGCAGGAGAGGGCTTCCGGGTTGACTTTATCTTCGCCGTAAAATTCTGCGATGTGATCCGGCGTTTTCATTTTGCATGAGATCATGCGGGGCGCGCCGTCTGGTCCTGTGGTTGTGAACTGCTCGTTGCGCAGCGGATCAATGGAGGCCTTGGATAAGACAAAGGCATCAAAATCCGGATGTACCATCGTTTCCGCTGGAACCTTAGTGCTCATGATTGCGATTTGGGCGGTATTGCAGAATGTCTCTGTAATTTCTATTTGGCCTTGCGCCTGCGCAGAAAACGACCAGGCCATAAATGCAGAAGCGGAAAGAACGAAGAGATGTTTCATATCGTGATCCTCGACTGAAGCGGGGTCAATTGGATTAGTCTTCATGCGGTGCGGGCATCGGTAAGAAATTGGCCATCAATACTGAAATAACCAGAAGCGATGCGCAAATGATAAAAGGGGATGCCGGATCGATTTGATAGGCGACCGTACCGACAATGGGCCCAATCATAAAGCCAACCGCTTGGAAGGCTCCGGTCAAGCCGGCCATGCTCCCTTGGTTTTCTGGTCCGGCGGCGAGGGAGGCCGCTGTCATATAAGCGGGCCAGCCAACGCCTCCGCCCAACCCGAAGAGACCCATAGCGCCAATGAGAGCCCAGTAACTGTGAGCGCTCATGATGAGCAGAACCGCAACGAAGGCAACCGGCATACCCACATTTATCATCCGACGCGGCGACCACTTGAGACGCGGAATAACACCAATTTGGATTATGATCTGTGCGATGGCAGAGACGAACAGGGCTATGCCAACGCCACGCGCTGTTTCTGCTGTACTGAGTCCGAAGGCGTCTTGAAAGTGAAAGCCAAGAATGACAACCATTGTCACGTTGCCAAGGATGAGAACCATAAATCCGCCAGCGATGCTGAGTACGGCAGGAGTCATGATATGACGGAAACCGACTTTATTAGATCGCTTGTGACGCTCCGGCTCGTGCAGGCAGTAGACGTATAGCGCTACCGCAGCCACGCCCATCACTGTGACGATGTAAAAGGGGGCTGTTGGCGAAAGAGATGAAAACATCGCTGCAATTGCGGGACCTACAACCGACCCAAAACCCCAGGCTGCGGTGATCATTGCCAAACCGCCCGCGCGGTTTTCCTTGCTGGTCATATCCGCAACCATGGCCATTGTTGCTGGATAGATCGCACCTGAAGAAAGCGTGTACAGGCCACGCACTGCGACCAGGAGAAGGAAGCATGTGAACGCGCTCATTGTTCCGGCAAGGCGCAGATCAATAGTGAAGGCGAAGGCTGCGGTCATAATAACGTAACCGACAGCGCCAACCAGAATGACCTTCTTGCGGCCCCAGTCTTCGCTGATGCGGCCCCACACCGGCCCTGTGATCAGCATGAAAGCGCCACCGACGGCAAGAATGGCCCCAACCTGCCACTCGACGAACCCCATATCACGCCCAAGGGGAGGTAGAATTGTGATCAGGAAGTTGTTACCGATGGCGCTGATCAGCATCCCGTACGCGAGAACCAAGCCAGTAACTTTAGGGAGTGATTTTGAAGGCGGTATCGATCCGTTAGGTGCGGCCGGGTTGATGATCTCTGTCATGGAGTAACTTTCTGTGGCGGTAACGCTATTCCTACGCATTTAATAATTAGGTCCGATCACCATTTGGGGGATGATGGCTGCAGGTGACCGTAGGATGGCCAGCGGGCTGTTATGGATGCTGATAACTCTGGATGCAAAGAAAAACCCAAGAAAATAGTGATGGATTGGGGTCTTTGGGCTCTTAATGAAGTGTCGACCAGATATCCTTTGATCTCATGGTCTGTAATTCCAGTTTAGGTGTTCCAACTCGAATTTCAATTGAAACCCCATTAGAAACAAGGGGTTATAAAATATTCGGTCGCTCATCAACCGGCCAAGAAAAACTGAGAGAAAATTGATCCGGATCAAACCGCAAAACATCCAATCCTCTCATAGATGGGGTATAATTCTTAAAGTAGGCTGCCATAGCCGCTAGCGAGAGAGGGAGACAAAAGTCATGTATGTAAATTTCTGGTATCCGGTTTGTGTGAGCGATGACCTGACAGACAGGCCCGTCCGCGTTCGAATTTTGAAACACAATTTTGTGGCCTTTCGCGATAACGAAGGTAAACCAGCTCTGTTGTCTGATACCTGTGTGCATCGTGGCGGTGCACTCTCGGGCGGTAAGTGTAAGGAAGATGGAACTGTTCAATGCCCGTATCATGGCTGGCGCTTCACAAAAGATGGTATCTGCACGCGGATTCCATCGTTGGGAATTAATGGTAAAATTCCAGCGCGCGCGCGGGTAGATGCTTATCCCTCTGTTGATAAGTACGGATTGGTGTTTGCGTTTATTGGCGACCTTCCCGAAGCGGAACGTCCCCCCATCATGCCAATTGATGAATATGGCACAGATGGTTGGCGCGCGACCATTCAGACGTTCGATGTCAATTACAACTACGAGCGTTCCATTGAGAATGGCCTAGACCCGGCCCATAACGAGTATGTGCATTCCACCCACGGCTTTCAGGGTGAGAAAGAAGAAGAATACAAGGTCAATGAACTGGAACCCCATAAGAACAACGATTGGGGTTTCGGGTTTATGCATACCTTTGATGCCCCCCCCTTGAAGAACTGGTTGATGAAGCGGTTCCGTAAGGAAGGAGGCAAGATGCAAGCGGGCTCTGGTACTTATGGCCCCAACCACATGTGGACCTTTATCCATCTGTCCGAAAAAATGCACCTCCATCAGTATATGTTTGAAGCGCCAATTGACGAGGCCAGAACGCGTATCTTCTTGGTCAACTTGCGCAACATGGCGATCACCAAGCATGAGTGGCTGAATAAGTTTCTTGATAAAAAAATTAAAGAACGGAATATGTTTGTTGCCAGTGAAGACATCGTGGTTGTTGAAAAGCTGGAGCCAAAAATGACTCCGCCGACCACCACCAAAGAAGTGCTTATGCCTCACGACCGAGTGGTTGTTCAGTACCGCGGCAAACTCAAAGAATGGGAACAGAAAGGTTGGCGTCTGGATTATGAAGCGATCAACGCTTTAACGGCCAAAGGCGATGTTATAACAGCAATTCCCTGTCCCTATCGTCGCGATAGCAAAGCCTGGGTGCTTGATCCTGCACCGGTGTTTGAAGCATTGCCTGAAGCTGAGCCGGTAAGGGAAGCCGCTGAGTAAGCCAATCGAGCATTAAGAAGACACAGACTTTATAAAACGCCGGCCTTAGTGGTCGGCGTTTTTGTTTGTGAAAAGGGTTGCCAGTTGGTGCTGGTGTGCCAAGAGTCTTAGCTTCAAAGCCTTGCGGAGTAGATCATGGAAAAGCCGGTCAGTGATGTCATCATTAAAGGGTGGCAACCCGAGACAGAAGAAACCCACAAAAGATGGCTGCTGACCAACCATCCAAGCGGCACGCCCTCGGTCGATGATTTCATGATGGTTGAAGATGTTGTGCCGGCACCAGCGCCAGGCCAATTGCTGGTGCGCAGCCTTTATCTGTCTGTTGATCCCTTTCAGCGCTTGGTCATGAACGCAACGCCCCGCAATGTTGAAGTTGTTCCGTTGTACGGCGTGATGCTCGGCGACATTGTCGGCGAGATTGTGAAATCCCATCACCCTGACTTTAAAGATGGCGATGTGGTGAACGGTGTTTTGGGCTGGCAAAACTATGGGCTGACCAGAGGGACGGGGCATTACATTCATAACCGCTCTGGTTTGCGCGTTGTTGATGAAAGTCTTGGTCCGCTGAACACAGCCGCAAGTGTTTTGGGGCGCCCAGGTATGACGGCGTATTTTTCGGTGATCCGTGAGTGTATACCAAAGCCGGGCGACGTGATGGTCGTGTCCACAGCTGCCGGAGCCGTTGGGCATTTGGCCGGGCAGATTGGCAAGATCTATGGTGCGACAGTTATTGGTATTACGTCATCAGAAGAAAAAATACGTTTCCTAACCGAAGAGATGGGGTTTGATGCGGGTATCAATTACAAGGCCGTGAATGACATTGGATCGGCCGTGAAACGCGCTTGTCCAAAAGGCGTGGACATCTATTACGATAACGTCGGTGGCCCGATGGCCGAGGCGATTTTGACCCACCTTAATCCGGGTGGGCGTGTCACCTATGTCGGCTCAACCGAGCAATACAATACGCTGGAAGATGACGGGTCTCCTTGGACCTGGAAGATGGATAAGCCTATGTTCATTATCCACGACTACACTGAAGAATATGATGCAGGCCGTGCCGCTATGAGCGCCTGGATGAAAGACGGCAAACTGAAATACTGCGATGATATTGTCGACGGTTTAGAGAACGCACCTGATGCGTTTGTCGGACTGTTCAAAGGCACCAACATCGGAAAACGTTTGGTCCGGGTGAACAGCAAACGGCTCAACGGTGAGGACGCCTAATTATTTGCCTCAGTTACCTTTTAGCAAGGCGAGGTCTTCAGGTTTGACTCGTTGCGTTTGTCGAAGTTGATCATCCCAGTCACCAGATAAAAATGCGCGCACATCGTCTGCAACCAGTTTTGGTTCTTCAATGTACGGATAATGACCAAGGCGATCATATTTTTTGACTATGGTTGGTGCGCCGGTCATCCACAACTGAATGATGTTTGCTTCCAAGTGCATCACGGTCGGGTTTTCCATGCCCCATAAAATGAGAGTAGGGGCCTTGATATCATCAAGCACAACAGATGGGTCGCCCGTGATATAGTTCCGTCTAAAAATACGTGCCGGTTCAGCCCGCTCAGCCCGCCGATTCATGTCGTAAGTCATCTCAATGTGCTCTTCAGAGGGGGGCTTTGAGGTAACGTTTAAGGACAGAGATTGCCGCCACCAGTCTTTAGATTGGTGGTAAGATCTAACCCATCGATCAAAAGCTGTGCCACGCTCGCGGTTTGGATTGGTAAGTGCTGTTCTGGGCATACCAGCCGAATTGATGAGAATAAGGCGATTAACTTTTTCAGGATGATTCGCGGCGTATCGGAATGCCACAGTGCCCCCCGATGACGTGCCGATCAGATCAAAGCGCTCAACGCCTAAGGCTTCTGTGAGCAGCGTGATCATCTCTTGATTTTGCTCCACAGAGTAGCGTTGCTGAGGGTCAAAACCCGTTAATCCCGCATTTGGAAAATCGAACCGGATGATGCGGAAGTCCTTTTTGAGGTCTTCAACCATGTCGTCCCAGGCCCGCAAGCTGTGAAAGGAAGCATGAGAAAGAACTACAACAGGGCCGGTGCCTTCATCCATGTAATGGACTTCAATGCCATCAAGCAT
Source organism: uncultured Rhodobacterales bacterium (assembly GCA_964352705.1). Lineage (GTDB taxonomy): Bacteria > Pseudomonadota > Alphaproteobacteria > Rhodospirillales > Rhodospirillaceae > WLXB01. The sequence continues at coordinate 10,300 of CAYGSZ010000067.1, forward strand.
GATGTATTTGGAGTCAGGGGTTTCGTACTTGGCACGCAGGTCTTCCAGCGAGATGTCAAAACCACCAGACGTCAGCATCCACAACCAGATGCCAAATCCTCCAGCAGCAAGAATGACCACTACGGCTAGGCCCTTAATAAGTGCGGACATGACGTTCCCTTTGCTAAAATCCACCCAACCTCTGGTATAAAGCCAGGATGACCGTGGACGAGGGAAATAATCAAGCCCTCCCGCCAGTTGGTCATTTTAACCGCTGATTCTGGGATATATGCCTCAATATGCCGGACTTGGGTCCATCTGTAAGAGGCTTAGAGGGGCATAATGAAACGGTTTTACGCATTTTTTGTCATCGCTGTGATGCTTGGCCTGTCGCTTGAGGCTCAGGCGGAGAACGTTCTGGTGTTAGGTGCGACCGGGCATACAGGCGCGCGCATCAGCAAAATATTAGCTGCACAGGGGCATGAGGTGACGGCCTTTGTGCGTCCCTCCTCTAAGCGAGAACGACTGGC
>CAYGSZ010000067.1:10908-12330 GCA_964352705.1 uncultured Rhodobacterales bacterium
GCGAACATGATCATGCAGCCGACCGCCAGCCAGGGCCATTTGTGCCGGACCCAAATGGCAATGCCGACGCCCATGAGTATGAGGTTCGTGAGGATAGCTGCTGCTGGCGGAACGCTCATGCCGACGCCAGCCATGTCAGGCGAGCAAGCCTGAGTTTCGGAAACTTTGGTGACATAGCGAAGGGTCTCGGCGAAACAGGCCGGATAGAAATCGACGATAAAGATGTATCTGAAATCGAAGATGATAAAAAATACGGCCAATGCACAGAACAAGCCCATGACTATTTTGTTCTGCGCGAATTGAAAGCCGGTTCGTCGTAACAGTATGCCAGCGACAATGATCAACAGGGGCAGGGTGCCCCAGTGCCATGCATACCGTAGGTAGGTAACGCCCAACATAACCGGTCCTTCACCTATAAACTGACCAGTTGCGACCGCGAAAGAGTCAAACCACAGGAACAACAATGGGATCAACGTGAGCAGAAGCACCGTTGTCTTTTGCTCCATATATGCCCTGACACACCAGACCAGGCAGGCAAAGGCTGCTGCTGCTATTATCAGATACCCAATTGTGACCATTGGCTCAGACCTTCATGTAACGTTTCATCAGTTTGTGGACAGTGCCTGATGTTGATACAAAACGTAAACGATGAGGCGGCTTGGGACTTCCTAGCGGACAAAGGTCAGCTTTAGCGCCATTCAACACGTTTTTCATATTTTGCTATCGGCTAAGGCTTCGAGCCGAATCAAACTGAGTCGCATTTGCCACAGCCTTGAATCTATTACAAGAATCCGATTTGAAAGACTTGACCACAAGACTCCGGCATGATTCCATCCGTTTATGAAAAGAGGCTCAGAGCATAGCAAGAAGGCAAAACAAATCCTTGCGCCACTATTGGGTGCCGCTCTGGTGACGTATTTCGCCTATCATGCCGTTCAAGGAGACCGGGGTTTGCTTGCTTGGTGGCAACTTCGGCATCAATTGGAAGCGGCTCAGAGTGATTTGGTCGCTATTCAAGACGAGCGGGCGAAAATTGAGCATAAAATTTCGCTTCTCAGGCCAGAGAGTCTGGACCGGGATATGCTAGACGAACAGACACGCCGCGTTCTTGCGTTTGGACAGCCTAACGAATTGCTGATTATTCCGACCAATTAGGCGATGGGCTAAACGACTTTCGCCAATTTCAATAAATCCTAGCATTGCTGATATTTTTCGATTTTAAGCGTGCTAAGGAAACGTCTTTTTTTTGGCGTTGATTTCACAAATATGTCTGAATATTGTGACTATACGAAATAATACATCTGTTTTACGAAAGAGCATTACCTGCAAACGTACCTGCTTACAGCTGCTTAACCACTTTGTAGTTCATCAATAATTTGTGCAGTGCAAACAAAGGCTTAACTGTTGTTTCACTTGCGTCAT
>CAYGSZ010000068.1:0-8975 GCA_964352705.1 uncultured Rhodobacterales bacterium
GATCAAGGCCTGCATGGCCTCTCGGTCTAAGCTGTGCGGCGGTCGCCCGAGAAGGTCTTCAAGCAAAATGGGCCGCGGCGCAAAGTCGGGCTCGTCATAGCTGCGAACATCCGTCACAGGCGGCAGCTTGGCCAGGGGAATATTGGTGTCTTGGGAGACACGGAGCAGCTCTCCCAGAATGTCCCGCTGGTTTTCGGGCCGGGCCAGGATCAGTCGTTTTGGCCTTAACCCGCGCGACGTTAGCCGCTCGATAATGTCCTCGATGTCACTGTCCTGCCCGAGAACCTCGGCACCGTGCATAATTTGACCGACACGCGAAGGCGTTGCTGTTAACAGACCAACAACCAAATACTGACTCTGGGCATCAAGTTTGGTGGCGCGAATAAAATGCGCTGCGTCGTCGCCAGCTCCAATGAGCAGCACCGGTGTCGGCACGGCATGGACGGTCCCGAAAAAGCCAAAGCGACGATCTTTGATCAGACGAAAGGCGAGGCGCGGACCCGCCAGAATAACAACCAGAACAAACCAGCCAATGATGGGAACCGACCTGGGCACATCGTCCAGCCGGGTAAATAGAAACATCAGCGGCAGAAAAGCGAAAGAAACCAGCGTTGCAGACCGAACAATATTGACACCGTCAGCGAAGGAGACGTAGGCCCAGACGTGGCGGTATAATCCTGTAAACAGATACACAACCAGAGCCAAGGCCGCATAGACTGCGGAGAGCTGCAGCACGATCGCCATTTGATCGAACATGCCGGGGCCGAGGCGCAGAAAAAAAGCAATACCCACGGCAATGAAGGCCATGACTGTATCGTGCATGAGCACAACAAGATTGCGGGGCTGGGTAAATATGCTGCTGAGAGATTTCACAGAAAAATTCTGCCGTCCTTTTGTAAGTGGCTCACAAGATACCTGACTCGCCCGGGTTTCACCACGCCCTCATCGGCGGCAAGCTCTAGGCTTGTTTGACAGAAATCGGGTGGGCAGGATTTCCGACCACAGTTTCTCCAGCGGCAACATCGCTGATGACAACAGCGCCAGCGCCAACAACAGCACCATCCCCAACCTTTATGCCGGGAACCAATACGGACCGCGCTCCAATGTGACACTCCGTGCCAACGGTGACGCCGCCGCATAACACCGCCCAGGGGGCAATATGGCTGTGCGCCCCAACCCAGCAATCGTGATCCAGACTTGCGCCCGTATTCAGGATGGTGTTGTCCCCAACCTTTACACCGGGATGTACAAGCGCGCGCGTCACCACTTGAACGCCTTCGCCCAAGGTGGCGTGATCAGACACCAGAGCGTCATCGCTGATGATCGTAGCAAATCCATAGCCTTTAGATTTGAACCGCTCAAAGAGCGCGCGTCGGACATGCAATCCCGACTGCCCTGAGCCCGGCGCATTGCCGACCGCATTGACCAATTTGATCATTGCGGGCTCATAGGATTTGAGAACCTCGTCATCGCCCAGAACCGGCACACCATAGACATCCGTGCCTTTGAGGCTGAGGTCTAAGTCTGTCAGGCCCTCAATCTTCACGCCTTGTTGCTGAAGAATATAGATGAGCACGCGGGCATGACCGCGTGCACCGATAAAGAAGAGTTTTAAGGCCTCATCGGGCTTATTCATTTTATGTACTCTTCACAATCTATAAACTTCTACAGCCTTAAATTAAGCAAAACACACTTTCGCAAACTCTTTCCTAAAATGAAACGCTCCTAACAGCCTGAGCCCGCAGCGATCACTTGCCCGAGGCTGGACCCCGCGCTTATGATCAGATGTCTCTCAAAAGCCCACCCTAAAAGCCTAATGGAACACTCATGTCGAATAAAATAGCCCTGATCACCGGTGTAACCGGACAGGACGGCGCTTACCTCGCCGAACTCTTGCTCGATAAGGGCTACACCGTGCATGGGGTTAAACGCAGGTCATCCTCTTTCAACACCAGCAGAATCGATCATCTGTACCAAGACTTCCATAAATCAGGCGTTCAGTTTTTCTTGCACTACGGTGATCTGACCGACGCCACCAACCTGATCAGACTGGTGCAGGAAGTACAGCCGGACGAGATCTACAATCTGGCAGCGCAAAGTCACGTGCAGGTCTCCTTTGAAACGCCGGAGTATACCGCGAACTCGGATGCCATGGGGACGCTGCGTCTGCTGGAAGCGATGCGTATTCTCGGCATGAATGAAAGTCGCTTCTATCAGGCGTCCACTTCTGAATTATACGGCAAAGTGCAGGAAACACCGCAAACCGAGACAACACCGTTTTACCCACGATCACCTTACGCCGTCGCCAAGCTTTATGCCTATTGGATTACTGTAAATTACAGAGAAGCGTATGGTTTTCATGCGTCTAACGGCATTCTTTTTAATCACGAAAGCCCCATTCGCGGCGAGACGTTTGTGACCCGTAAAATTACCCGGGCGGTTGCAGCCATAGAGCTTGGGCAGCAAAGCACGCTTTACCTGGGCAACATTGATGCCAAACGCGATTGGGGACATGCCCGAGATTATGTTGAAGGCATGTGGCGCATTGTGCAGCAGCCCGAGCCTGACGACTATGTTCTGGCAACCGGAGAGACCCACACCGTGCGGTCTTTCGTTGAATTGGCTTTTGCAGAAATTGGCCGGACCATTACGTGGCACGGCAAAGGTGTCGACGAAAAAGGTGTGGATGCCGCATCAGGCGACGTGTTGGTGGAAATTGACCCCAGGTATTTTCGACCAACAGAGGTCGAGTTGTTGCTGGGCGACCCCACAAAAGCCGAACAGAAACTAGGGTGGAAGCACACGACGTCCTTTAGGGATATGGTTAAAGAAATGGTACAGAGTGATCTGCAAGCGCTTCAAGATGAAACCCGCCGCTTTCAGCCGGACGATTGATTTTAGCAATGCCCGATCTTCATTATCCACTCACCGGGAAAAGAATCTGGGTGGCGGGCCATACCGGGATGGTCGGCGCGGCGATCGTTCGGCGTTTACAGAAATTTGACTGTGAAGTTCTTACCATCTCTCATGCCGGTCTGGATTTGACACGGCAGGACGATGTTTCAGACTGGCTTGCAAAGACCAAGCCTGATGCCATTTTTATGGCCGCTGCTCGGGTCGGCGGTATTCTGGCCAACGACTCTTACCCGGTCGATTTTTTGGTTGAGAACATACAGATCGAGACCAACGTCTTTTCTGCGGCCCATGCAGCGGATGTGAACCGCATGGTGTTTTTAGGTTCAAGTTGTATCTATCCTCGTTTAGCACCACAGCCGATGGCAGAAAATGCCCTCCTAACCGGCCCGCTTGAACCGACAAATCAGTGGTACGCCATCTCTAAAATTGCCGGGATCATGATGGCGCAAGCGTACCGACGCCAATATGGCCGCGATTACGTGTCGTGTATGCCAACAAATCTATATGGCCCGGGCGATAACTTTGACCTGCAAGGAAGTCACGTTTTATCCGCGCTTATTGTGAAAGCGCACGTGGCGAAAACAACCGGAGCCGAGAGTTTTGAGATTTGGGGCACAGGCACCCCTCGTCGTGAGTTTCTTTATGTTGATGATTTTGCAGAGGCCTGTGTGTTCTTGATGGAAAATTATTCATCGGAAGACATCATCAACGTGGGGTGTGGAAAAGATATTGCGATTCAAGACGTGGCTGAAAAAGTTGCCAAGGTTGTCGGTTTTACCGGCCGCCTGACAAATGACGCCCGTAAACCCGATGGCATGCCTCGGAAATTGATGAATTCACAACGCCTCAATGACTTGGGATGGGCCCCATCAACGACACTAGAAGCCGGCATCGCTAAGACCTACGATTGGTATTTGAAGACCAGCACAAGCTCTGGGTTGGGCGCAGACTAAGACGCGCTTAGACCTGCGATCCTCTGATCTCTCAGGGTTGGGCTCGCCTTTTTCCTTGATAAGGATCGGTCCGGGCCCTACAAAGCCTTGTCCTAATTCATTTTTTTCGTTTGGAGGGGCCGGACAGCCGGCATGCAGATATACCTCCCCATCGCCGAAATGTCGGTGAACGTGTTCCTCATCCTCGGCATGGGTGGGGTCGTCGGATTATTGTCTGGCCTGTTTGGCGTGGGTGGCGGTTTTCTTATGACGCCCCTTCTGTTTTTTATCGGCGTTCCCCCGGCCGTGGCTGTTGGCACGGAAGCCAATCAGATCGTCGCAAGTTCGGTCTCTGGCGTGCTTGCCCATTGGCGACGGGGTAACGTGGATTTTCGCATGGGAATTGTTCTGACCGTCGGCGGGTTTATCGGCTCCGGTATTGGCGTGTTGTTATTCTCCGTATTGCGCGAACTCGGCCAGATCGAGTTGGTGATCTCACTTTGTTACGTGATTTTCCTCGGCGTGATCGGCGGGCTGATGTTCTACGAGAGCATGAATGCCATCCTCCGGCAACGTAAAGCCCCCGCCGGACGCGCAACAAGTACCGCGCGTGGCCCTGGACGTCATACCTGGATTCACGGCCTTCCGTTTAAGATGCGGTTCAGAAAATCAAAACTTTATATTTCCGCCCTTCTACCGCTCGGCATTGGATTTGTGGTCGGAATCCTGTCCGCGATCATGGGCGTCGGCGGTGGCTTTGTGATGGTACCGGCGATGATTTACCTGCTGGGCATGCCAACACAAATCGTGATTGGTACGTCGCTTTTTCAAATCATTTTTGTGACGGCCAACACAACCTTTTTGCAGGCAACAGTGAACCAAACCGTCGATGTGGTTTTGGCGCTCCTGCTCCTGATTGGGGGCGTTGTCGGAGCGCAGATTGGTGCCCGCATGGGAGCGAAGCTCAGAGGGGAACAGCTGCGCATCCTGCTGGCCATTATTGTTTTAGGGGTCTGCCTGAAATTGGCCTTTGATTTGGTGGTCACACCGACGGAGCCCTTCTCGTTTGGGGGTGTCGGCGGGTGAAACTAAAATGCCTTGCTGCTGTTTTAGTCTGCATGACGGCCTGCACCTATCAGGCCAGCGCCCAGACGGTGCCGTTGGTTGCTGACCTCTCTAGACATTTGGTCGCCATTACAACCGGGTTTACGGGCACAGACGTTCTTCTGTTTGGCGCAACGGATGGTCCTGGTGATGTTGTTATTGTTGTACGCGGCCCGGCCAAAGATATCACAATTCGCAAGAAGGAAAGGCTTGGGCCAATCTGGGCCAATACCGAAGCTATTGAATTACGCGACGTGCCTTCGTTTTATAACGTGGCCAGCAACAGAGACATCTCAGCCTTTACTTCGGAACGTATACGCGCCCTGTATGAAATTGGCGTGGAGAATCTAAAACTCAAATTTAAAGATGTGCAACAACCGGCAGATGTTCAGAATACTTATAGTAAGGCGCTCATAAGACTAAACGTCGATCGCGGACTTTACACTCAGGACGCGGGGAACATATCGCTACTTGCGAATAGACTTTTTAGAGCCCAACTGCACTTTCCGGCCAATGTGCCGACGGGGGCATATGAGGTCGGGATTTATCTGTTCAGAGATGGCGATGTGGTGAGCGGCGAATTTGTGCCACTGATCATTTCTAAAACCGGTATTGGGGCTGAAGTCTATGACTTCGCCCACAATTTTTCCCCGCTATACGGCATATTTGCCATCATCTTTGCGGTTTTGGCGGGCTGGGCAGCTGAAGCTGCTTTCAGACGAACATAGGACAGATCATGGTCAATGAGGGTGATGCCGTACCGGAAACCCCGGAAACCCCGGAAACCAAAGAGCGTTCCAGGACGTTTTTATTGGTGGTGGATTCTTCTGCGGAAATGAGTGCGGCGCTGCGCTTTGCTTGTCGCAGAGCCGTTCATACCAATGGACATGTCGCGCTTTTTCATGCCGTTGAGCCGACAGATTTCCATCATTTTTCAAGCATCTCTGAGCTTATGGAAAACGAAGCCCGGTCTGAGGCCGAGAAGTTGCTGCAACGTGTCGCGGCAGATGTGCATCGCCAAACAAGCCATATGCCTGGGCTGTATCTCCGCGAAGGCGACACCAGCGAGCAACTGCTCGCCGTACTCAAAGAACAAGATGAGATTTCCGTATTGGTCTTAGGAGCCGGAACAGGAGACGACGGGCCAGGGCCTTTGGTAAGCGCTCTCACTGGTAAATTGGCCGGGAAAATCACGTTACCCGTGACTATAGTGCCCGGAAATCTCTCAACAGAAGAGATCGACGCACTCACGTAAACCTTGCCGTTTGCCCACCTGCTGAGCCCTGATTACATCAGGCCTCTTGAGACTGGACCGATTTAGTCCTAATTAAGAGTTATATTTTTACTCTCAGTTAGGATGATGCGCGATGTTTATTCAAACGGAGCAGACCCCCAATCCGGCAACCCTTAAATTCTTGCCCGGAAAACCGGTCATGGAAACGGGTGTCGCTGATTTCACCTCTGCTGATGACGCGCAGACTTCGCCACTGGCCAAGCGCCTTTTTGAGCTGGATGGCGTGACTGCTGTTTTCTTTGGCTCGGACTTCATCACCATTACAAAGTCCGATGACATGGATTGGCAGGTCATAAAACCTCTGGTGCTGGGTGCCATCATGGATCACTACACCACGGGTCAATCTCTGTTTTTAGATGGGGCCTCCAGTACCGATGAGGATGACACCTTTGCAGATGAAAACGTCGACCCAGAGGTGATTGAGCAAATTAAAGAATTGATCGAAACACGTGTCCGTCCCGCTGTCGCGCAAGATGGCGGCGATATCATTTACAAGGGATTTAAAGAAGGCACCGTCTACCTGCACATGCGCGGAGCCTGCGCCGGATGCCCAAGCTCAACCATGACGTTGAAATCAGGCATTGAAAACATGCTGCGCCATTACGTGCCCGAGGTGGTTCAGGTGGAAGCTGTATTGTAAGTTAGAGAGAGTGTGATCCTCTGACCTAGGCGTTTAGGCACCCTCTCGTATGGCTACATCATCGCCCGGTACGCGTATCATGAGCGGCGTTAGATCGACCGCCGGTAACCTGAGCAAACACCTGCTGCTGTGCGAGGCGATTTTCGTTATTGCACTTCTGATCATTGCAATCATGCAATACCCGGATGTTGCGGAAACGTTTTCTGAGAGTACCATCGTGGTTTCCGGCGATGCCTTAACGATCAACAATCTTGAAGAAACATTTGAAGGCATTGGGTATAACCTGGACCGGGTGCGCACAGATGAAGCAGATGTGCCACGAATCATTATCTCAGCTGTGCCCCAGGGCCTAAAAGATATGCGGGTTATTGATCAACGCAAGCGCCTCTTTTTCAGATCAGTTTTACCGCTCATCCTGACAGCAAATGAGAAAATTTCTGAGGATCGTCAACGCCTGTTGAATATCATTGACGTCTTAGGAGACGACGGAGCTGGTGAAAAAGATTTGAGCGCCAAGGATGTCGCATGGGTTGATGAATTAGCTGATAAATACCGCATAGACCTGACAGAAGAGAATATTTCTCTTGCAGAACTCGCACGTGTTCTGAAATTGCGTGTTGCCCCCATTCCAACGTCTTTAGCCTTGGCGCAGGCCGTTGAAGAAAGTGCGTGGGGTACATCGCGTTTTGCCCGGCAGGGCAATGCTCTTTTCGGACAGTGGGTGTGGAACGAAACCCAAGGCATCATTCCCGAAGAACAACGACAAGGCCAAGCCTATGCGGTGCAATCCTTTGAGACGCCGTTAGACTCCGTGATTGGATACGCCCGAAACTTGAACACCCACTGGGCCTATACAAAATTCCGCGAAGAGCGCGCCAAAATGCTGTCAGATGAGCAGGTTTTAGACGGCTGGAAATTAGCTGAGACGCTAACACGCTACTCTGAGCGTGGGCCAGCCTACGTAAAATCATTGCACGCCATTATGCGCGTGAACCTTTTACGACCGCTCGATAAGGCTGAACTCGCGGCACCTGAAACCATGAAAGAACTGGCCAAAAATTAGCTACCGATAGCGCTCGTGAATTTCCGCACCTTCTGTCGAGAATTCTGAAATCATTTGCCAACCAAACCAATACCAACGTCCGGCTGTTTCAGGGGCGTTGGATTGCAACGTGCAATTCACACGCACGCGGCCCTTAGGAAAAGGTCTGTCCGACAGAACTTGTATTTGATCGTTATCAACCATTGCCTTGATATTCACGCCAGAAGGACCAAAACAGGTCACGTCGGACAAGTTTGACGGCGCAGAAGAAACATTAAAAACAAGATCAGGCGGATTGCTGCTGAGGATCGGTTCAGGCGGGGACACCCGTGTGACCGGCAGCGGCAGGGTATTAATAATCAGACGAAATCTGTCGGGACCGCCAAAGTTTTCATTCAAGGCAAATCGGGGCAAATAATGAAGGTTATTGTTGGCCCCTATTGCCCCCGAATGTTGCCCAAACGCAGCCGCATACCCTGCAGAGCGAACGGTTCTGATATCAGGCAGGCCAGCTTCGCCATACGGGAACGCGAATAGGTCTGGAACATCCCCTAGGGCAGATTCAAACGCCGCCGACATGTTATTGAGATCTTGAGTGACAGCGTCAGCGCTTAACGCTGGATAGTGTGCGTGGCCATGGCTGTGAGCACCAATACCAACACCCTCAGCCTGTAGAGCTTTTATGTCATCCCAACTTAAAAGGTCTTTGTATCCTCGTTCCACACCGTCGGTGGCGACAAACACCGTGACCGGAAAACCTGCGGCCTTAAACCTGGGCCATGCAATATCCAAAAAGGAGCGATAAGCGTCATCAACCGTAATGGCGATGGCTTTATCTGGCAGCGTCGCTTTTCCCTGAAGCGTGGCAATGACTTGATCAAGAGGCACAACCGTATGCCCGCCTTCCTGTAAAGCCGCGATATGATCTTCGAGCTGATCGACTGTTGTATTCGTGGATGGAAAACCGCCCTCGCCAAAACGGTGGTACATCAAAACAACCGCAGAGGGTTGGTGATTAACGTCACGTACTGCGGTCTGAGCGTCGGC
>CAYGSZ010000068.1:9075-12326 GCA_964352705.1 uncultured Rhodobacterales bacterium
TAACCAACTCGTGCTTAGCACTAACCAATTGGTAAGCCCTGACATGCGGCGCATAAATCTGATAAGCAATGCGTTCATGACCCTATAATACCAAACAGAGACAAGAGGTACATAATGTCACGCACACAGATTGATCAAGCTGGCCTGGATCTTCTTTTTATGGAGGCCCGGACTCAAAACAGTTGGCATCAAAAATCGGTCGATGAAGATCTGATGCGCCGCGTTTTTGACCTCATGAAAATGGCACCTACCTCAGCCAACTGCTCGCCAGGGCGTTTCGTATTCGTCACATCAGCCGACGGCAAAGAAAAATTAAAACCGGCATTGTCAGAAGGAAACTTGGCCAAAACCATGTCTGCCCCTCTGACCGTCATTATTGCCTATGACATGGAATTTTATGAGCATCTGCCAAAGCTATTTCCACACACGGATGCCAAAGCTTGGTTTACAGGCAATGATGACCTGATTCATGAGACCGCTTTCCGCAATGGCACTTTGCAGGGGGCCTATCTGATACTGGCGGCCCGCGCACTTGGCCTTGATTGCGGCCCAATGTCCGGTTTTGATGCTGACAAAGTAAACAGCGCCTTTTTCCCGGATGGGCGATTCAAGGTGAACTTCATCTGCAATGTGGGCTACGGCGACGATAAAAAGATACACCCGCGCGGCCCAAGATTTGAATTCGACGAGGCCTGCGCGATTGTCTAAACAGCAATTTTCTAAATAGCGTATTTAGACGCGGGGTGAGAACCCAATCGCGGCATAGGCTTCGGCCAACACAGGCTCGGCCAGGGCATTTGCCTTGTCCGCACCGAGCTTGAGTATTCTATCAATCTCAGCCGGATCAGCCATGAGCTTATTGGTCTCAACACTAATGGGTTCGAGTTTGGCAATTGCGAGATCAGCGAATTTGGATTTAAAAGAGCCAAACCCCTGGCCCGCAAATTCCGCCACAACCTCGTCAACGGTTTGGCCACCAAGAGCGGCATAAATGTTGATCAGGTTGGCCGCCTCAGGACGTCCCTCTAATCCGGCAGGGGTGTCTGGCAAAACATCTGGGTCCGTTTTGGCGCGTTTAACTTTATCAGCTATGACGTCAGCGGTGTCGGTGAGATTAATGCGTGACATATCGGACGGTTCAGATTTGGACATCTTACGCGTGCCGTCACGCAGGCTCATCACCCGGGTCGCCGGACCCTGAATCACGGGCTCTGGTAACGGGAAAACCTCTTGCCCGGTATCGACATTAAACTTCTGAGCGATATCACGCGCCAATTCCAGATGCTGCTTTTGGTCTTCGCCAACAGGCACGTGTGTGGCCTTATAAACCAGAATATCGGCTGCCATAAGATTGGGATACACCATCAACCCAGAAGACGCTTTTTCCTTATTTTTGCCCGCCTTGTCTTTAAACTGGGTCATGCGATTGAGCCAACCTAGTCGCGCGACACAATTGAACACCCACGCGAGTTGAGTATGGGCTGGCACGTGGCTCTGAACAAACAGCGCGTTATCTTCCGGATGAATCCCAAGCGCGATCATACAAGCTGCAAACTCACGGCTGGTGTCGGCAAGAGTCCCAAGTTCTGGCCACACAGTAATCGCGTGCAAATCGACGATGCAAAACAAGCACTCGTAGTCGCGCTGCATCGCGTCCCAATTCTTTAAAGCCCCAAGATAGTTGCCCAAGTGCATTTTGCCGGTTGGCTGAATGCCGGAAAGAATACGGTTGGTTGGGAACGTCATAAGGCAGGCCATGTGGTTACAAGTTTGGTGACGCGCGGGGATAGCCCAGCCTTATCAATGGGTCAAGTTAGGGGTCGTGATGAGTCTTGCTTCAGGCTGGAACGCCGTAAGCCCTTAAGATCAGCCAGCGCAGCACCCCCGCTGGCTAACAGAACACCCCCATACACAACAACACCCAAGCCGACTAAACTCATAAGGCTCAGGACTCGCAAAAACTCAGCACCAGCCTGCTGCCCTGGACTTCCGAAAACGGGGCCGACCTGGCTTTGGATCAAAACAAGACCACCCCAGACCGCAAGACCCATTGCAACGCTTGAGATCACGATACGGGGCATCCTCTTGGCAAGACGCGGATCGGCAATAAGGTGCTTTCGGCGCATTAACACACTGCCGAGCAATACGACGTTTAGCCATGCGGAGAGCGCCGTAGCTAAAGCAATACCGGTATGCCCCAAGGGTTTCATGAGAAGCACATTTAAGACGATGTTGACCAACATGGCCGCTGCCGCAATCTTGACCGGGGTTGCCGTATCCTGCCGGCTAAAGAACCCAGGCACCAACGCTTTGATCAAAACATAGGCGGGCAGACCTATGGCAAAAGCCGCTAAAGCAGACCCAACAGCTTGGCGATCTGCTGCGGTAAAGGCCCCGCGTTCATACAGCACGGCTGCGATAGGATGCGCCAGAATCAAAATACCAACGGCGGCAGGGAGTGTCAGAACCAAACTGATTTCAACGGCTCTGTTTTGTGCCGCCAGGGCTTCTTTGGCGTTATCGCTTTGGATAGAGCGCGAGAGCATGGGCAACAGCGCGACACCAATTCCAACACCGATCACGCCAAGAGGAAGTTGATTGACGCGGTCTGCCAGGTAAAGCCAAGACACAGCCCCGACCGCTACAAGCGTTGCGATGATCTTATCCACCAGCAGATTGAGTTGATACAGACTGGCACCGAAGACAACAGGCAGTATGCGTCGAAGCAGTTGCCGCACGCGCGGCGTTAACCGGGGGCGCACAAGACCAAGTGGCATGCCTGCGACACGCACACGCCAGACCAACCACGCAAATTGAAAAACACCAGCAAGGGCGACACCCCATGCGAGCGCTTCAGAGGTATCAACCCCTGAGGCCATAGCAAAAGCGACAGCGGAGATCAGCGTCAAATTCAGCAAAACGGGTGTTACGGCAGCGGCGGCAAAACGATCCAGAGCATTCAAGACACCTGACTGCAATGACACCAAGGATATAAAGAAAAGATATGGAAAGGCGATGCGGGCCAGTTCGGTCGCGCGCTCCATTTGCCCTGGTATGTTGCTGAAACCGGGGGCGATCGCATACAGCGCGATCGGCATGGCAATCATCATCAGAAGCACAAAGCAGAACAAGACTGTGGCCAAAACAGCAAAGGAGTCTTCGGCAAAACGCCGGGCTTTTTCATGACCTTCTTTCTCAAAAATTTCAGAGAAAATTGGTACAAATCCGGCAGAAAACGCGCCTTCAGCAAA
>CAYGSZ010000069.1:0-3453 GCA_964352705.1 uncultured Rhodobacterales bacterium
AAGCCCTGACCGAACGATTAGACACTGTCAGCCAGCGCGTTGGCGAGACCTTGCACAAAACCAACGAACGAACTGCGGCGTCTCTGACCGACTTGCAGAAGCGATTGGCGGTTATTGATGCTGCCCAGAAAAACATCACGGATCTCTCCACCGACATTGTCAGCCTGCAAGACATCTTGTCGAACAAGCAAGCCCGAGGGGCCTTTGGACAAGCGCAGATGGAAGACATCGTGCGCGATATGCTCCCAGCCAATTACTTCAAGTTTGAGGCCACGCTCTCTAATAATAAGCGGGTCGACTGCCTGATCACCCTACCCGGTGATCAGGGCGACATCGGCGTGGATTCCAAGTATCCACACGAAGGCTTTGTGCGCCTGATGGAGGCTAAAACCGATGAAGAGCGCAAAGTGGCCAGTCAAGCTTTTACACGCGATGTGATTAAGCATGTTCAGGCCATCGCAGAGAAATACATTATTCCCGGGGAAACCTCAGACTGGGCGTTGATGTTTGTACCCGCTGAATCGATATACATGGAACTCCACACCAACTTCCAGAACGTTATACAGGAAGGTTACCGGCGCAAAATCATTATTGCCTCGCCCTCTTCGTTCTGGGCGATTTTACATTCCGTGCGGGCTCTGATTCGCGATACCAAGATGCGTGAGCACGCGGGCACAATTCAAAAGGAAGTCGGACTACTGATGGAAGACGTCACCCGGTTAGACAAACGCGTGGGTTCGCTATCCAAACACTTCGAACAAACCGGCAAAGATATTGATCTGATTCAAAAATCAACCACCGGCATCATGCGGCATGGCTTGCGAATCAAACAGGTCGATCTTCAAGGCGATGGACCACAGACAGATGACTCACTGTTGGGCGAGGAACTCGCTTCGGTGACCAACATCGAAAGTCACCGCTCATAGAGTCTTTGATACGTGAGTCGTTTCAATTTTAGGTGGTATCACTGTAACTTGACACACCTAACTGCGAGCCGCATATCAGAGTGAGAACCTAAAACTTAGTTCATTGACTCACATCATCCGGCAAATCGTTTGGCCGCGCAGAAAGGACGGATACCTTTATGGATCTATCATCAATTTTTGCCATCGCCTTTCTCGCCCTTGGCATTGTTATCGTTTTTAAAGCCGTCGTGGTGGTTCCGCAGGGATGGAACTTCACCATTGAACGCTTTGGCCGGTTTACCCGAACCTTCTCTCCCGGATTGCAACTCATCACACCGTTCATCGAAAACATCGGCACAAAGATGAACATGATGGAACAGGTTTTGGATGTGCCGTCGCAGGAAATCATCACCAAAGACAACGCTATGGTCACGGTTGACGGCGTGGTGTTTTACCAAGTGCTTGATGCAGGCAAGGCCGCTTACGAAGTGCGTGGCTTAGAACTTGCTATTTTGAACCTAACCATGACCAACATCAGAACCGTCATGGGCAGCATGGACCTGGACGAATTGCTGTCACAACGCGATTTGATCAATGCTCGTTTGCTAACGGTTGTTGATGAAGCCACCAACCCCTGGGGCATTAAAGTCACCCGTATTGAAATTAAAGACATCTCGCCGCCGCGCGATTTGGTCGAAGCCATGGGCCGCCAGATGAAGGCCGAGCGCTTAAAGCGGGCCGAAATTCTGGAAGCTGAAGGCGACCGGCAATCGGCTATTCTGCGCGCCGAAGGGAGCAAGCAATCCGATATTCTTAAAGCGGAAGGCGAGCGGGAAGCGGCATTTCGCGAAGCTGAAGCCCGTGAACGTTTGGCCGAAGCGGAAGCCAAAGCGACCGCAATGGTCTCTGAAGCCATCGCGAAAGGTGACGTGCAGGCTATCAACTACTTTATCGCACAGAAATATATTGAGGCGATCAGCGGTTTTGCCACCTCGCCCAACGAAAAGCTGGTGCTGATGCCCCTCGAGGCCTCAGGCGTGATCGGTGCTATTGGCGGCATTGCCGAACTCGCAAAATCGGCGATGGCTGACTCAAAAACGGCTGTTGCAGAAACCCGCGCAGCCCGTATTCCAAACAGCGGAGACTAAACCCGATGGAAGGTTTTCTGACAAATCTGGATCATTGGAACTGGTGGATTCTGGCTCTGCTTCTCTTTCTCGTCGAATTGGCCATGCCCGGCGTTATTTTCCTCTGGCTGGCCATCGCAGCAGCCCTGACTGGCTTTTTGGTTTTGATTATCCCGACAGTAGGGTGGGAGATCAGCTTCATCGTCTTCGCGGTGCTTAGCGTGATCGCGATTTACATTGGACGCAAGGTTTGGACGCCTGGCAACACACCGTCAGAAGACTCAACATTGAATAAGCGCGCTGACCAATACATCGGGCGCACATTCACGCTCGATACAGCCCTTGAGAATGGCCGCGGCAGGCTGCACGTGGGCGACAGCTCTTGGCTGGCTCAAGGGCCTGATTTACCTGCAGGCGCACATGTGAAGGTGGTCGCCGTGGATGGCTCAGTGCTGCACG
This sequence comes from uncultured Rhodobacterales bacterium, assembly GCA_964352705.1. Lineage (GTDB taxonomy): Bacteria > Pseudomonadota > Alphaproteobacteria > Rhodospirillales > Rhodospirillaceae > WLXB01. The sequence continues at coordinate 2,492 of CAYGSZ010000069.1, forward strand.
TCGAACACGTTCAAAACCAGTAGCATCTTCTTATCTCTGTAAGGTTTTATTTAGCGGATCGTGAACTGTAGCGACCTGTCGATACCGCTTCGGACTCTGGTGGTGCTTCGATGCGCACTGTCTTGGTTTCACCTGATGCGCCAGGGAACTGTTCAAACAGAGCCTGAACAATGTAAGGCATCACGGGATCAATCTGTCCGTTGGTCCCCGTGCTGACGGCAGAGCCTTCAAATCTGCGCTTAGGCGCATCAGTGTTGTAGGTCGGACCGTCATAAATCACCATATCAACACGGCGTACATACATCTGCTTGGTTGTCGTGCTGTTGTCATACGGGGCACCAAAACCGTAACCGAACTGACTGTGGCGGCCGCCAAACCCAAAGCCATAACCGAATCCGCTGTCGCGGGATTTAATATCCGGACTTGGCCCCTCGACAGACCACTTCAGGGTTACAACCAAGTCTGGTGACGCACGTCCACCATCAAACGCACGCAGGCCCAAGGACGACATGCGTTGCACAATGAGAGCGGAATAATCGTCAAAGGCGAGGCTCTCGCGTTGCTCATCATTAAGCGGAACGATGGCAAATGTTTGACCCGACGGAGAAACCGGCAGGCTGTGATGACGGGTAACATCAGACACCACGTACTTAGGACTGGCACAGGCGGCCAACCCGAGGGTCAGCGCTGTTGCTGCTAAGATGTGCTTTACCATTTGCTGTCTCATGTCTTTATGCCCTTGACCTAAAAGCGTCTGACGCTTGGGTAGTGAAGTTATACTACGTATGTGTGCTGTAGTGATACAGCATGTGTATTTTTGGAGTGATACTACTGTGTATATTTGCAGTGATACTACATGGACAAACTTATTTGCCAATTCACAGTCGCGTCACTTTTATTAAGAATAGAATACTAAGATTGGAATGTGGCAAGGACATGGCGAAAAGGACATGGCGAAAAGG
>CAYGSZ010000069.1:3553-12146 GCA_964352705.1 uncultured Rhodobacterales bacterium
TTTAAATACTGCCTGATAAAAACCCAGCATTTAAACGGGGCGACGCGCTTTGAGAGCCGCAGACAACGTGCCGTCGTCGAGGTAGTCAAGCTCCCCACCAACCGGAACACCATGCGCCAGACCGGAAATTTCAACATCAGCCCCGTCCAGGCGGTCGGCCAGGTAATGGGCCGTGCTCTGGCCATCCACGGTCGCACTGAGGGCTAAAATCACCTCTTTGACCTGATCCGCCCCAGCGCGGGCCACAAGTCCAGCGATGTTTAGGTCGTCCGGACCAACACCATCCAGCGGTGACAACAACCCGCCCGTGACATGATAGAGACCGCGAAAAGCAGCGCTGCGTTCCAGCGCCCAGAGGTCAGCGACATCTTCAACAACACAAATTAGCGATTTGTCGCGCTTGGGGTCTAAACACAACGCGCAGGGGTCCTGACTGTCGAAGTTACCGCAGGTGCCACAGATTTTGACACTTTGGGCCGCCCGATCCATAGACTGGATGAGCGGGATCATCAGCGACTCTTTTTTCTTGATCAGATCCAAAACCGCCCGTCGTGCAGAGCGCGGACCAAGGCCAGGCAGTTTGGACAATTGCCGAATCAGCGCTTCAATATCAGGACCAGCCATGCGCGTGTCTTGCCCTTAAAACGGCAGCTTAAAGCCTGGCGGCAAATTGAGGCCACCGGTTAACGCGCTCATTTCTTCTTGAGTCTGCGCCTCAAGGCGCGCGCGCGCATCATTGGTGGCGGCGACAATAAGATCTTCAAGGACTTCCGCTTCATCCGCTTTCAAGAGCGATGGATCAATTTTGATGCGACGCATGTCTGACTTCCCATTCAACGTCACAGCGACCATGCCAGCGCCGGAGGAGCCTTCAACTTCGATATCGGCCAGACGCTCCTGCATCTCACCCATCTTTTGTTGCATCTCTTGCGCCTGTTTCATGAGCGCGCCGAGGTTTTTCATAATCATCTATCCATAGTTAAGAAGTCTTAGAGAGTGCCTTACGCATCCTCTTCCACCGGGCGTACCCGTTCAATCACAGCGCCGGGGAAAGAGTCCAGAATCGATTTTACGAAAGGGTCTTCCGAAGCCGTGGCAATGGTCTGCTCGTGCAAGGTTGGTTCACCCGCATCATTGGAAATGCTGACAACCCAGCGCTCGCCGGTTTGCGCTTTGAGAAACGCACCCAGTTTTCCGGCCACGTCTTGCGGGGTGCCCTCTTTGGGCCGGATTTCGATACGCCCCTGTTCAAACCGCACCAGATGGACGGTATGAATCAGCTGGCCTGCCAGCTTAGCCTGACGATTGGCCTCGCACAGAGCAACAACATCGGACAGGGACTCCAGCTTGGGCTTGGCGTCTTCGTCCTCAGTGGCTTGAGGTGCGTTTTCCAGCACGGCCTCGGGCGCAACGGAAACCGCAGCGGCAGTTGAAGCCTTTGAAGCTGTTGGACCGCCGCCATTCTGAGAGGACATACCACTGCCAACAGGGGATGCTTGTCCATGACTTGCGCCAGAAGGCGTTGCATTAGAAGAGGTTGAATCTGGCGCAGACTTTGCGGCGGCCCCACCTTGCGTCTCAAGCGCCTTAATCGCATCGTCAGGGGTCGGCAAGTCAGCCGTATACGCCAACCGCACCAGGGTCATTTCAGCCGCCTGCAATGGCATCGGGGCCGTGCGCGCCTCACCCAAACCCTTGAGCAGCATTTGCCAGGTGCGCGTGATTACCGGCATAGACAAAGCTGACGCCATATCTTTGCCGCGTGTGCGTTCGGCTTCCGCGACCAAGGCTTCATCAGCGCCATCCGGCGCAACTTTGAGACGGGTCAACCAATGAGTCAGTTCAAGAAGGTCTTGTAAAACAACAATGGGGTCAGCACCCGAGGCGTATTGATTGGCCAACAAATCGAGGCCTGTTTTAACGTCGCCGCGCAACACCGCATCCAGCAAATCAAACACCTGGATGCGATCAGCCAAGCCCAACATGTCGCGGACCTGGGCTTCGTCAACAACGGGCGGGCCATCGCCCGACGCAGATTGCGAGATCGCCTGATCAAGAATGGACAAACCATCCCGCGCAGAACCATCTGCGGCCCGTGCAATCAAAGCCAAAGCCTCAGGAGCGACCTGCGCTCCTTCTTTCTCGGCAATGGACTTAAACAAACCGCTGAGGTGCTCTGCACTGATGCGCCTGAGATCAAAACGCTGACAGCGCGACAAGACGGTAACCGGAACTTTGCGAATCTCAGTGGTCGCAAAAATAAACTTCACGTGCTCCGGCGGCTCTTCGAGCGTCTTCAACAGCGCATTGAAGGCCTGATTAGAGAGCATGTGGACTTCATCGATGATGTAAATTTTGGTGCGGGCTGAGGTTGGCCGGTAACGCACACCTTCGAGCAACTCGCGGATATCATCCACACCGGTGCGGCTGGCCGCATCCATCTCCAGCACATCAACGTGGCGATCTTCGGCGATGGATCGACAATGTTCACACACACCACAGGGTGACGCGGTTGGCCCCCCCGTGCCATCGGGGCCAATACAGTTCAGGGCGCGGGCAATCAGACGGGCAGCTGTGGTTTTGCCGGTGCCGCGTACGCCGGTGAGCATGTAAGCTTGCGCCAGGCGGCCAGAGGCAATTGCGTTGGTGAGTGTGCGAACGACGGTATCCTGCCCGACCAGATCACCGAAAGTGGTCGGACGATACTTACGGGCCAAGACCTGATAAGCCGGTTTTGACTTTACCGGGGCATTGGGGGCGCTCAGATCAAGCCCCCCAGAACTTCCCCCAGAACCTTGGGGGCCGACATCGCCTTCTGTCTTCGGCTCGTCGGTCATGAGGTGCTCATCCGTAAGAGGGAAAGGTAGAACTAAAAAAGTGAGGTCCTGACGGCGACCCAGGCGGAAACTCGTTACGGCTGCTTCCTTCCGGACCTGACCGGGTTGGCGAGGCGCCCGTCCACCGCCAGTCCCTCAACTGCACTATATCAAACGTCCAGCACTGAGACGCAAGGGGTTCTGCTGTCCAGACTTGCCAAACTTGCCGGAACCCTTCAATAACAGGGCTAAACGTGGACTTCATGAAGTTATCCACAGGCCATAAAAGACGACATGACAGACGAAAAAAACACGACTCAGATCCCACGACCCGTAGTTCTGTGCATTCTGGACGGCTGGGGCCACCGCACGGAGCGGGAAAATAACGCCATCGCGCTGGCCAATACGCCAACCTGGGACAGTTGGATGGCCGAGTCAGGACACTCACATGCTCTGGTCGAGACCAGTGGACTGGATGTCGGGCTGCCTGTCGGGCAGATGGGCAATTCAGAAGTGGGGCACATGAACATCGGCGCAGGCCGCGTTGTGCTGCAGGACTTGCCGCAAATTGACGCCGCCGTGGCTGAGGGCTCGCTGGCGACCCGACCAGCTTTATTGACCTTCATTGAGACACTCAAAAAGAGTGGCGGGGCGTGTCACCTCATGGGGCTGCTTTCTCCTGGGGGGGTGCATTCGCATCAAAATCACATAGTCGCTCTCGCCAAAGCTGTTTCAGCGGCGGGGGTACCCGTCCGCATTCACGCTTTTCTGGATGGACGAGATACACCGCCAAAGTCCGCTCATGGTTTCATGACAAAATTTCTGAACGACATCGCGGGCCTGGCCGATGTATCCATCGCAACGCTCAGCGGGCGTTATTTCGCCATGGACCGCGACAATCGCTGGGACCGGGTGTCGCGCGCTTACAACGCTATTGCCACGGGTCAAGGGGCGACAGCGCAAGATCCTCTCGCCGCGATTGAAGCTGCCTATGCCGCAGAGAAAACCGATGAGTTTATCGAGCCGATGGTATTGAACGGATATACCGGCGTGAAAAACGGCGACGGCCTTCTCATGGCCAATTTCCGGGCCGACCGTGCGCGGGAGATTCTAAGCGCCTTGATCGAGCCTAACTTCAATAGCTTTGAGCGCCAGCCTGTTCCTCAGTTCAGCGTCGCCCTGGGTATGTCAGAGTACTCCGCCAAACTGGCCGAACGCATGTCGGTGTTGTTTCCCTCCAGCATTCCAGAAAATGGGCTGGGTCAAGTTGTGGCGGATCATGGCCTGACGCAATTGCGGATCGCCGAAACCGAAAAATACGCGCACGTCACGTTCTTTTTGAATGGCGGGCAAGAGACTGAATTTTCTGGCGAACAACGCATCCTGGTGCCAAGCCCGGATGTGGCGACTTACGACCTGAAACCTGAAATGTCTGCGGCAGAGGTCACCGACCATTTGGTCAGCGCCGTCGAGTCCGGCGATTTCGATCTGATTGTGGTCAACTATGCCAACGGTGACATGGTGGGACATACGGGCATTCTCTCCGCGGCCATCAAAGCTGCTGAGACCCTTGATGCCTGCCTTAACAGATTGGCGACAGCAGTTCAGGCGGCGGGTGGAGCGATGCTGGTCACGGCTGATCATGGCAACTGTGAACTGATGGTCGATCCCAACACCAATGCGCCACACACGGCTCATACCATTGGCAAGGTTCCACTGGTTCTGGTTGGCCCGGACGCCGTTGGCCAGTTGCATGACGGACGGCTCTCGGATCTGGCCCCGACCGTGCTGGACCTGATGGGCCTGAAACAACCAACAGAGATGACCGGGCGCACTTTGCTGGACCGGACTACCGCCGCCCCACGCCGTGCTGCTGAGTAAACACCCCAACTGCAAAAAGGTATGCGGCGGCGTTTTGGCCGTCCTTTATATCTGTCTTGCTTTCGACTCCGTGCAGGCGCAGCAGAACGACGGCTTGCCCAACGCATCAGACCTGCAGGCCGTTCAGCAAGACCTGAAACGCGAGCAGGCCGCACGCGCAGAAGCTGAACAGCGGGCTGCACAAGCCGCCGCTGATGCCGCCACCTTGCAAGCCAACATGATTGCCGCTGCAAAACGCATTCAAGAGCGCGAGCAAACCCTGACCGAATTAGAGACTCAACTGGACTTATTGGAACAAGAGCGAGAAACACTGGCCGCAGAACTCTTGGAGAAAGACACTCAAATGCGGGATGTTCTTCTTGCCTTAGAACGCTTGGCCGTGCGGCCAACAGATGCGTTATTGCTGCAACCCCTGCGCCCAGCCGACGCCGTGCGGTCCGGCCTTGTGCTCTCGGCGGCCATTCCGGCTTTGACCGAAAACGCGGCGCGACTGCAAATCGACCTGGACGAATTGTACCAAACCCGCGCCGCCATCATTGACCGCCGCAGTGAAGTGGCCCGCACGACACTGGACTTGGTCAACGATCAGGACAGACTGGAACGCCTCTATGCAGAAAAGACGGAGTTGCAGAAGGGGTTTGAGCGCAAGGCCACAGACGCCGAAAGCCGAATCGCCAATTTGGCCAAAGAAGCAAATGACCTGCGCGAGTTGCTCGAAAAGGTCGTGGCGGAACGCCTACGACAGCAGGCGGAAGATGCGGAACGTTTGCGAAAACAGGTGGAAGAAGCAGAACGGGCTGCAAAAGAAGCGCCGGTTCTGACACCGCCATCTGGCGCTGCGCCCTCCCCGGAAATTATTGCGGCGAGACGTCCACTCCCGCCTCAAACGGCCCCGCCCGCCTCCAGATCCTTTGCCGAAGCTCGCGGAACCCTGCCCTTTCCGGCCGCCGGGCGCCTCTCAAACCGCTACGGGGAAGAAACCGAAACCGAGGGCCGCGCCAAGGGTATAACCATCGACACCCGGGCAGCGGCGCAGGTCATCGCCCCCTTTGACGGCGTGGTCGCGTTTGCCGGTCCCTTTCGAGGGTATGGTCAACTCTTGATCCTGGAACACAGCGAGGGATACCATACACTTCTGGCTGGGATGACCCGGCTTGACAGTAACGTAGGACAACGCGTTTTGGCCGGAGAACCAGTAGGTGTAATGTCACCGGATGGTGAGCCCTCACTATATGTTGAATTGCGTCGGAACGGCCAACCTATTAATCCTTTGCCGTGGCTGGCAGCTCGAACCAATGAGAACCGTGGATGACCCGAAATTTTTTTGCTTCCCTTAGTGTATTAGCCTTTGGCGCCTTGAGCGCTCCCGCATCTTCGCCCGCGTTGGCGCAGGACAAATTTTCTGACGACACGTACCGACAGCTTGAGCTGTTCGGCAATGTGTTTGAGCGGGTCCGCAAGGATTATGTGGAAGACATTTCGGACCAAGATCTGATTGAAGCCGCCATCAACGGCATGCTCACATCACTAGATCCGCATTCCAGCTTCCTGACCGCCAAAAGCTTCGAGGATATGCAGGAACAAACCAAAGGCGAATTCGGTGGCCTGGGCATCGAAGTCACCATGGAAAATGGGTTTGTTAAGGTTGTAACCCCGATTGATGACACGCCTGCTTTTGAAGCTGGCCTGCAGCCCAACGACTACATCACCACCATTGACGGCGAGAGCGTGATGGGCCTGACCTTAAGTGACGCCGTCGACATGATGCGCGGCCTGGTCGACACCGACATCACCATTGGGGTGCGCAGAGAGGGGGTCGAGCCTTTTGACGTCACCCTGACCCGCGCCGTGATTAAAGTGCGCTCGGTGCGCTATCGCACGGAAGGCGAAGTCGGATACATCCGCATCACCTCCTTTAATGAGCAAACCCAAAAAGGCCTTGAAGAAGGCATTGCCAGTATCAAACAGGAATTAGGCGCAACGCTCAAAGGCTATGTGCTGGACTTGCGCAATAATCCTGGCGGATTGCTCGATCAGGCTGAATCCGTGACTGACACCTTTTTGGACCGTGGAGAAATCGTCTCGACCCGCACCCGCTACAGCGAAGAAACCAAGCGGACAATAGCCAAAAAAGGCGATCTGACCGATGGCATGCCGATTGTGGTGCTGATCAACGATGGCTCAGCCTCAGCCTCTGAAATTGTCGCCGGCGCCCTGCAAGATCATGGCCGAGCGATCATACTGGGTACCAAATCCTTCGGTAAAGGATCGGTCCAAACGATTATTCCAATGCAAGACAATAATGCTATGCGTTTGACCACAGCCCGCTATTACACGCCATCGGGTCGGTCAATCCAAGGCACAGGCATTGAGCCGGATATTCTGGTCCGACCTGCCACGGTTGAGCGCCTTGCCCAACGGGGTCAGCGCAGCGAAGCCAGCCTGCGCGGGTCATTGGAAAATGACACTCTGGACGAAGATGCCCCGGAAGCAGGGCCTTCGGCAGAACGCACCACGCAGGATGTGGACGACTATCAGTTGGCGCGTGCCATTGATCTGATCCAGGGCTTGGCCTTGTACCGGCAAAATCTGACCAACTAGGGTGCCTTAGTCCGATATCCAATTAAGAGCCTGTTAAGGGCCTGGAGATAGGATCAGGGTGACGGATTGCGTTTAACCCAATTCGGTGGGGGGTAAAGCTATGGCCTTTTCCATAGCGTCACTCAAAGGACTGTTTAAGCGCAACAAAAAGGCGCAGGACCCCTTTGGTGGCGACGATGACGAAGATTTCTACGAAGAAGATGCCTTTGACGATGACTCAGAGGGCAACGGCCTCGGTCGTAAAATAGCCCTGGGCCTAAGCGGTGCCATGGGGCTTCTGCTGATCGGATTTATTGCCACGGCTATCATGACCGCCGACGAGTCCGCTGGGCCCGTCACTGGTAGCATTCCAACAGAAATTGCTCAGGTGGTCTCTGAGGATGGCGAGGTACTTGAAACGCTCATCCCTATAGCGCCCACTGACGCGGTAACAGAGTCAGCGGTTTCTGATGGACCTATTGCGCTGCCACCCATGACAGACGCGACAGAAATCGTCGAAGATTCAACGGTCGAAACCGACCGCTCAGCAAGCCGCCGCCCCTGGCTGGCTGGCAACACAGACGATGCCGAGCCGCAAGAGGAAGCCACGAACGTTCCCAGTGCCGGTGGGCAGACCGGGTCCATGGCCGATCTTCTGCGACGCACGCAGGATGCGGAACCGGCATCAAGCCAAGCCGAGATGCCGCCAAGCCCGCGCCAGGCAGAAGCGTTAGAGACAGCCATACCAGAGCCAGCTCAACCCACATCTGAATCACTTGAAACAGCATCTGAAGACACTCAACAAGCAGCAATGCCGGCGGATGACCCTGGTACCCCTGAAGACATTCAGCAAATGGCTGTCGCAGACCCAGGGCTTCTCCCAGGAGCACCGCGCCGGTTCACGACGGATGCACCTGCGGATACCCGCAATCAGGGCAACGCCCCGCGTCTGGTCGAGCCCGTTACGCCGCCAACGGATAGCCGTTCCATCAGCGCTGCGCCACCTCACTTCTCCACCCTGCCCGCTGCGGCAGAACTGATACAAGACCCCAACACAAGAGCGCGGGTTGCAATTATTGTAGAGGGCCTCGGGCTTAACCGTGAAGCCACAGAAGCGGCCATTAAATCGTTACCTCCGTCTGTGACGTTATCCTTCAGTCCCTATGCACGGGACTTGCAGGAATGGTTGAAGAAAGCGACAGAAGCCGGACACGAGGTGCTGATTGAAGTGCCGCTGGAAAGCAATCGTTTCCCGGCGGATGACCCTGGGCCGCTCGGTTTGTTAACTTCCCTTGATCAAATTCAGAACGTCGAGC
>CAYGSZ010000070.1:0-12061 GCA_964352705.1 uncultured Rhodobacterales bacterium
GCGAAGGTAAAATCACGCTGCCGGTCATTCTCGCCTTCCGCCGTGGCGATGCTGAGGAGCGCGCTTTCTGGCGCCGCTGCCTGCACGACATGGAGCAGGGCGAAGACGAATTAGCCCACGCGCTGACCTTAATGGAAAAGCACAACAGCCTGACAGACACCGTCAACCGTGCCGCACACTATGGCGATGTGGCCCGGGACGCGCTGGGGATTTTTCCGAAAAGCCCTGTCAAAACGGCGCTGCTGGACATCATCGATTTCTGCATTAAGCGGGCTTATTAAATCAATTGCGGTTGGCCCTGCCCTGAGCAACACGACTGCGACAATACTGAGCCCCCGCTTGCACCAAAGCCACGCCAGCGGTATAAGCCGATCCGCCCTCAATGATCGTCAGCCATGACTCTTTAGGGCGAGGAACGGAGTGTAGCTCAGCCTGGTAGAGCACTGCCTTCGGGAGGCAGGGGCCGGAGGTTCAAATCCTCTCACTCCGACCAATTTTTCTATTATTTGCAACGGCTTATTAGGCTTCGAGAATAGTTAGAGAGTGGCCTCGTTGCCACTTGTTGCCACTTCTCGCCAACAAGCGAACTAATCTTCAATATCGAGCACACACTGATCAAGATCGATCTCAGTTCGACCATGATAATGTTCATCAGTAACGGGTGACCCCGGAACATGACCGAGGTGGTCTTGTACGATGTGCTTAGAGACCTTTTTTACGTCTCGTAGGTGAGTGGCACAGAACGCCCGCAGGTCATGTACCCTAACGTGAAGTGGCTCACCGTTGCGGCTAATTGCTGCTTTACGCAACGCCGTAGAGAATGAGCGTTTGATACTCAGTCGCGCTTTGGACGGGTCCGGCCCTGGAAAGACCCACTGGGACTTGCGGGGTAACTTGGAAAGCTCTTCCGCAACCCCATCGCTTATGCGTAACGTTCTTTGTGAGTGACGTGTTTTAGGGGTCCAACCATCCTTTGATTGAATGGCGATAGTCCGCTCTTCAAGGTTTACATCACCCCACGCCAGATTAAGGATTTCACCCCGTCTGCACCCCGTTTCAGCAAGCAACCTTATGATTGTTCGGGTTGCTGGTGCTGCACTCTGGATAATGCGCCGAACCTCATCAAGCGTCGGTAAGACCTTCCGCTTGCGGTCTTCCGGCACCTTATCAATATAGATCGTACGCCGAAGGTGGCCCTCTTTATAGGCCCAGTTTAGAACTTTCTTTATGGCGCGGATGTCACTGTTAACGGTTGTCGGCTTCATCCCGTTTTGCATTCTCTTAAGTTGAAAGTCTTCCAGAAAGTTTCTGTCGATCTGCTCTAGCGGGACATCACCAAAGAACTCTTCTGTATGTTTGAGCCGAATGAGGTCGGTATCAAGAGAACTTTGTTTCTTTTTACCAAGGGCGACCCTTCTATGTTGTAGCGACACCCACAGTCTTATTGCAGACTTAAGTCGTAGCGACTGCTCTAAGTCCTGCCCCAAGACGCCTATTGCCAATGAACCTCTTTTGGCAAAACGCCTGTTAAGCAGTACTGCCGTTTCGTTTGCTTCTTCACAGGTGTCAAAGAACCTACGATAACGTTTACCGGCTAGACTTTTTGGAACGTCAACGACCCATTTTCCAGTCGGTTTAGCATCGCGGACGTGCGGGGCGACCCGCACGTCGCCAAAGTGTGTTGTATTGCTCATAGCGTACTTCCTTTTGAAGGACGCCTCCGCACACCATCCGATATTTGGTCTATCTGATTTTCGATGACCTCGGAATTCATATTTGAACTGTGGGCTTCTTTTTCCGCTGAAATCAGGTTGCGGAGGTACTCAAGAACGTCTTCACGAAGGTATAAAGCGTTGCGTCCTGCACCGTTTCTACCTGTGTGTGGCAAAGCGGAATAGTCTATTCTTCGAACGCTATCGACTGACATCCTTAGTAATAAGGCCACCTCTTGTGCGCTTAAGACATCTACATCTAACAGAGCTGATGTAACGCTGCCTTTCCGATCACTGTCGAGCTTGGCATCGCTTCTAATCTCAGCGTCAGGGGCTTCTGTATCTTTATTGACCTTTTGCCGATGCTGCAGCAAACGCCGTCTGCGAGGGCGCTGACCCGAGCCATCACTTTGGCTAGGTTGCATACAATTTTCGTCCACCTCGAGAGATAGGTGGGGGTCTATTCTTTCTACTCGGTTTTCGCGCGCGCGCTTAATCGCAGCTAGACTGCGAGGTCTAAAGGCTCGTGCGAGTGGCGGGCTGTCCGCTGCTTCACTCATAACGCTCTCTCCATGAGGAAAGGGCGCAACCATCCTAGTTCACGTATCAAATAACGTGCAGCAGGCAAATACGGGTCCGTTAACCTTCTCCTACCCCAAGTTGAAGCTTCTAAAATTCCATCTCTAGTCAGTTTGTTAAGTAGACTTGGATAGCGTGAAGTTTCGATAGAGTGATTTCTTGAAAGGCTTTGCAATACCTCCACAGCAGTATCTAAAGACCGTGTTCTGCTAACCACATTAGCAACAAGCTCAATAACAGGAGGACATCGGCGATCAGAAGCTTCAACTTGCGCCAAAACCATATTAAAGTGTTTAGCGACGTGAGGAGCGAGCAGTCCAATAAGGACTGCAACGTTGTTTTCAAAGTTTGAGAGGCTCCTGCTGCGGGTATGCATAAGCCCCTCGCCATTGGGCGCATTGATCATGAACTCACTAGAAAAAATGTAGTGCTCAAGAGCTCTCTGACCTAGCTGGCATTCAAGCCTAAGTCGTCGATTAGTCTTTACGTATGCCTTCATCCTTTCGTGATTTCTAAGAAAGCCCGAGACCATTGCACTATCCCCGTCTAAGCCTCGCGTTTGAACCGATCCCGCATAGACATGCTCCCGTGCATTACGATAATGCCTACGAAAAACAGGAACCAAAGCTTCAACTAAATTGTCAGGATCAGGCGTACCGTAATCGCAACAAAGCTCTAGCTCATGTACTGTGAGGTTTTCGAGTTCGAATGAAACGCCTACAGAACTTTGCTCGCCAACTAAATTTAGCAATTCGAACACTTGGTTCTCAGCGCGACTGATCAATTCATTTGCAGCATCCCAGATAGGCCTATTGTCCGCCTCAACCAAAACTTGAGGAAGGTAATTCGTCCACAGTCGATTTAGTGGGGTCTCTGTTTCTTCCTGCATCTCTGCGCAGGCCCGAACATAAGACAATGGGTCTATTATTTGTTTAGCGAGTAAAATGTTTGACGATTGTGCGCGTCTTATTTCTACCCTCCCAAATATCAGTCCATCTTGATCAAAAAGGTCAAACCTAGTGACGCCGCTTGAAGCAGTGCCCCCACTGAACTGTCTTAAGCTGCTCTGGAAATCAGAATATCTAAACCGACCTGTAGAACTATACTGGCCATAGAGTTCAATTCTATCTGGATATATTTGATTAGGATTAATCGTACTATTTATATTCGGTAGCGTCATTTCATTCTCCCCATCATATGGAGCAAGAGTAATGGCTCGGCCAATGCCGAACACGAGAGAAGGAATAGACGATAATTCTACATAATTTTATTCGGGTAAGTTTAAGAACTAATGTGGTGCTTGATCAGTCCATATATCTCACGTGCATGTAGTATGACTGGCTGCCAATCTTTAGGTTTGAGTTTGGGCCTGATTTGTTCGAGGCGGTCTGTAATTCTTTTCTGCACCCCTTCCCAATTCGACTGTTCATCAGTCAATCCTAAGTGGCCGACTATCTTAGGCAATATTGCGTCCCAGTCGGACTTTCTTACCCCAATTGGCTTAAAGCTGCCGCCTCGCGCATGATCAATAAACCCAGCAATGAAGTTGGCTGTAATATCGTGAATGAATTTCTTGTTTAGGGTGGCTCTATAGTCACGCTCCTCACGTATTAGACTAGCCTTCGAAACGCCCATCGCTTCCGCTTGGAAACCAATAACCGCCTCATGATATTCGCGTATATCGGTTAGCTCCCCAAAGCCATCTGGCGTCCTTGTATAATAATGTTCAGTACGTATTACGGAAACGAGGTCGAGGACGTCCTGTCCGGTGACGTTTGGGCCATACTTACAATCAACGTAATTACGCAGGACGTTGACCTTCACCGCTATATCGCTCCTATAGCGTCGGCAGCGCTCAACATAGAACGTTGGTAATACAAGGTTAGCTTCGTTCATTTGACGATCTTAAACGCATGAGGTTTAGGAATGAATTTATGCAAACGTTTGCATAGAGGGGCAATCTGCAAGGGAGAAGACCCGAGATGAGCGGATGACCGTACTGCTCGTCCTTTACTCCTACATCTAAGGATTTCCGCGAATGGCTGCACATCTACATCTGGCGCTACAAGCTATCCGTAATTGTCTGGGGTTTACCGGGTTCCGAAGGTATATCGTGTCTAAAGAAGGCCGAGAAACAGGAAACCGGCTCCTATTAGGTCTATTAGAGGTATATGGGATGGCCCGCGTGGATCGATCTGGGGTTCTTAGGGTATTCTATAGTAATTCTAGGGGTTGGCCCGCGTACTTTCTGACGCATACTTGGGGTATGTACTATTTTTTGCAAATATCTGCATAAAATAAGGCGATCTGCAATGATTGCAGTTTACTTTCTGACGGGGGTTCCTTGCAGATTGGGGTAAAACATCCACTTGTAGTAACGCTGCTACAGCCCTTGCAGATTTCAGGCTGCTGTTTGTCCTCTTATAAGCACATTGCGTACTGTCATCGCGTACCAACTACCACCGCGAGCCGTTTGAATTCCCCGCCTATTCAGAGCGTCCGCTATCCGGCCCAAGCTTGATACGCCCGCGTTCTGAATATCGTGAATGATAGGCAATATGTTCATTGCAAATTGGTCCGCGTTTACCTTTTGCGTACGATTTCCGGCCCGCTGGGCTTCATTAAGGTTAGTGCGATTACCGAGGCGCACGCCTTGCGCTTTTTTAGCTGCAAGGGCGGCTTTCGTTCTTTCCGAGATCAAGGTGCGCTCCTTCTCAGCTAAGGCAGCGTAGATATGCAGCATGAAGCTTTCGACATCCGGCCCTAGTTCGGCAACGATGAACGTCACTTTGCGGGCCATTAATCCGGAGATAAAAGCAACGTCACGGGATAGGCGGTCGAGCTTAGCAATTAGAACAGGGCATTTTAGCTTTGCAGCGGTTTCGAGTGCTTCGCGCAGTTTAGGGCGTTGCTCCAATGCGTCCGCCCCCTTACCCGTTTCGACTTCTTCGAACGCATGAAGAACTTCGAACTCGTTTTGCGCCACAAAACAATTCATTAATTGCCTTTGCGCCGCTAAGCCGAGGCCCGAAGCCCCTTGCTTCTTAGTGCTGACCCGCGCGTAAGTGATAATCGGTTTCATATATAAAATCCGTATTCGTTCGTTTACGGAACTTATACTGGTCACCACCGAACTTCCCTGCAATTCAATAGCACTGCAAAGATAACAAGGCGGGTCTGCGGTTAGATCAAGTGAATACCCAAGCAACAAAGATCACAAAAACGACTATAGAAATCAGCGTCCAGGGTGTCATGGCTTACTATTCTTGATTACTGTTTATGCGAACGTTTGCGCAATTAGCGTGTCCCTACACTCTGGGCCGCACGTCTAAACATCAGTATTGGTTCAACCTGCGGGGCTGGGCCAACGTCAATGAAGTTATAGAAGCAATCCATACTGCTGAGAATTAAAGCACCCATTCTATTTTTGGCCCTAACTGGGACAGAATAGACTATCTCTACTATCCCATCAGGTAGATCACCCCGCTCCCGTCTTGCCAATTGATTGGCCATGTGTGTTCTCCATTGGTTTACGGAAAATCTACCAGCGAGTTCAAATGAGCTTGGGTCATGGGTTGTAGCCCTAAATCTATCAACACACTCTTGCTTATGTTCATCATTCAGCATCACGTTAGCTTTAGTGATCGCTTCTACAGTTATTCTCTGATTAGCCTGTAATTCAGGGTCGGAATAAGGTGTTGCGCAGGACGCACAAAGCAAAGAGACGACTATCGCTGCAGGGTACTGTTTTCTCATGGTTCCTCCAAATAGTTGAGGAATTCACAATATACACTTTTTGTATATTACCAAAGTCAGATTAGTGGGGGTGTCGATCTAATTTTAGTCGGCACCCGTAATGGCAAAAGACCGCTCGTTTGAGCGCCAGCAGAGATTTCAAGAGTTGCTGATTGAGGCCCGCAAAGAAGCGGGTCTTACTCAGTCTCAGCTTGCGAAGATGCTGGGAAAACCGCAACCGTTTGTATCCAGATATGAAAGTGGCGAACGGCGTGTTGACGTGATCGAGCTGTGCGAGATTGCAGAGGCGGTCGGACGCACTGCGACCCATTTCGTGAAGAAACTGGAAGATTGAATACACACTGGTCTTTTAGTTCTCAATATAAACCACTACCGGTTAGATAACCTCACCATGAGAAAAACGCACTTTCTCGCTGGTGTGGACACACTCCGCTATGTGTGATAATCCAACATCGTATAATAATTTTGTGTCATTTTCCGACATGGTAGAATTATGGCTACGACCAGTATCACATCTGTCACCTCATTTCCTCTAGCTACAGTGAAGGAGGAACTAACAAAGGAGTTGTTGATAACAGTCGAAGACGAAGCACTTATCCATGATATTGAGTTGCCTCCGGAACCGGCTGAAAAGCTGAAAACGTCAATTCAGATCGACTCTCTCAGAGTTGTAGAAATCCTTTGCACCGTTGATCCGATAGTCGGCTTTAAGCTTCCAAGCAAAATAGTCAAAGCTGGGGGTTATACGTCGATTGAAGAGGCAGTAACGAGTTTGATCCCTAAGATCGAGAAAGAGTGGACTAAACGGAATGGAGGTACAAAATGAGTGCAGAACACGCCCTTCAGATCAGTGATCAAGCTCGCAAAGAACTTGGAGACAAATTAAGGGAGGCCAGAAGGTATCTCGGCCTTACCCAAGATGAAGTTTCGCAGAAACTAGGCATACAGAGGACTGCACTCGGCGACATTGAAACTGGTCAGAGGCGTGTAGATGCAATTGAACTCTCACAACTGGCTAAGCTCTACCAACGACCTACAAGCCATTTTCTCGGCGAAGAGCTAGACGATATCGAACTGAACGAAGAGATCGCACACTTGGCTAAACAGGTAAAAGAGCTGTCAGATCGGGACCGAGATGAGCTGAGCCGTTTCGCTGAATATCTACGCGTGCGCGCATTGTCGGAAAATGAATAACAATGGCTACCAGCTACGCTGATGCAGTCAGAAATGGTGTAATGGCGGCACGCCGCCTTCACATGGAATTGGGGTATGAAGAAGACATCCGAGCCAGCGGCGGCAATGTAGACGTTTTCGCCGCGTTCCTTGATCTCGGTGTTCCGCTATTGTTTCGTCGGCTTGAAGGCTTACTGGGAGCATATCTAAAGGATGCCACAGGCGGCGCCCTCGTCACAACTGAACGAAGTTTGAATATCCAACGCTTCACAGCTGCGCATGAACTCGGACATCATTACTTGGATCATTCACCGAGCGTTGATGATGAAAGCATTTTACGGCGAATGGCTGACACAAGCATGCAATCAGGCTTTGAGGAAATCGAAGCAGACGCTTTTGCTTCTGCTTTTCTACTTCCGAGGTGGTTAATCACTTTCCACCTTAAGCAGCAGGGATGGAAAGCATTCGACTTCAATGATCCAGTGAAAATGTATCAGCTATCTCTAAGGATGGGTTCTAGTTATGCGGCGCTTTGCTGGACCATGCAGCGCTATAGTATGATCGACCCTGTGCAAGGTGACCGGCTCCGATCTGTTAAGCTGCGCGACATCAAAGCCTATCTTTTGGGTGATGTAGTACCTGAAAGCTACCGAGGTGATGTGTGGCTCATTTCGGACCGTGACAAAGGCTTAAGAATTGAAGGCAGCAATAACGATCATCTCGTAATTCGGATTAAAGAAGATGGCGGTGGCGGCTATGCCTGGGAAACACAGCACTTAGCCGAATTAGGTTTTGAACTACTAGATGATAAGTCTGAATGCAAAGACGAAGATAGCGTAGGCAGTGCCTATTCTCGGGTGATGATCGTCAAGCCTCAACCTAAATTCAGTTGGCAATTTCTAATTGAGGAAAAAAGACGTTGGGAAGACTACGACCCGAAAAACACCCTTTATTTCACCGCTAACTTAAGTGGACCGGAACAAGAAGGTTTCTCACGAGCCGAACGTCGACACCTCTTAGAGGTGGCATGATCAATATAAACGTTACTCATGACCTCTCGCATCTATTCGGCCCGATAAGAGATCAAGGCTTTCGACCAACTTGCTTGGCATTCGCCACGAGTGATGTACATGCGGCAGTCAGATCAGGCAATGAAGTTCTATCAACTGAGTACATTCATTATCATGCTCACGTTCACGGCTGCACTTCTATAAGCGAAGGCACGACGCTACCTAATATTTTGAAAGCTTTAGAAAGTGACGGCCAACCGAAAGAAACAGATTGGCCATACACGCCAACCAAACCACCGGACTTATCAAGTTGGTCACCTCCAGCTGATATTGCCGAGCTCTTTTGTAGAGCAAGCGAGCATTTGCAAACACATACAAAAGAAGTTTTCAACGCAGTACAATGTGGGCATCCAACAGTCTTGCTTACTTATCTATCACCTTCATTTTTTGCGGGAGCCACAAATGGCGTGATCGATTTTTCATCGGCAGAGCCACCGGACCCAAACAAACGTCACGCATTGGCCGCTATAGCTACCGGTGAGACCAACAGCGGCCAAGCAGTTATGGTTAGAAATAGCTGGGGAGAAAAATGGGGAATTTGTGGTTGCGCGTGGTTGACCGAGGAATACCTCAACCAAGCGTTATTTGGCGTTGCAATCTTAAAGGAGGACCTCAGTGTATATACCGATACCGCAACAGCCTGACTGCGCAAGCGCTTGGCTAGAGGCATTCAAGGCCGTCGACTTGAAGCCCAATCACGAAGCACTCAACGTTATTATCGATATTGTAAATCCCATTTCGGCCAATACTAGAGCTAACTCAATAGTATCCTGTGTTGAGGACTTCCTTAATACGCGTGACAAATCTGTATTCGCAGTCGCTAATACGATTTTTCCGTACGCTATGTATCGGCGACATGGTCACCCAGCTTTTATCTCAGCATTCCATGAGCGCGTGCTACCCTCAGTTAGGCTCAAGCAGCGCTGGTCGGGTTATTATTTTGAACGCTTAACCAATCTTCCGACGGCAAGCGGCGATCCAAGAGATCAACTAACGGAGACAATCGATCGGATTAATGACCCAAACAACAAGGCATTGAATAAATATGAGCTATCCCTATTCGACCCTGAACGTGACGTCGATATGTCCCCATACGGCGGACAGTGTCTAAGTCACATAAGTTTGAAGCGGGCACATGGCACCCCAGGCAAACTTCATATGACTGCGGTCTATCGCAATCATTATTACACTGAGAAATTGCTGGGAAACATTATCGGCTTAGGCCGGTTACTTGAATATATTTCAACGGAAACAGATCACGAAATTGGAAATCTAACAATTGTCTCAACCCACGCTGTAATTGATAGACCGGCATGTAATCGAGCTGAGCTAGCAAACTTGATTGAGAAATGCGGCAGCGCTTAATGAGCACCTACTGCACTAAAGCTGAAGTAGTTGGGTCTCGGGAGCTTTTAGATAGGTGTTTGCGTAGGCGCATCGAATGCCTTCAATAAATTTGGCTTTCCCCCCGAAGCTTGGATGTCTTACCTTTTTCATTGGAACTCCCATGCCTTCAAGGGTCTTCGCCGCTTCGTTCCCTATCCCTATCGCTAGCTTCGGCTTCAACAGCGTTAGCAAATCTTCCAAGAAACTCAATCCTATGCGGTGCTCATCCTTTGTATGACACCTATTAGAAAGCGGTTTACGCGCTTCATGTGGGTGCAAGGGAAAAACGTTCCATAAAAATACTGGTTGGCCGATCTTTAAAATTTCACCCCACACCATCTTTGCCGTAGCCTCAGCAACGGTCTCTCTTGCTGTCGCTTTGTTGAAGCGCAAACCGGGTATTAGCTTGTCAGCCATTTGCATAAACACCTCGTCCGTGAATGCAATGCCGGTGCGCCGCCCACCTCGATGACCGAGGTCTCTTCCAACCCATATAGTATCGACAGAAGCAGATATTGAAGCGTGAAGAAACGCTTCCAAGTTAGCTCGTCTGATAGAAGGGGAGTTCGGATGGTCATGATCTGCACAAACATCGCTATACGGGTTAAATGTGTTTGGAGAACGTACCTTGGACAGGCGATCAACGAATAGCTCAGGTGTCATTGGGTAATTCTTCTATATTCAAGGTTCGATGCAGCATGTCGATTTGAATTCTAGCCCGTCTGTGTTCCTGCAAAAACCTGAAAGCTTCAAACCCCTTCAGGATTGCGTCTTCCCATAGCCAAAGAGGACATTGCTCACTCTCGTATCCGCGCACAAATTCACGAACGTGTTTTAGCAGATCAAAAGACAGTTCGCCCGGCTTTATTCCTGCGAAGAAATCCAGTTTCGACGCCCGACTAAAAATCCACGAAGTTATCCCCTCTTCAATGAGAATGGCTCTAGCGCCATCTTCGGCTTCGTCGACCTCTGGCTGGCTCTTACGTTTGAGTTTTAGCAATGCCCTGGTAACAGGAGACCAGGTTAATATTGCAGCATACGCGTAGTGAAAAACATCATGAAAGCGGTAGTCGTCTGGTTCAGCTGCATTATCTGTCAAACGATCTCCGATATAGATACCGTGACAACGTTGGAACACGTAGGTCGTGCCTTTTACATCACGCTCGAAAATCTCTATTTCCAAGTTGCGTGGCAATTTCTCAAACGGCTTTGCACTTTTGTCCAAGCGTTCGGGATAATCTTTCTTGATTGGCCATCGATCAAAAATCTTCGTCAAGTTTGCGTTTGCCGCACCTTCGAGGCTCACTCCTGCCTCGTCAGCTGCCGTAACAAGTGCACGCATAACCGCCACCAAACAACCGGCTAATGCATCTCGGTTCCGCTCAAACCGAGCTGATTGATGGTCCGAGAGCACTTTACCCACTTCACCTGCAAAATTGAGTAGCGTGCCCTCAAACTTAGGCGTCGGCTCTGGTTCTTGCTTGTGTAAACCAATTTGCAAGTCTCTAAATGGTAATGGCTCAATTTGTCCTGTTATCCAATTTCTGAGCTCTTTATTGGCATTACGGCCAATCTCTGAGAAATCAATTCCACCGCGATTGGCAACAACCGCAAGGTACCAAAGGACGTCCCCCAGTTCCTCGACTACTGCGGGCTCGTATCCGGAATATGAGACTAGGTCGCGCTGCTTCTTTTTAGCGACACTCAGAAGGCTACCTGCCTCACCAAACAGTCCAAGTAAGTGAAACGCAAATGGTGAGGTTGTATTTCGGTCAGCTTGGATGGCTAACGACTGGTACTCAGTCAGTGTCAGAGGGTGCTTTTCGTGTGTGACCGCTGTAACCCTTTGCCCCGGCGAGCTGGTATCCATGAAACAAATCCATCCACGTTTAACTACAACCCTCCAGTGTAGTGTGCATGATTTTCTCCGAACATCAACAATTCTAGGGGGTTTTAACCGGACTGGTATAGTGTCTGACACGCTGTTCAACATGCTGAGGTAATAGCAACCATGGGCGTTGCCACTTGTTGCCACATCGAACCCCAAAACAGACCCAAACCGCGCACAACCCAGCAAATAAGGGATGATGTACAGAGACGTAAGTTATTGAAAAGGCTACATTACTAGTTGCAGCGATTTGGGTAAGTTGTTTTCGGGAGGCAGGGGCCGGAGGTTCGAATCCTCTCACTCCGACCAATAAAACAGCCATTTTCTGCAACTCAGAAAACCCGTTCCCCCTCGCTATCCCCCAGTAACGGCCCCCCGCAATCAACAAGACCCTTTACCTGGACTGCTATGCTGGACGAAGATGTCAGGCTTAGGGGGCACGCAAAAAGGAGACCCAAGAGTATGTTGAACCTGTCGCAAAGAGGCCGGTCTGGCCT
>CAYGSZ010000071.1:0-12054 GCA_964352705.1 uncultured Rhodobacterales bacterium
ATGTTATGAAAACCATGGCACGCTATCGCGAAACAGGCGTGTACCGCGCGCCATCATAGGGCGTTTAACACACGTCAAACTTTATAAAAAAAGGATCCACGCATGACCAAACCTCTGATCTCAAAGTCAACCACGCCGGTGCTTGAGCGCCGCGAAGTTCTGACATCGCTCGCTGTCGGGGGCGCGGCCACAGTTGCGGCCACGGCGGCGGGTGGACTGTCAGCGCAAGCGGCTGTCCGCAAAATCGAAGGCGCAAGCCTCACCGGTCCCTACGTCGATCTCACCGATAAAACCGGCAACATGATTGCCGCCGCGCGCCTCAACGGCAATATCGATCCCAGCAAGTCCCGCTTCGGCTGGTATGACGGTATCGTCATGGGCGTGACCTCTGGTGGCCCTCTTAAAAACATTTGCGGGTTCCGTGGGTTTGGCGCCACCAAGTTAGTGCCGCTGACAGATCGCCCAGGTTGGCAGAAGCTACACCGTGAAGTTGGGTATTACTACGATCTGGCGACCGGCGAGATCATGGAAGACATGGAGAACCCTTACACGCAGGAAAAAGTACGTGTGGTGCATGTGGCCAACGATCCGTTCAATACGATTTATGAAGAGTATTACCCCTTGCCGCCCAACTACGGCGGTTTGAACGATGATAAAGTTGAGCGCAAACCATACCTCAAAAACTGGCGGGTCGAAGGTGATCGGTTGATGATGGAAAGCCACATCCACCTGTATTACAAAAATGCGCTGGATCCCAAAAAATGGGTGCGGGAAAGTTCGGGCCCCATGAACCGGGTGTCAGAAATGTTCCTTCACATCATCTCTCTCGATGACATGCAAAACGAAGAGTTGACGGCAGTTCGAGACTATGGCTCCTGGAACCGCGTCACACCATGGCTGCCATGGATGTTGATGGGCCAAGCGCCAGGGCACTGTTTCTACAACTGCCTCACCGCTGGGGGTGTTGAAACCGTTGAAGAACTGCCCGCCAACATTGTTGAGTACACGGCTAAGAATTTCCCGAAATATCTTGAGCCCCCGGCGACCCTGGAAGAGCCGAGCCTGTCCAGTCTTGAAATGTATGCCATTGAACAAGAGCCCGTTTTACCCGGCGGCAGCTGAGCTTAGATATCTGCTGTAGACCACGCGCCGCGCGACAGACGTATTATCTCTGTTGTGCGGCGAAGTCTGCTTTAGCCGCGATAATGGCGTCATATAATTCTTGGGCACGACCGCCAGCAGCATCAATCACATCTTGATGTGTCGAGAGGCCTATGGCGCGCCAGGCGGCTAGTTGATCTGCTGTCGGCTCAATCAACGTCACATCATCTTCCGCTGCGGTTCTCAAGATGCGGTCTTCATCAATACGCATTGCTGCGGCCGCATCGTCCACATTGGGGTGAGACTTTAAAATCAAGTCCCGTTGGTTGGGGTTTAGGCTTTCGTACCATTGTTTGTTCGCTAGCAATGCAATCACACCTGGGGTGTGGCGGGTCAGAGTGAAGTAGGGCGCATCTACGGATGTTCCCGTCATGGCGTAGACGAAAGAATTGGTTTCCCCGCCTTCAATCAGGCCGGTCTGAAGCGAGGTCACCACTTCCGGCGAGGCCACCTGAAACGTATCCGCACCAAGGGCTTGTATAAATAATTGTGAGGCGGGATCGATCAGGGCGCGAAAGCGTTTTCCAGCAACGTCTTGTGGGTGATGAATCGGCACCTTTGCGTATACGCCATGCCATACAGCCCCATAAAGTCGCAAACCAATCACGCCGTGCTCGGCCAGAAGTTCATTGCCAAACGGAGTGATCACGGCAGCATTGACGTAGTCAAACTCCTTCCAGGACTCAAACAGATAGGGCGCATTCAGGACTGTAAATTCCGGCACGGCCGTGGCGGCTGACTGCGCCCCGACAGCAGCGATTTGTATGCGCCCGCGACGAAGCGCGTAAAAGTAAGATTCATCAGAGCCGATTTCACCTCTCACCAGAAGCTTAACGTCAAAAGGCTGGCCTGAGACCGCCTTAAGTGTAGCGCCCATGTTTTGATAAAAAGCATCCGAGGCGATGGCCGGGCTTGAAACGGCGCCAATGGTCAGTGGAATTTTGTCTGTGGCGGCTACGGGCAGCCCCCAGAGGAGCGCGATAAGAATGAGAGGCTTAAATTTCACAGCGGCTACCCTGGTTAATGTCCTGAGCATCCTGTGTTGATGCTGTCTCCAGGTCAAGTTGCGCTGGTGTCCTCAAAGACTTCCAGAAAATAACCGTCCGGGTCTTGCGCCATGAACACTTTTGCTGGAACAAAGTTACCGTTTTCATCGCCCAGGTTCCGCGCTTCTGTCACCGGCATCACAAGAGTACCGCCCAGATTCTCTACTTGTATGGCCGCGTGGTTTGCGTTCGACGTCGATAGGACGAGCGCGACGCTGCCTATGCCAAGACGACGAATATCATGGCCTGGCTCGGGCAGGGGCGGATCGCACATCTCCATGAGGCCGATCATACCCACCAGTGTGTTCTCGCCTTTTAGAATCAGGAAGCGCCCGTTTCCACCGCGCGGGTCTGCGCCGACGGGAAAAAAGGGCACGCGCGCCAAATCCACAACCAGTTCTGCGTAGACGCTGAGGCCGAATACCCCTTCGTAAAAAGCACAAGATCGGTCCATGTCGCGCACCAGCAGGGTCGCGCGTCTCAGCACACTTGTGACCTCTCCTTCTTTGTCAGCCATGTCGCTCGGCCTTAGTCCTTTATTTACTCTTCGAGGAAGCTCAAAATCGTCCGGGCCCGCGCCGCTTGGTCTGCGGGTCGCGCAGCGACGTTGCCGGAGGAGAGCGCTTTTGCGGCTTCTCCGGCCCAGCGGTAGCGCACGTCATCTTGCGTTTCCAACACCAGAGTCGGCGCTGAAATTTTTGGCAGTAAAGTCCGGCCATCTACGTCAATAGCCGCCGAGATCGCATCGCCCGCCGTCTTCCATTGTTTCAGCGTATCGACCAAGCGCATGTGTAAATTTTGGGTATCAAAGTCGGGTGAAATTTTGCGAATGGCGCCAATGCCGCCGTCATACCAGGGCCACTGCAAAGATTGATCGCGCAGCATATGCCAGCAGCGATGCAGATGGGTGCCGTCTAGTTGAGGTCGCAAGTCGGGCAGGTAATTCACTTTCATTTCAGACTGTAATTCGGGCTCGGGCAAAGCCACGGCATCCAACACCAACTTCCGCACACGGTTGCCGTGACGGGCCGCGAGAGCCAGGGCAATCGGGGTGCTGAGTCCGTTCGCGACCAAGTCTACCTGGTCCAGGCCGAGGGCATCCAGCGCGGCAATAAGGCTTGCGACATAAGACTCTGCCGATGGTTTATCCAGGGCATCCGAGTCATTGCAACCGGGTAGGTCCAACCCAAAGACCGGGCGGCCTCTCCCCAAAGATTTCAAATAGGGTTCATCGGCGCGTGCGCTGCCGGGCAAGTCATGCAGAAAAACAAGGGGCGTGCCTGTGCCATGTCCCGCACGACGTACCAAAATCTGGCCATGTCCGGTCTCTACATAACCGCGAGTCACACCCGAGCTTAAGGGGTTTTTCAGCGGATCAGGCGGTGAGAAATCGCCCGCGCCCTCAAAGTCCGCATGTTCGCTGAACAATTCGCCAAGACGTGCTTTCCACGCATCCCGATCCGGGCTCAAGCGTTCAACGGTGCTGCCCTCGGGCAAGGGGTTGGGCAAGCTATCGAGGAAGGAATACAGCACGTCATCTTTGCGGGCCATAAACACGCAGCGGGCGGATAATGTTGGAATCACCGGCATGGCTTTGTAGCGCATGGCCCCTGAGTACGCGTCCGAGAAATTGGGTCCCGCCATAAACAGGTCCATGCTGTAGTCTTGCATGTAGATCATGTCACGCTGGGCCGTTGGCATGCGCGTCGCTTTGCTTTTCGCGAACCAGGGGAACCAGCGTTGGAAATCGCGTATGCGTGACCATTCTTCCGCCAGATAGCTGCCCGAAGCGGTTGGCTTGAAGGGGTGCATGTAGCTTTCAATAAACGCGTAGTCTGTATCACCCGCAGGCAAAGACAAACCATCCATAATGGCAACGGCCACGCGCTCTGGATGGTTGGCGGCAAACTCCAGCAGAATTTTCGAGCTGGTATGAAAGCCGTACACAGGGCAGCGCTCGACACCAAAGCTGACAATCGTGTCGGCCAGCGCTGCGGCGAAGTCGCCAATTTCCGGGCGCGGTTCAGCGGGCAGAGCGGTCGAGTTGCCATATCCTGGTGTGTCGATGGCAATCGCAGTGAAGCGGTCTGAAAAATGTTCCACCAGGGGAATATGCAACACTGAGGAGCGCGGCGAGTCATGCAGTAAAATAACGGGCGGACCAGATCCGGCGGCTCTGTAATGCACTTGGCCATTGCCGACGTTCACGAAACCCTTGCGCATAGCTGCCGCCATATTTTCTCTCCCGAATCAAAAGGTGAGAGAGACTAACCGTCTGTGGCGGCGGGCGCGAGTGTCGCTTTGCGCAAAACGCGAATACACAACAACAAACTGATAAAGACGAAGAGGCTGGACGCATAAAACGGTGCGCCGGGCACGTACAATGGTGCGCCGTCCTCCGTAAATACACGAAACAACTGGGTCATCCCCAGAGGTGCGAGCATCGCGGTTAGGCTGAACAAACTGGTGATGGCACCCTGCAACTCACCTTGTGCATTGGCGGGCACCTGATTTGAAACGATTGAGCGCAGCGCTGGCATAGCTAACCCGGTAAACCCAGCCGGAATCAACCAGGCATAAATCATCCAGCCTTGTGTCGCGCTGCCAAAGCCGAAGAAGCAAATGGTGCCGACGGTGAGGCCAATAAATACTGCTTTTTGCTCACCGATTTTCTTGACGATGCGGCCAAGGGCGAAGCCTTGCACAAACACAGTCATGCAGCCGAAGACGCCCAGTGAAATCCCGACCTGCTGCACCGTCCAGTCAAACTTCAGCATGGTGTAAAACGACCACACACTGGGGTGGGTAAACTGCGCCGTCTGTAAAAAGAACATGACACCGATGAACGATATCACCACCGGATACTGGCGCATCTGCAGCACCGCGCCGAGGGTATTGGCCCGCGCCCAAGAGAACGCCCGCCGGTCTTCGGTCTTCAGCGTTTCCGGCAGGACAAAAGAGCCGTACACAAAATTCGTAAAGGCCAGGCCTGCGGCAAAGAAAAACGGCACGCGCGGTCCGTACTCACCAAGAAATCCGCCGATCACCGGACCCAGGATAAACCCAACACCCCCTGCTGCGGTGATCAGACCAAAGTTCTTGGCACGGTTTTCTGAGGTGCTGATATCGGCCATGTACGCATTAGCAGTGGTGATGGTGCCGCCCGCAATTCCGGCCATCACCCGTCCAACAAACAACCAGGCCAAGGTTGGGGCAAAACCCATGATGATGTAATTGATGCCCAGCACCAGCATAGACAGCAGCAACACCGGGCGTCGCCCATAGCGGTCACTGAAGTTGCCCATCAGCGGCGCAAACAGAAACTGCATGAAGGCATGCACAAACATCAACATGCCGCCGTAAGCCGCAGCCTGACCCAAGCCTTCACCGGTCAGATCGGTAATCAATGCGGGCATCACTGGCACAATGATGCCGAAGGTGATGGCGTCGAGCAGAATACTGAACAGAATGAAGGCGACGGCATACCGCCCAGGTGCACGATCTAACAAAATAGAGATGACCTTAATACGGAAGGGATAAATCGCAGCGTTCTTGCAGAGTGTCTGCCAGTCCCTCGGGGAGTTGCGGCGCATAAGGGGCGTCCCAGGGCACTGGATAGGTTTCTTCAGACCATGCGGTTGTCAGTGGTCCGCCTTTGCAGCGAAACAAGCCGAGCGCCCCTGTTCTGGTGCCAACTGGGCCGTGAGAAATGCCGGGCGGACGCCAAAAATATGCGCCTTTCTTTAATACACCTATCGGCATATGCATTTCGCCAGACAATAAAAACAGTTCTTCCACCACCGGATGTGTTTCCAGTCGGTTGACCTCCCCGGTCATGCCCGTCTCATCAATATCCAGCAGCCAGGTGCTGTCACCGGTTTTTGCGTCTTTGCGCAGACCTAAGCGTTTGACTCCGGGCGCGGCCACTTTAGGGTCGGTTGCCCCACCCCAGGGCACAGACTGTGTTGCAATGCGTTCCACCAAATTTTCCGTGTTGTAAAAATCAGCGGGTGCCCAACCTCCAACGCGTTTGTGTGCGCCCTCATAAAAGGTCATCACATCGGCGCCCTTTGGTGCCGTCATTGAAGCGCGGGGATATCCTGCGGGCAGATAGGCGTAGTCGCCTTCGCCATAGGTGATGTCGTTGATTTTCAATTCACCCGACAACACATAAAATTCTTCGTCACTGTCCAGGTGATGCTCCTGATTTAAACACCAGCCTGGGGCATAGCGCATAATCTGTGTGACGGCTTTGGAGTCCGGGTCGTAACTCAGGGGTTTTGCATCGGCACCAGGGCGAGAAGAGTCAGCCCCCAACGTGCGCCAATCCACAGCTTGTGCTTGAATAAATTCAATGTGTGGCCGCGCCATCTATGCGCCTTTCTCGTCGGATGTATGACCCTCAAGCGCCGTGCGGGCTTCGCGTACGCTGCGGAACAAACGACGTATCAGACCTTCTCTGTTCTCCCGTCGTTCAGTCCACTCGTCTGCGTTGGGCTCCCAGCCCTCAATATCGGCCCGCGTGAGTGTGCCCTTTTTATCGAGCACGCGCTCAATGGTGTCGAAGCGGTCGGTCAGCACCGACACTTCCGTGGCCAAGGCAATAATCATGGCATGCATCTGATCCATGTTTGGATCATTGAAATACTGTGGCCGCTTCCCTTTGGCGGGGCGAGGAGTCGAGATTTTATCGCTCATGAGGTCGTCCGTTTACGCCGCAGGCTTGGTCATATGAGCGTACCACGCTTTGCCGCCACCACGGGTCGAGCCCATGAACTTTTTGTTTTGTACTTCAACCGCGCCGGTCAGGGCGTTGGCTTCTGCAATGCCGGGTCCGGTGCCCTGCCAATAGCTTTTTGCGTCAAACCCAGCACCAGCGGCGACCTCTGCAAAGTCCATTTCGTGGACCGTGCCCCAAAAGGGTTCGTTGTTGTTGTAAGTGTCCCA
This sequence comes from uncultured Rhodobacterales bacterium, assembly GCA_964352705.1. Taxonomy (GTDB): domain Bacteria; phylum Pseudomonadota; class Alphaproteobacteria; order Rhodospirillales; family Rhodospirillaceae; genus WLXB01. Next base: position 7,155 of record CAYGSZ010000071.1, read on the forward strand.
ATCCCGGACAAACTGGGTCCACGGATCATCGCCTTCATAGGGCGGCAATTCTGACAGCAGGAAAATGCCACCTGGCTTAAGCACGCGGCAAGCTTCTTTGAACACATTATACACCGCGCTATGCGACATTTCATGCAGCGACGCGGGGCAATTCACCAAATCAAACGTGTTGTCGTCGAAGGTCATGGCTTCGCCATTCATTTGGTGAAAATGAATCGCAACCCCCAGGCTTTCAGCACGGGCATGGGCGTAGCGCAGCACGGCGGGGCCAACGTCGATGGCATGAATTTCTGAGTCCGGGAAGCCCATCTTCAGTCCTGTGGTCGAGCCACCGGCCGTGCAGCCGATCTCAAGAATTTTCTTCGGGTTCAAACCCGGGAACGTCGCTGCAATCATCAGCGCTGTTGCCTTGCCGATGCCATCCATGCGCGGCCCAAATAGACCTTGCGTGTAAATAAACGCCCCTTTGTCGTAAAGCGCTCCCGCCGTGATGTCATCTTCGATCAAGTCACCGGAGTATCCACCGGGCATGCAATGATGGTCGTTTTCGGCGACATAAGCGGGCACCACGAAACCGGGCTCAATATGAAGCGACCCAAGAGTCTCGCCGTCGCGGATGGACTTGGCGGTGGCAATCAACGACGGCAATTGACGCTGAATGGTGTCATCTACCGAATTCCACATCATTTCCTGCACGGTGCGCTGGAAGGAACTGGTCATTTGATAATAGGGGTCACGCACCATCTCTTTGCGAATTTCATGGCGGCTTTCCGGATCACGACCTTTATCGGCTTTGATTTTCGGCAGCACACGCTTTTGATAGGCGGCGATGTTGCCCGGCGTGATTTCATTCAGCACATGTTTGCCAAGCTGGTTGAGAAAATCTTGCCGCGCCTGCTCATTAACTGAGCTTCTTGGCAGAACAGCGTGTTGATCTTGTTTCAGCATGACGAACCCCAGAGGCTTGATGTGTTCTTAAATTGGTGTGTTCTTAAAATCTTACGTAAACACTACCGCCCGAACGCCCGAGGGTAAAGCAGACTCGAGCTTTATGTTAAACACAATCTCACTGAATCGCGTTGGCGCGTTCTAACGAGTCGAGCAACGACGCCTCCCTTAAAAAGGCTTTCGCCTTCACGTCGTCGTTGGCAATCTCTTGCATCTCTTTCAGATTTTTCAGGCGTACGGCGTTGTCTTGTTCGCGGTGGCGTTTGTAGTTGGCATCAGATGTTTTTTGAATGTCCGCGCTGGCGGCATAGTGTCGCTGCCGTGAATACAAGTCGAGCAACTGCTCATTTTCGCCCTGCCAGACTTTGATCAGTTTATCCGTCAAGTTAAACGCATCCTGAACACCGCCATTCATACCAAATCCGCCAGAGGGACTATTCAAGTGCGCGGCATCACCCGCTAGTAAAATGCGGCCCACGCGCATGCGTTCGACCAGCCGTCGGTGAACCCGATACAACCGTGCGGTAATCACTTCAAACGGCCCATGGTCGGGCAAAATAAGGTTCAGGCGGCGTTGGACCTCACTGTCAGAAACGGCGGCTTCATCGTCCATGTCTTCAGGCGGTGAATAGCCGACCCGCCACATATTTTTGGTGTGGAACATGCTGAAAGACCAGCCCTCGGCCCAGAAGTAATTGACGCCGCAAATCCCGTCGATGTGTTTTTCAAAAGGAAACGGCGTACCGATAGAAATGGACGACGATGGATAGGTCTCACCTTTAAAGCTTAAATCTAAATCACGGCGCACAATGCTGTTTGCGCCGTCCGCCCCAATCAGCCACCGCCCATGAAGGGTGAGTGTTTCGCCGTTAATTTCAGCAGTCACCGACGCGCCGTCTTCGTCTTGGTCGACTCCGGTTACATTCACGTTAAACATCAGTGTGCCGGGCCGTTCCTGCTCCAGCATTTTTGCGGCTTCAATCACCAGGTTAAGCTGCTCGCATTGCAACCGGTAGGGGTGATTGGTTTCATCATCCAACACACCCAGATCAAACACCGCCCGCTCACCGGACTCAAACATGCAATACTGCCAGGTGCGGGCCGGACGTCCCAAAGCCACCAGCTTTTCGCTCAGACCAAGCTCGTCCAGCAGGTCCAGTGTTGAAGGATGAAAGGTCGAAGCCCTCGGTTCCGCATGGGGTTCGCTAGCTGTTTCAAGCACAGTCACGGGAATACCGGCTCGCACCAGTCTCAGCGCAGCGACCAGGCCAACCGGCCCCGCGCCAACAATAATAACCTGGTCACGGTGATGGAGATCAAAATCTGTCATATTATAATAACCACGTAACTGTGAACGAAGAGCGACGGACAATGTTCATCTATTATGGAATATTTTAGTCTCTTCTGGGGCACTAAATTCTAAAGAGGTTTTTGCACTATGCTGTTTGCCCGTTTCCTAAAGCCGCTGATGAAGCGCGGCACGCTTGTCATTATCGATCATACCGGACGGCGATATGATGTCGGTACAGGCGAAGCACCGACGGTCACGGTCACCTTTCATGATCCTCAATTGGGCACAAAGCTGTTCCTCAATCCGGCGCTGTATGCGGGTGAGGGCTACATGAATGGCACTCTGACCATTGAAGATGGTGACCTTTACGACATGCTGGACTTGGTGATGTCCAACATCCGCGCGACCCACGGGCATTGGGCGGCGCGCACTCTAAAATCCATCGAACGCTTTGGGGGTTTGGTACGCACCTACAATCCCGTCTCGCGTGCAGCCAACAACGTCGCGCATCATTATGATTTGTCGGCCACGTTGTACGAGCGGTTTCTCGACGAGGACATGCAGTACTCCATGGCCTACTACCGCTCGCCCGACGACTCCCTGGAGCAGGCGCAACGCAACAAGGTCGATCATATTGCGCGCAAGCTGTGCCTTAAGCCCGGCATGACGGTGCTGGATGTGGGTTGTGGTTGGGGCGGGTTAGGTCTCGCCTTACATCAACGCCACGGCGTTAAAGTCACAGGCATCAGTCTGTCAGAAGAACAGTTAAAGGTTGCCCGCCGCCGCGCCGACGCGGCCAAGGTCGGCGATGATGTGCAGTTTCTTTATAAAGACTATCGCGAAGTCGAAGGCACATTTGATCGCATTGTCTCTGTCGGCATGTTCGAGCATGTCGGTCTGCCCCAGTACCGCACATTCTTCAAGACCATGAAAGAACGATTGGCGGAAGATGGCGTGGCTGTGCTCCATACCATTGGGCGCGCCGATGGGCCGGGGGCGTCAGATTCCTGGACGTTGAAATACATTTTCCCGGGCGGATATGCACCCGCGCTGTCGGAAATCGTGCCTCATGTGGAGCGGGCCGGACTTTACATTACCGATGTTGAAACCCTGCGCTTGCACTACGCCTACACGCTGCGCGAATGGCGCAAGCGTTTCATGGCCAACCGCGATGAGATGGAGAAAATTTACGACGCGCGCTTCTGCCGCATGTGGGAGTTCTTTTTGGCCAGTGCCGAATCAAGTTTTCATCACGCCTATCATGTGAACTTCCATATTCAGATGAGCCCCAGCCTTGAGACCGTGCCGCTCACCCGCGACTATATGTATGGGTCTGCCTAGGCGGCTTGGAAGGTAATTAACGCGCCACAGGCCTCCGCAGGGTGTATCCAAGTCGTGCCGTTTTTAGCCGTGTGCACAGTCAGGCCATTGCCGTCAAGCAGGGCGCGTGTGACCTCAAGATCAGCCACGGACACCCTAAAGCCTGCCAAAGCTGGCGCGGTCAGGGTTTTTATACCGGGATAGGCGTCGCGAAAGCCCGCGTTGTCCACAAAGGTCAGCGTTTGTTGATCAAAGGTCACCGTGTTGTTGGCTGAGGTGCGCCCACCGGGATAAGATCCAAACCGCGCCACCGCCTCTGCAATGTTCTCCACCATAACAATCACACCCGCAACGCCCAGCGCGCCGTTGGGATGCCCCTGGGCCGGGGGCTGAAACACCAGTTCTGGCGTGGTCTGCTCAACTAGGCACACAAAACCTTCATTACCAAGATACTCCGGCGCTTTGAACCATTTGAACTTGGCCTCGCCATGGTTTTGGCCGTAACTGACATGGCGGCTTGCGGCTTGCACCGCTGGGACATCCAACCCCTGGCTTGTGAGTGCGGCATGGCTGGCGTTTGCATCTGAACTGCTGAAAGCCAGAATGTGCAGTCCCTCATACCGGGCGAGCCAGGGGGCCAGATGGTGCGCGGGGTTGGTCGACGTGACTCCGGACAACTCCACGTAGCTGTCTTTAAATATCAGGTGCGCGGAGTCCTGCCCCAAGGGCACAGTCTTTCCCTCCACCACGCCCATCAGGGGCACCGGGGCTGTCGCTTGAAAGCCCAGGCGGGTGTAGACAGCGGTCATCTTGGTGATGTCTCGACCGACCACACCCAGGTGGTCAATCGCGGCTGGTTTGATTTGTGGGGCCGACTTCATCACAGATTGGTGGCATACTTCACCCCGGATTGAAAAGGTTAAGACGACTTAACCGCGGCATAATTTGGATTTAAGGAGGGAACACAGCCATGGAAAAGAACGCCACCTATCCCGGATACATTGGAATTTCTGACGTTACTTCACAGTCTTTCGAGCAAATGCGCGTCGAAGGCTATTTTGAAGGTCAAACGTCGATTATGTACGACGAGCCGGAAGGCTTCGACATTGGCGACCCACCGGACCTCCAGGGCCGTTCTCGTGGCTGGTCGCCGGTCCATGCGCAACTCAGCGCCCTGGCCGCCTGCACCTCTATTACCGTGCGCGTTGTCGCCCGCGATCAGGGCTTTAAGTATCAGGGCATTCGCACCGATGTGCGCTCACTTATCGATATTCGCGGCTTCTTCTTCGATCTGCATTTGCAGCCTAAGTACGAGCAGATCAATTTTGATTTGTTTGTCGA
>CAYGSZ010000072.1:0-9196 GCA_964352705.1 uncultured Rhodobacterales bacterium
CCATGACGTTTTCCGTCAACGACTCTCCCTTGGCCGGGCGGGAAGGTAAGAAAGTCACCAGCCGTCAGATTGGTGAGCGCCTGTTCAGTGAAGCCGAGGGCAATGTGGCGATCAAGGTTACGGAAGCGGCTAGCCGCGACGCATTCGAGGTTGCTGGTCGTGGTGAACTTCAACTCGGCGTGCTGATCGAGATCATGCGCCGTGAAGGGTTCGAACTTTCTGTGTCTCGTCCACGTGTGTTGTTCAAAACGTCTGACGACGGCAAAAAAGAAGAGCCAATCGAAGAAGTCGTAATTGATGTCGATGAAGAGTTCTCAGGCGCTGTGGTTGAAGCCATGTCAGAGCGCAAAGCTGAAATGACGGCTATGAAACCGTCCGGCGTTGGCAAAGTCCGCATCACGTTCTTAGCGCCATCTCGCGGTTTGATCGGATACCACGGTCAGTTCCTGACGGATACGCGCGGCACTGGTATTATGAACCGTCTCTATCATAGCTACGCGCCCTACAAGGGCCCAATCGCGACCCGTCGTGAAGGGGTTTTGATCTCTAATTCTGACGGTGAGGCAGTGGCCTATGCACTGTTTAACCTGCTGGACCGTGGCCCTCAGTTCATTCCGCCGGGTGTTAAAGTCTATCGCGGGATGATTGTCGGAGAGCATAATCGTGACAACGACCTGGAAATTAACCCGCTCAAAGCCAAGCAGCTTACAAACATTCGGGCCGCCGGTAAGGATGATGCCATCAAACTTCCGCCACCGCGTTCAATGTCTTTAGAGCAAGCGCTTGCCTATATCCAAGACGACGAGCTGGTCGAAGTAACCCCACAGAGCATTCGGTTACGCAAACAGTATCTGGATCCGAATGATCGTAAGAAGATGGCCAGTAAGGCGAACGCAGCGTAACCTAAGCGCATGGGTTTACCCGTATTTAAAGACTGGATAACGGCAAGCCGCGTTTACTTTCAGCGTCGGCTGATCATTATTTTCCTCTTGGGATTTGCTGCGGGACTTCCTTTTCTTCTGATGTTCGGCACGCTCACGGCTTGGCTGTCGGAAGCCGGTGTTGATAAGACGTCCATAGGGTTGTTTGTTCTCACGGGAACCGCCTTTACTCTTAAATTCCTCTGGGCTCCATTGGTTGACCGCCTGCCCTTGCCCGTGATCACTCACATATTTGGGCAACGCCGAAGCTGGCTCCTTCTGGCCCAGTCCATATGCATTATCAGTCTTGTTGGCATCGCTGTATCAGACCCGACCACGCGCTTGCTGACCACAGTAATCTGGACGGTTGTGTTGGCTTTTGCTTCGGCCACGCAAGACATCGTTATTGACGCCTATCGCATTGAAACACTCAATGAAGACGAGCAAGGGGCTGGTGCAGCGGTTTATCAACTTGGCTATCGCGTTGCTATGATTTTAGCTGGTGGTGGAGCCCTTATTCTCGCGGATGTTTTGGGGTGGTCAATAACGTACTTCATCATGGCAGGGCTCATGGGGATGGGGCTGATAACCACATTGTTTAGCCCTGAACCCACCCGACCAAATTTGCCAGACACATCCCGCCTCAGTCGCGTGGACCGTTACGCTGTTTGGTTAAGAGAGTCTGTCGTATCTCCGTTTCTTGATTTTTTAAAACGACCTGCCTGGTTGCCAATTCTTTTGTTTGTTGTGTTCTACAAATATGCAGATGGGATCTGGGCGGCGATGGCCAATCCGTTCTATCTGGAACTCGGCTTTACCAAAACACAGATTGGTCTGGTCTCTAAGACTTATGGCGTTGGGATGACAATTATTGGTGTCGTGCTTGGCGGCATAATGGTCGCCCGTATTGGTATTCTCCGCTCTGTCTTATTCGGTGTGGTAACGATGGCGTTAACCAACTTGCTCTATGCAGGTTTGGCTTTGGCTGGCCCATCGATTCCAGTGTTGATCGTCGTTATTTCAATTGAGAATTTAGCCAATGGCATCGGCGGAACAGTTTTTATCGCCTACTTGTCCAGCCTCTGTAATCTTGCGTACACAGCAACACAGTATGCTCTTTTAAGTTCGTTTATGAATGTTGCGCGCACGTTTTTGGCGTCTGGTGGCGGGTGGCTTGCGGATCAAGTGGATTGGGTCACTTTCTTTCTGCTCACAACGGCGGCAGGACTCCCAGGCGTTATTTTGCTTTTGTATTTAATGAGACGGTTTCCGAATCACACGGAAACGGCAAGACAAAAAGCCCCACAGTAGCCGGCTAAGCAGCTGTCGCAGAAAGCTGTGGGGGTCTTAAAGTCGAATCTACAACTTTCGCAATCGGTAGATAGACTGAAAATGTAGACCCATCGCCCACTTTGCTGTCGATGACCAAGTGCCCGCGATGGCGTTTGGTGATGTGTTTGACAATCGCAAGCCCCAGCCCCGTGCCGCCAAGCTCTCGTGACCGAGCTGTATCGATTCTGTAAAACCGTTCGGTAAGACGTGGAATATGCTCGCGTGCAATGCCTGGTCCGAAGTCACGCACCGCGACAACCACCCACGGTCCGCCACTTGATCCGAGAGGGGCTTTCGCCTGTTCTGTAACCGTCACGTTTATAAAATCCGCATCGCCGCCATACTTGATGGCATTTAAAATAAGATTCTGGAATATTTGTGTCAGTTCGTCGGCATCAGCGACCACGTCTCTTACTGAAGTTTCAGCCTCAATATGAAGGGCAACGCCGCGTTCTTTGGCCTGACCGTTCAATAGTTCGCAGGTTGTGTGGACAATATCAACCACGTCAACGGAGTCCGTCGGGCGGGTGTGTTCCTTCAACTCAATGCGTGACAGGGACAGTAGGTCTTCGATTAATCTGGCCATCAACGTTGCTTGTTTCAGCATGATATCGAGAAAGCGTTGTCGGGCCTCTGCATCGTCTTTGGCGGGGCCGCGCAGAGTTTCAATAAAACCAAGTACACTGGCCAAAGGTGTGCGGAGTTCATGACTGGCATTGGCGACAAAATCTGCCCGCATACGATCCATCTTCACGCGCTCCGTCATATCGTGCAGCTGAACAATTGCTGCCGAACCATCAGAAGGCGCATCGGGCAACGCGCTAATCACGCAACCGAAGCTGCGCTCAACAGGGGCCGGCAGGGTAAACTGGGCTTGGCCCGAAGCCCCGGTTTTTAAAGATTTGTCTGTTGCGTCAAGAATACGCGGATCACGAATCACTGTTGCGAGATCACCTCCAGCAATCGCCCGGCCAAATAAATCTTCAGCCGCCATATTGGCACCAATGACTTGTCGCCCTGCGTCGATGATCAGAAGGGGATCAGGGAAGCTGTCCAGAATCGCTTTGCGTGACCGTGCCAATGACTCCGCCGCATCGCGTCGATCTTCCCAAGATTTCTGCAAAGAGGCCAGAGCGGTTGCTAGTCGTCGGGCCGCTTCTGATCGCATAAACCTCGGTGGTTGTGCGGTTGGGTCTTCTATGAGGCGTTCAGCGTGACGTATCAATTTTTCAAAATCGCTCAGAAGCGTAAAGCACAGTGAGACGGTTAAGCCAAAAACAACGGCACCGGCGAGAATAGCCTCCCATGCCGGAAGGCGGCTGATGGTTGTGAGCAAACCCAAGACAATCCAGGCCGGCAAACTGATGATAACGGTCCAGCCTAATACGCGTCTTACGGGCGCGAGAGGAAGGTTCTTCATAATAAGGTTTCTGCCTTAGCCGCACCATGAGCCCCCATCAGGGCCATTTGTACTATATCTGAAACAGCGGCATTCATTGAGACGATTTGGACTGGTTTTTCTAATCCCATCAAAACAGGTCCAACGTTTGTCCCTAATCCGTAAAGGCCCACGAGTTGCGTTGAAATATTTGCCGCGTGAAGACCGGGCATCAATAAAACGTTGGCTGGTCCAGAGAGGCGGCAAAACGGATAAAGCTGATCCCTGTTAGGATTAAGCGCCGTGTCAACGCCCATTTCACCGTCAAATTCAAAGTCGGCGTGTTCTTGCTCTAACAGGGCAACGGCTTCTCGAATTCTTTCTGCGATGCCGCCCGGCGGGCTACCAAAATTCGAATAGGATAAGAAGGCAACGCGCGGTTCATGCCCCATAGAGCGTGTAAAGGCAGCCGTTTGACGGGCCATTTGTGCCAGATCCTCTGGCTCAGGCCGTTCTTTGACAGCCGTATCTGCGATAAACAAAGTCCGCCCTTTGCCAATCAGCAAGGTCAGCGCAAACACCAGCTCGCCGGCTCGCGCGGGAATAACACGCCGTACTTCATCCAAAGCGGTGTGATAGGGCCGGGTTAATCCGGTCACCATGGCATCGGCGTGTCCAGCGTTCACCATACAGGCGGCGAAAACGTTTCGATCTTGATTGACCATTCTCTGACAATCTCTGAGCAAAGACCCTTTGCGTTGCAGGCGCGCATACAAACTTTGCAAATAGGTTTCGTTGTGTTCAGATTCCTTCGCGTTGGTAATGATGATGCCGTCCAGGTCATCTGACTTGATGCCCATTTCAACCATTGCCGCTTCGACCTTTCGCCGACGGGCAACCAATATCGCCTCTCCATAGCCGCTGTTTCTGTAGGTGATAGCGGCACGGATTGAGCGTTCATCTTCGCCTTCCGCAAATACCATGCGTTGCTGCTTCCGCGTTACTTCTGCGGCAATCACCTGCAGACTTGTGACCGTTGGATCCAACCGCGCGGATAACTCAGTCTTGTAAACCTCCAAGTCATCTATCTGACGTCGCGCCACACCGGACTGCATGGCGGCCTTCGCAACTGCGGGGGGCACGGCTACGATCAGACGAGGGTCAAAGGGCACAGGTATAATGTAGTCGCGACCATATTTGAGCTTTCGACCAGAGTAAGCTGCTGCAACTTCGTCAGGAACATCTTCTCGGGCTAGGTCAGCCAGGGCGCGCGCAGCCGCAATTTTCATTTCATCGTTGATCGTGATGGCGCGGACATCCAATGCCCCGCGGAAAATAAAGGGAAAGCCAAGCACGTTATTGATCTGATTGGGATAATCTGAGCGACCTGTTGCCATAATCACATCATCCCGCACTTGGGCCACGTCCTCCGGCGTTATTTCTGGATCAGGGTTGGCCATTGCAAAAATGATCGGATTCGGGGCCATGGATTTTACCATTTCTGGCGTTACAGCGCCTTTGACCGATAATCCAAAAAAGGCATCAGCGCCCTCCATGGCGTCAGCTAAATCGCGTTTGTCTGTGTCTATCGCATGGGCCGATTTCCACTGGTTCATGCCAGCTTCTCGGCCTTTGTAGATCACCCCTTTTGAGTCGCACATGATGACGTTATCGCTGCCCACACCCATCGCTTTCACCAGCTCAGTACAGGCAGTTGCAGCGGCCCCGGCCCCGTTAACGACGATTTTTATGTCTTTTATGTTTTTACCGGTCAGGTCGCAGGCATTAAAAAGCCCAGCGGCAGCAATAATGGAGGTGCCGTGCTGGTCGTCGTGGAAAACCGGAATATCCATCAACTCACGCAAGCGTTGCTCAATAATGAAACACTCAGGCGCTTTAATATCCTCAAGATTGATCCCCCCGAAGGAGGGGCCCAGGAACCGCACGCTGTTGATGAATTCATCAACATCACGTGTGTCGATTTCCAGGTCGATGCCATCGACGTCGGCAAACCTCTTAAACAGGACCGCCTTGCCCTCCATGACCGGTTTGGAGGCCAGTGCGCCCAAATCGCCGAGGCCCAAGACCGCTGTACCGTTAGAGATGATGGCAACTAAATTTCCTTTTGCCGTATAATCGTAGGCTTTAGACGGATCAGCGGCAATTTCCCGGCAGGGCGCGGCAACGCCAGGTGAGTAAGCCAAAGCCAAATCTCGTTGAGTGATCAGCGGTTTGGTCGGGTTAATCTCAATTTTACCCGGTCGCCCCGAGGCGTGCATTTGCAAAGATTCAAGGTCAAAACTGCGTGTTGCGGAATCACTCATAAAAACTATCCAGTATTTGGGGGTCTAATTACCCGTAGCCCTAATAAAGCCCATGGGTATAGGCGTGTGCAAGAGACCAACGTGAGCTTCACACAGGTGTCATGGTGTCCGAGAACGTTTTCTGTCTCGTTCGACTGAGGTAGTGTGCCTATGCTGTATCCAACGAGACTTATCTAAAAACAGAATCGGTCAAACCTATGTCTTCTTCTCCGCTTCATTCTAAGGCGGCGACGCCTATGATGGCGCAATATCTTTCAATTAAGAAAGACTACCCGGAAGCGCTGCTGTTTTACCGGATGGGAGACTTCTACGAGTTATTTTTTGAGGACGCTAAACAGGCGGCCTCGGCGCTTGATATTGCCCTGACAAAACGGGGTCAGCATGCCGGAGAGGATATCCCGATGTGTGGTGTGCCGGTGCATTCCCACGAAGGATACCTGTCGAAGCTTATTCGCAAAGGCTTCAAAGTTGCCGTCTGCGAGCAGATGGAGGCTCCTGAAGACGCCAAGAAGCGCGGGGCAAAATCCGTCGTTAAGCGGGACGTGGTCAGGCTGATAACGCCTGGCACAATCACGGAAGAGTCTCTGCTCGATGCGCGCGAACACAATGCCCTCGCGGCGATTGCGCGCGCCGGCGGCGAAACCGGTTTGGCCTGGATGGATGTCTCCACTGGTGATTTGGAGCTGCAGCCGCTTAATTCGGACCGTATTTTGGCTGCGTTGGCCCGCATTAGTCCGGGTGAAATTCTGATCTCAGATCAACTGAGGGACGATGCTGATTTTGCCGCAGTTCTCGAAGATTGGTCAGATGTTCTGACAATTCTCCCCGCAGTTCGGTTTAACTCAGATAATGCGCGCCGCCGTTTGGAAAAACTCTACGCGGTGAACAGTCTAGACTCATTCGGGGCTTTTGGCCGCGCCGAGGTGGCTGCTGCCGGGTCATTGGCAGATTACATCGACCTCACTCAAAAGGGCAAAGTGCCCCGCCTTAAAACGCCGCGTCAATTTCTTGCCGGACAGGCCATGGAAATAGATGCTGCCACACGGCGAAATTTGGAACTCACCCGCACGCTCTCAGGTGAGCGCAACGGCAGTCTGCTATCGGTCATTGATGCCACGCGCACGGGTGCGGGCGCGCGTCTGCTCGCCTCTCGTCTTGCGGCACCCTCAACGGACCCTGATGTTATTGCCTTGCGACTTGATCAGGTTGAGGTATCGATCAATGCGCCGTCCCAGCGCTTGGCGATCCGTGACAAGCTCAAGGCGACGCCGGATATGGAACGCGCCTTAACGCGGCTCACACTTGACCGTGGAGGCCCGCGCGACCTGGCCGGCATTCGGGATGCGTTAGCCAGCATTCCAGACCTCAAAGAGGCGTTAACGAAAGCCGCAGACGCTGCTCACGATGTCTCGCTGAATCCTTTTGCCGCAGTGGTTAAGAAGCTCGGACAACATGGTGTTGTGGTCGACCGTCTGTCTCGGGCACTGGCCAATGACTTACCGTTGCTCGCCCGCGACGGCGGGTTCATCCGCGCTGGGTATGATAACGCCCTTGATGAATTGAAAGGTCTTCGCGACAACAGCCGCAAGAGCGTTGCAGGTTTACAGACGCGTTATGCCGATGAAACCAATATCCAAACCCTTAAGGTGCGGCACAACAATGTGCTGGGATATTATGTGGAAGTGCCTGCCCGCCATGGTGATGCTTTATTGGCCAAAGCTAAAACTGAAACCGGGGCTGAATCAACCGTAGGGCGCACCGCCTTTATTCATCGTCAAAGTATGGCAAACGCCATGCGATTTTCGACGCTGGAACTGGCAGACTTGGAAGACCGCATCCGGTCTGCTGCAGACAAAGCCCTGGCGCTCGAACTTGAGCTGTTCAAAACGCTTGTCGTCGAAGTGTTAAGCCGCAGCGATGAGATTGCAGTCGCGGCTGAAGCTTTAGCAGAAATTGATGTTGCCGTCGGCCTAGCGCAGGTTGCTGTTGAGCGGCGATATTCCCGACCGCGTGTTGAAAACGGCACAATATTTAAAATTGAAAACGGGCGGCATCCGGTGGTTGAGGCGGCGCTGTCAAAGTCATCTGAGGCAGGGTTTGTCGCAAATGGCTGCGACCTCGGCGGTGCGGCTCATAACGGGCCAGGCCGTGTTTGGCTTATCACCGGTCCTAACATGGCAGGTAAGTCGACCTTCTTACGGCAGAACGCTCTCATGGCAATCCTCGCTCAAATGGGGTCTTACGTTCCTGCTGGGTCTGCCCGTATTGGCATCGTTGACCGGTTGTTCTCGCGGGTGGGAGCTGCCGATGATTTGGCGCGCGGGCGGTCAACATTCATGGTTGAAATGGTCGAAACAGCAGCCATTCTCAACCAGGCAACCGAGCGATCTTTGGTTATTCTGGATGAGATTGGTCGCGGCACGGCAACCTTTGATGGCCTGTCTATTGCTTGGTCGACGCTGGAATACTTGCACGAAGCCAATGCCTGCCGTGCGCTGTTTGCCACGCACTATCACGAGTTGAACGCGCTGACGGCCAAACTAACCGACTTGGCCCCCTATCACATGACGGTCAGAGACTGGCAAGGCGATATCGTCTTTCTCCACGAAGTTGCGCCGGGTTCAGCAGACCGGTCCTATGGTATTCATGTGGCCAAACTCGCGGGATTGCCGCCCTCCGTTATCGCACGGGCTCAGGATGTTCTTAAGCAACTCGAAAGTGGAGAGTCTGCGGGTAAGGCGGGGCGTTTGGCCGAAGACCTCCCTCTCTTTGCCCTAAGCCTGGGTGATAGAAAAGAACATCAATCCGCTCATGGCCCGTCAGTTGTTGAGAAGGCTCTCTCAGACGTGTCGCCAGATGATCTGTCGCCAAGAGAGGCTTTAGAGACTCTCTATAAGCTGCAATCTCTGTTGGCTAACGATGAGGGGCTCTAACTCAGAATTGGTGTTATACTCACCACTGTCTTGTTGTCGATCCACGCCCAAAAAATGGGAGGCTCGCATGGCCTTTAACTTTAATGACGATAAACCAACCTCACCTGCCATCGCCCGTATTCTTAATTTCATGGGGTGGACCAGTATTATTGGCTGCGCCTGTGGTGTGATGTTGGCGTTTTCTGGCTACCCCTGGGTTAATGATATTTACGCTATGGCCGGGTCCGGCGCGGCGATCATTTTGGGAATACTTTTTATCGGCCAAGCAAAAACTTTGGAGGCCCTCACCATACTTAACGCGCGCATGAA
>CAYGSZ010000072.1:9296-11871 GCA_964352705.1 uncultured Rhodobacterales bacterium
CGCCCGATTTTGATGGAAGAGCTAAAATCAGCTTTAGAGGTCGGTCGTTCTGAGATCCGCCGTCGATTAGAGCATGGCGACAGCACCGGTTCAGATACTGTTGCGGAGTTGTCCTACCTGACCGATCAGGTCCTCCGTGTTCTTTATGATTTTGCGACCACTCGTGTTTTTAAACGTGGTGTACCAACCACAGGTGAGAAGCTCAGTTTGCTTGCCGTCGGCGGATATGGTCGGGGGGAATTGGCTCCAGGGTCCGATCTCGATCTGCTTTTTCTGCTTCCGTATAAGAAGACGCCGTTTACGGAAAATCTTGTCGAATACATGCTTTATGTTCTGTGGGACTTGGGCTTCAAGGTCGGGCACGCCGTCAGGACCGTGGCGGAAAACATCAAGCAAGCCAACTCTGACATGACCATCCGAACGGCTCTTTTGGAGGCCAGGTGGATCTGGGGTGATCAGGCGCTTGCCAATGAGTTGAAACAGAAATTTCAATCAGATGTGGTGGATGGAACCAGCATGGCCTTTATCGAGGCGAAGTTGGCCGAGCGAGACCAGCGCCATGAACGCCTCGGTGATAGTCGGTATGTGCTTGAACCAAACATCAAAGAAGACAAGGGCGGCCTCCGTGATCTGCATACTTTGTATTGGATTGCGCGTTATCTTTATGGCGTCTCTAACATTCAGGGCTTAGTGGATCGCGGACTGATTCATGAGGATGCAGCGGCCAGATTTTATAAGGCCTATGACTTTTTGTGGACCGTGCGGTGCCATATTCATTACCTGACAGGTCGAGCAGACAATAGATTGACGTTTGATTTGCAGCCGCGGTTGGCGGACTGCATGGGATACACCGACCATGCTGGTGGATCTTCTGTTGAACGTTTCATGAAGCACTACTTTCTGATCGCCAAAGATGTTGGAGATCTAACCCGTATTTTTGCCGCGGTGCTTGAAGAAAAAGAACGGCGCAAACCTATGTTCCAGCTTCCGGCGGCCCTGCGCCGCAAAACGCTGGAAGGTTTTGTGGTGGAAAGCGGACGCATCGCGGTGGAGGATGATGACGCTTTTACCAAAGACCCGATTAAGCTCATCCGCATCTTTCACGTTGCACAAGAGCACGGTTTGGATCTTCATCCCCGTGCCCTAGAACTCATTACCCGCACGCTTCATTTGGTCTCAGATCTTCGGGACGACCTGGAAGCAAATAAACTGTTTGTCGAGATTATGACGTTTAAGCGTGGCCCTGAAACCATGCTGCGTTTGCTCAATGAAGCCGGCGTGTTTGGTCGCTTTGTTCCAGATTTTGGGCGTGTTGTCGCGCAGATGCAGTTCGATATGTATCATGTATATACCACCGATGAACATACGATCCGCGCCATCGGTATTCTCAATCGCATTGAAAACAAAAAACTCACCGATGAGCTTCCCATTGCCAGTGAAGTGATTGGTAAAATTCAGTCTCGTCGTGCTCTTTATGTAGCTGTTCTCCTTCATGATATTGCCAAGGGCCGGGGCGGAGACCATTCAGAGTTGGGCGCAGAAATTGCGCTGACCCTTTGTCCTCGGTTTGGGTTAACCGAAGAAGAGACTGAAACGGTCAGTTGGCTGACACGACATCATCTGTTGTTGAGCAACACAGCCTTTAAGCGTGATCTTGATGACCCAAAAACAATTATAGATTTCTGTGGTGTGGTCCAATCTCCCGAGCGGCTCAAACTTCTTTTGGTTTTAACCTGTGCAGATATTAGGGCGGTCGGCCCAAAAGTCTGGAATGAATGGAAGGCAACGTTGCTGCGCGATCTGTATCGGCGCGCTGATGAACGCATGTCTGACGGGCATTCTACAGCAACGTTAGATTTTCGTGTCAGCGCCGCCCGCGACGCTTTGTCCGGGCGTTTATCAGATTGGCCAGCCTCAGAGCGCGAGGGTTTTGTTGGCTCGGGCTTACCGTCTTACTGGGTCAGTTATGATACGGATATTCATGAACGCCATGCGCGGTTTATTCGTGCTGCAGAACTTGGCAATCAAAAAATTGCGGTTTCTTTTATCATCGATAGATCCCGTGGCGTCTCCGAGATGTTGATCTATACCCCTGACCACCCAGGTTTGTTTTCAAAAATTGCGGGTGCTTTATCGCTGTCCAATGTTTCAATCGTAGATGCGAAA
Source organism: uncultured Rhodobacterales bacterium (assembly GCA_964352705.1). Lineage (GTDB taxonomy): Bacteria > Pseudomonadota > Alphaproteobacteria > Rhodospirillales > Rhodospirillaceae > WLXB01. The sequence goes on from CAYGSZ010000072.1 coordinate 11,463, forward strand.
ATTCTCACTCTGTCCAATGGTATGGCGTTAGACACATTTATCGTACAAGATTTTAACGGCACGGTTATCACCTCTGATACGAAAATCAATCGCATCAAATCGCGTGTGGTTGCTGCCTTGGAAGGTCGTTTACGGCTAGACAAGGAGCTGCAAAAATCGACTGATGGGGTGTCAAATCGAATAAAGGCCTTAGAAGCACCGCCCCGCGTTATTATAGATAACACCGCGTCGAAGCTTTTCAGTGTTATTGAAATAAACGGCCATGACCGACAGGGTCTTCTGTTCAACATCACAAAAGCCATTTCAGAACTGGCGCTTCAAATTAGCTCTGCGCACATCTCAACCTATGGCGAACGGGTCGTTGATGTGTTTTACGTTAAAGATATCTTTGGCATGAAAGTTGAGAACG
>CAYGSZ010000073.1:0-11846 GCA_964352705.1 uncultured Rhodobacterales bacterium
CTTGCGATAGCGACGCTTTCGCCCTTTGCTACAAAAGAACTGTCCGGCATTTGGAGTCCGCCCAGGAATAGGTCTGCGCGTAGCGCAAACTTTGGTGCTCAATTTATATGCACCGGATACCACATATGGCAGAGCCTTGCCAATGGACCACAAGCCCTTTGGTTCAGCTTAGCGGGCTGTAAAATGCTCTATTTGCCCTTAAGCGTCGCTAAAACAGGCGCATTGAGACCAGAGACCTCAAAAGCAGCCTCGCTGTGCGGCGGTGCACTCAGAAAAATATCCGGATCATTTGAAATTCCATAAGGTTCAGAGGGCAAACCAAGGAAGTTCTTGTCAAAGTCCCCATCCATATCTTTGTCGTGATAGATCGCAATTGCATAGACGCCTGGATGCTCAACGGGGATGCAGATCTTGGTTATGCCAGCCTCTGCCGGTGCCCGAACTCGCCCAATACGGCCCAGCCGTTTCAGAAAACCCTCTGGATTATCATCGTGCAGATCGACAGTAATCTGGCCCTCGGACTTCCTCACATTGTGGACCTCAAGGGCGATTGAATAAGACTCATCGCCATTACACACAGCAAAAATAGGCGTCGGAGTGTCGACCCTGTCCGCATTTTCCGTATCCGCCCTGGCCTCATCGTTTACTGAGAGTACCAAAGCAACGCTAATCACAACTGCCAATTCAGAGCATCTCACGGTAATTATCTCCCAGCTGTATTAGAACGCCCAAAATCAAAGTCACATAACCAGAGACGTTTCAAGCGACACTAAGCCTCCAATTCAAGTCAGGTGATAGCAGAAAAAGATTAACATCAGCTGTTACCGTTATTTGGCAGATCGTTTGCAAAACAGAACTGGAGGCGCAGCCTGCTTTGAATCGTCTACCCACCAGAACCACATCCAACAAAGGCAAGAGGTACTGAAATGAAAATTCCATATCTGATCGAAATGACTGCGGGTAGCTTAATTGCACTCCATGCCATTGCTGCTGAAGCCTTGGATAGCACAACGCCCTACGCTCAAATCGTACAGGCATCAGCCACACGGATCACCATCGGCCAAGCCATCGTCATTGCGGAAAAAGAAACCAACGGTGAGGCCGTTGAAGCCGAATTGGAAAAAGAAGACGGTCGGGTTGTCTATGACGTTGATGTGTTAACGCCATCCGGCAAAATGGAGGTGTTTATTGATCCCGAGAATGGTGCCGTTTTGAGTGTTCACCCAGACGATTGAGCCCTCTACCTAAGATGCTCGTCACACGCGTTGGAACTATATGTTTGCTATTGGTTTGTCTGGCGCAGCCCGTGCAAGCGCGCGGCATAGAAACGCACGATTTATCCATTCTAAGCCTCAACCTTGCGGGCCTGCCTTGGCCGCTAGCAACCCGACGAGAAGAAGCTATTTTAGAGATAGGAAGGCAAATTGCACAGCTTTCTCAAGCCGGGCCTGAAATTGATGTCATTCTCTTACAGGAAGGCTTCACAGACATTGCAGCCACATTACAAGAAACCCTTGGCATTACGGAGTATGTAGCCGGTCCCGACAAGCCACGCGAGAGACGCGCTTCCCTTTTCCAAACCGGAGACCTCAAACGAAAATGGTGGAAAGGCGAAGGCATTGGCCCCTGGGTCGGCAGTGGTTTGCATGTCTATAGTGTCCACCCAATCGTTGGCGTCAAACGCCACGCTTTCGGCGAACACGCTTGCGCTGGATATGACTGCTTGGCCAATAAAGGCGTGATCCTTACCCGCATTCTCGTGCCTGGCCTGCCGACACCTATCGACGTTATCACCACCCACCTCAACTCAACCAGATCCGCTCGTGTACCTTTAAACGAGACGCAACAGGCGCATCAGCGTCAAACACTGCAGTTGGCTGAGTTTTGGCACGCCAGCACCGCACCAGAAATCCCTGCAATCCTTGCCGGCGATCTCAACGTGCGCCGTTCGCACGAACGCTTTATTCCTCTCGCAAAACAATTCAAAGACGCCACCTTTGTCAAAAATGACTGTGCTCTGGACTACGTTCACCTCGCCTGTCAGCTAGACCTGCACTCCGATGCACCCTGGCTCAGCAGTCAGGACATCCAGGCTTACAGATCAGGGTCCAAAGTCCATGTTTCTGTTTTAGAGGCCCGCACCGTTTTGACTGAGTCCATCAATGGTAAAAAGCTATCTGACCATGATGGCTATTTGGTGCGTTATCGATTGACCTGGGTGTCTGATCAGCATGACCACACCGTTGCTCTCCAGGTTGATGGCGATTAACTCAGCTTCGTTTCAATAAAGTTTTTAGACCTAATGCCCGAAACCGGCGCCTCAGTAAGGTCTCGAATTCCTGGAATGGCGTTTGCCCCGAAGCCTGATCAGTCTTGATAAAAAGAAAGACAGAGAGCCCGAAGAAAATAGCGTAACTGCCCCACAAAAACAGACCGGCTGGCAACTGAGATACAGATGCTACTTTGGTTCCAAACTCGATTGTTTTTTGATAGGCAAGAATACCGATCAAACCAAGCACAAGCCCCACATACTTGTTTGAGCGCGGCGATCCTATGGCCAGGGGAATCGCCAGAAACGGCATCACCAATATTGAAAGCGCGTAGATAAGCCGACCATGAAACTCGGCAGCCAGGGCTGAAAATCGAATGGTGTCGGCCAGAATTAAGACGGGAGAGTCCATCGGGCCAGGATCGAAGCCCAAAGACCGCATCATCCCCCGACCATAGGCGATGATCAATTCATGCAATGTGAGTTCTAACACTTCGCTGCCACGCTGAGGGTATGGAAGACTGCCGTTGATGTCCAAGGGCAGCTCCAGCTTTGTAAAGCCGACGCTCACCCTCTGCGCGCGCTTGCCTTCCCACGACACTTGTTCCCCATCGAATAATACGACTTTGCGATCACCATCCGCAGTCACTTCCATGATTTCACCACGACGCGCGGTGAGTGTTTCCACTTTGCCATCGTCGCGTTCGCGGTATCCAAAAAAACCGTAGAATTCCATACCGGCTCTCACTGACCGATCCACACGCACCGTAAAGCCGCTGGGGGTGTCGATAAAAATCCCCTCGCCGATCCCGGCTTCAATAACGCCGTTTGTCACCTGATGATGAAGCGTGTGATAGACGTAGCGTCCCAAAGGCTCAATGTATCCGGTTAGCCCCAGCCCCATGATGGTTACTGTTACGGCAAGCATTCGCGCCGGAGCCGCCAGGCGAAACAAACTAAACCCACCGGAGAAAAAGGCGTGCAACTCAGATTGTGTTGAAAGGCGTCGAAAGGTTATAAACACGCCTAGAAACAGCCCTAACGGCAAAACGAGCCGTATATAGTTGGGAAACAGGCTGACAATCATCTGCAAAACAACAAAGGACGATACCCCAGAGCCAACAGTTAGGTTGAGGAGCTGCAGCATCTTTTCAAGCAGCAGAACAACAACGCTGATAAACAGCGTCACCAGCATAATTGGAATAATCTGCTTTAAAATATAGAGGTCTATGCGTCCCATGACGTCATCCTAGTGAAACCGACTTCGTGAGGAAGACGGCGCAGCTTCTAGGCAACCTCTATCGGGCATTTCTAGATTGCACCTGCGGTACACACATAACTGGCAAAGGTTTGCTGGTTTAAAACGCGTCACTGTGAGATATTCAGGGCTTGGGGGGAACAAATGAACATGATTAAAGAAGTAAGAAGCGAAAAAATTCGCGTTGCTGTCATAGGCGTGGGAAACTGCGCGAGTTCTCTGATCCAGGGCATACATTACTACAAAGACCGTCCCTTAGATGACTGCTCGGGTGTTCTCCACGAGAAAATCGGACCCTACACCATTTCAGATATCAATGTCGTCGCGGCGTTTGATATTGACGAACGCAAGGTTGCTCAGGATGTCACAACAGCTATCTTTGCACCACCCAATTGCACAACAGTATTTGCCCCAGACCTCCCTCCCAGTGGGGTAAAGGTGAGCATGGGCTGTATTTTAGATGGTGTCGCCGAGCACATGGCAGATTACCAGCCCTCCAGAACCTTTGTTCCGGCCGATCTACCGCAGCCAAACGAAGCGGATGTGGTCGCACTCTTAAAGACCTCCCGAACACAGATCATGATTAACTATCTTCCGGTCGGCTCTCAAGACGCCACAGAATTCTACGCCCGCTGCGCGCTCAAAGCTGGTGTTGGTTTCGTTAATTGCATTCCAGTTTTTATTGCCAGCAATCCCGAATGGCGCGCTAAGTTTGAAGCCCGCAATCTCCCGATCATCGGCGATGATATTAAGGCCCAAGTCGGTGCTACCATTGTGCACCGCGTGCTCACAAATCTTTTTCATAAGCGCGGCGTCAAGCTCGACCGCACCTATCAGATCAACACGGGCGGCAATACAGACTTTTTGAATATGCTTAATCGCAAGCGATTAGCGTCGAAGAAGATTTCGAAAACCGAAGCTGTCCAATCTGTGGCAGGTACACGTTTGGACGAAGACAATATTCATATTGGTCCGAGTGACTATGTGGCGTGGCAGAACGACAACAAAGTCTGTTTCTTGCGCGCCGAAGGTCGCCTGTTCGGCGACGTCCCCATGAACATCGAACTGCGCTTGTCTGTAGAAGACTCTCCCAACTCAGCTGGTGTGGCCATCGACATGATTCGCTGCTGCAAGGTCGCGTTGGATTGTGGCGTCGGCGGCGTGCTGGAAGGTCCTTCAGCCTACTTCTGCAAGCATCCCCCAAATCAGCATGAAGACGACATCGCCTATGAGATGACGGAAACGTTTATTGCGGATATGAAGCTGCAAGGCGTCGCTTAATGAGAGCGATCATTTTGGCGGCCGGCCAGGGCACCAGAATGCGCGCCATTGGCCCCAGCAAACCAATGGTGTCCGTTGAAGGTACCGCCCTTCTGGAGCGTGTGATTTCCAATGCCATACAAGGTGGCGTTACTCATTTTACAATCGTAACCGGTTACAACAGCGCGCCCTTGCAACGCTACATTCAAAACCTTGCCCCGCAGTTAGACTGCAAAATAGAATGCGTTGAAAATGCAGAGTGGCACCTCGGCAACGGACGCTCAGTGCTCGCCGCTAAGCCGTTGATCAACGAATCGTTCCACATTCTTATGGCCGACCATTTGGTCGACCCCCAAATTCTGCCTATCGTCCGTCGCGACCCACTACCGGAAAATGGCGCGCGTTTGGGATTGGATCTGCGTTTACAGAACCCGCATGTCGATATTGACGATGTCACCAAGGTGCTCGTCAAAGACGGTCTGATTGCTGACATCGGAAAAACAATCACAGGCTTTAATGCCTTCGATACAGGTGTATTCTGGAGCACGACCGGATTGTTTGCGGCTTTGGAAGAAAGCATCGCCGAACATGCTGACGATTCTCTCTCTGGTGGAATTCGAATTCTGGCCGCCAAAGGACTGATGACGGGATGCGATATTGGCAACCGCAGTTGGATTGATGTCGATACGCCTGCGTTACTCTCTCTCGCCCAAGAAGCCATGGCCGAGAAAAGCAACACGGCGCGATAACAGAAAATGCCATCACTCCGGCCAGATACTATTTAATATGACCGAAGCAACGGCAGCGCCTGGGTCGAACGCACTCCGCAAACTGGAAATCGAAGAACCTACCAACCGGCTGTTTGTCCACCGTATCAGCATGGCTCTGATTCCATTTTTCATTCATTTGGGCATCACACCGAATACGGTTTCGATAATGGGGGCCCTCTCAGGTGTGATGGCCGCCTGGTTTTATTTCGAGTACCAAAGCACCCTCGCCTGCATTCTGGGTTTTGTTTGCATGATCGGGTGGCACATTTTTGATGGCGCAGATGGTCAACTGGCCCGCCAAACGGGGCAAGTCTCAGCGGCTGGTTTTGTCATTGACGGGGTATGCGATTACGTCACATTTGTTTCTGTTTACGTGGCGCTCGGGATCGCACTCAGCACGTCGTTCGGCAATCAAGTTTGGTTCGCCGTATGTGGCGCGGGTGCCTGTCATGCGATTCAAGCCGCAGCGTTTGAGATGCAGCGCGAGTTTTACATCCGCTGGACTCGTGAAGATATTTTTCCGCAGGCGGAATCCAGTCAAAGTGATCACGTTAAACAAACAGGTATCGCTGGCCTCATCGCCCGCGGATATAAAGCCGTTCAAGAGCCGTTCCGCCCCCTGCCCTATGCGTTAGAGCGCGAACTCTTATTAGTGCATCAAGAGCAGATAGCATCAGGATCAGTATCGCATGCCTACCGTCAACATTTTCGAACCCCGGTCCTGAGTTGGTCAATCCTCAGCGCAAACAACCGCACCATCGGTATTTTTATCTTCTGTCTTTTAGGCGCGCCGCTGGCCTATTTTATGTACGAGATCATTGTGCTTAATCTTGTTCTGTTTTGGCTCCTGAAACGCAATCGAACTGCGACAATGGCGTTCAAAACACAAATCAAAGCCTAAGCCGTGCGGTCCTTCAGTACACGAGTTCACCTGTGAGCCTGTCCGACAGTTCAAACCCATCACCCTTAGACCGGCTTGATCAGGACAAAAGAGACATCAAACGCGGCTCGACGCTCAGTATTCTTGGGTTTCTGGTCCGGCTTTCAGCACGCGTTCCTTTCCTTTTAATCGCAGGTCGCCTTTACGGCACCTCCGCCTATGGCGAATACGTCCTCCTGACCGCCATCGTTGAAACTGTTGCATTGCTCTCAACCTTTGGCCTGAAAAGAACAATTTTCAACTTCATGGCAGAAGGAGACGAACGCAAAGACAGCCACAAAGACGGTCACGCTGATAACACCATGATCGTGCGCCATGCTTTGATCTTGGGCCTTGGGCTTTCCTTACTTCTCGTCGCATTGGTGCAAATATTTGCCCGTCCTATTCTGTCTTTCTTTGAGGCTGAAAACATTCTTTCAAGTCTGATCCTGTTATCCTGGGCCATCCCGTTCATTTCGCTGACGGACATCTGCCTGTCCGCAACGCTGTCTCAAAGACTGCTGCGGTACGAAATTATAGTTCGCAGTTTTGTTGAACCTATTGCGCTCACGGTTTTGAGCTTTGTCTTTTTTTATGCCGGATTAAAAGACGCAGGTTTGGTCTACGCGTTTCTCTGTGCGTTCGGATTGACCGCTCTTTTTTCGCTGTCGTTTTGTCATTCCGTCTTCACCTGGCACAGTATCATCCGTGGCCCCATCAAAGTTTCCCAACTCATCCTGATGGCCAAAAATTCCGCCTATACCTGCCTTCATGATCTGGTGCGCGTTTTGGTCAGCCGCATTGATACCTTTGCCGTCGGCTATTTCTTTTCAACGTCTGCCGTCGGGATATACGGCATGGCACAGCAATTCCTCACAATCGTCGAGAAGATCGCACTTAGCTTCTACCCCATGCTGATGCCTGTCGTTGCGTCAGCGGTCCGTGACGGCGATCGACACAGATTGCTGCAACAACTGTGGTCTGCCGCCAAACGATTGCTCGTCCTGCAACTTCCAATCGTCGCGCTGTTTTTCTTTGCAGGGAAAGAAATCTTAGGTCTTATCGAGCAGGAGTTTGTGGCCGCATGGCCGGTGCTGATGATCTTGTCTCTGGGATGTCTGATCAACGCCGTGTTGCAACTGGTTGAGGTGCCGTTGACCTACATGCGCCCCCACATCAATGTCATCGCGGGTGTTGCAGCAATCGTTCTCTACCTCCTAGGCATAACCAGTATGCAGACGGCCTTCGGGGTTAACGGCATCGCCTTAACGTCGGTCACGGCCACGTTTATGGCAAATATAGGATTGGTGATTTTGTTCTCGCGGTCGCGCTTAAAAGAAAAGAACTAGACCCAAAATATCTAAGCCCAGTTTGAATTCGACTCTTTGTATTCTTTTTCTTTTTTGGCGATCACATACTTCAGTTTCCGCACTGCGTTCACCTTGAGTGAATACAGACTCATCTGAGGTGACCCCACCACAACAATTTCTATGCCAGTGTAGGGATCAATAACGGTAACCCGCATAATGTTACCCACTTCGCGAATCTCGAAGAGGTATTCCTCGACATCACGGCCATCATCGCTTTGGTTTTGCATCAAAGGAGTCTCTTCATTCACAACACAGTCATAATATCATGGGGCAAAACGCCTTAAGAAACTCTATATAAGAACGCTTTTCAGACTCAAGGACACATAAATATTATGATCTGGCTGAAGCGTATAGCCCTACTTTTAATAGGACTATTTGTCCTAGTGATCACAACAGTCTCCTGGCTGACCTGGCAATCCCTCCCCCTTGTTTCAGGCGACGTCACACTTCCCGGACCAGAGGACAAAATAACCATCACGCGCGACAGCAAGGGAATTCCCTATATTCAGGCTCAGAATGAGGCAGACGCCTATTTTGCTTTGGGCTACGTCCATGCCCAGGACCGCCTGTTTCAAATGGAATTCATGCGCCGTCTTGGGGCTGGGCGTCTGGCTGAAGTGCTCGGCAGTCAGGCTCTGGGATCGGATCAATTCATGAGAACCCTTGGCCTCTATAGATATGCCGAGAAAAACGTCACCGTCTTGTCACCTGAAACCCGTTTGGTGCTTGAGCGCTATGCGGCGGGCGTGAATGCCTGGCTCGACAATCGCCAGCAACCGCTACCGCCAGAGTTTCAACTCCTCAACTTCACGCCCGAGCCCTGGCGTCCGGCAGACAGCATGGTCTGGCAAAAACTCATGAGCCTGTCGCTGGCGGGAAACTGGCGTGACGAATTATACCGCGCCAGCTTGCTCGACTTTTTGCCTCCTGAACGCGTCGCAGAATTGTGGCCAGATTTGGTGGCTGGTTCTCCAACCACCCTTGCCTCTCATACTTCCGATCCACCCATGCAGGTCGCCAACACTCTTATCGAGTTGATCGATGCCTATGCGCCGCCGACTTTAGCCTCAAACATCTGGGCGCTCAGTGGCGAACACACGCGCAGCGGAAAACCCTTGCTCGCCAGCGATCCGCACCTTGGGTATCAGGCCCCTATCATTTGGTACTTGGCCCGCTTGGAATGGCCTAGCGAAGCCGGAGTTGAAGTCCGAAGCGGTGCCACAACGCCCGGTGTTCCCTTCACAATTATTGGTCACAACACGCATACAGCCTGGGGAATGACCACAACCCATGCTGACCTGCAAGATTTGTTCATAGAAAAACTAACAGCCGATGGCGGTTATGAAACACCAAACGGCAACGCCGCCTTTGAGGAACGCACCGAAGTCATCAACGTCCGGTTCTCAGAACCAGTTATCCTTCAGGTCAGAAGCACTCGTCATGGTCCTGTCGTCAGTGATTTAGCTGGGTTTCAAACGAGCACGCCTCAGCAAGACACTGTGCTCGCTCTGGCGGCGACCATGCTCAGAGACGACGACCGCACAGCCAACGCGGTCTATGACATGGCAAACAGCCGGTCGGTTGCAGACACCAAGGAGGCCTTGCGCCAATTCGAAGGTCCACAACAAAACTTCATGTACGCTGATCGCTATGGCGGGATCGGGTTCAGTGCCCCCGCCCTCGTTCCGATTCGCGCATCAGGCGATGGCACTGTGCCGGTTCCCGGATGGTCTGGCGAATACGATTGGCAAGGCTGGGTGCCCTACGAGGAGCTACCTCACAGTTTAAATCCCGTCTCAGGACGATTGGTCAATGCCAACAACCGGCCCGTGCCTGAAGACTATCCGCATTTGATTGCAGCCAGTTTCCCGGCCGGGTATCGCGCAGAGCGGATTGAGCAACGGTTAGATGAGTTGGGACAAAACCAAGCCAATTGGCAGGATATGCTCGCCATTCAAACCGACGCGGTATCCACGGTGGTTCAAGACCTCCTGCCGCGCTTGCTTGAGATCACGACATCAGAAGACAACACGACCAACACTGTGCTCGCGGCCCTGCGCGCCTGGAACGGCACCATGGATCGCAACCGTCCAGAGCCGTTAATTTTCCTCAGCTGGATCGATTTCCTTAAAGAAGGCTTGCTCAAAGACGATCTCGGCGCAGCCTATGGGTCTTTTAGAGGCGTCAACCCGGTTTTGTTGCGTAATATCCTGAACGGCACATTCAGCTGGTGCGACGATGTAGTGTCGGCACCGATTGAAGACTGTGCTCAGATCGCCTCGGAGGCCCTTGAGAAATCCCTCGCTTGGCTGTCTGACAGAAACGAAACAAGAGGCGACAATCCGCTCGCCTGGCGCTGGGGCGACTTTCATCGTGCCCAATTCGCCCATCCTCTCTTTGGTATGGTTCCCGGGCTCGCAGCCCTGACCACCGTCGAAATAGAATCTGATGGCTCTGACAATACCGTCAATCGCGGCGGTTACCGCTCAGCGCGCGGGCGCTCGCCGTTCCTCAACACCCATGGTGCCGGGCTCCGCGCTGTCTTTGACCTCGAAAATCTTGATGAGGCGCGCTTCATAACGGCGGTCGGTCAATCGGGGCATCCGGCTTCATCCCACTATGATGATCTCAATCAGGCGTGGCGCGATGGCGAAATGCTCACTTTACCGCCCGCGTCTGCTGTCAGCGGTAGCAATACTTTGACACTGTTGCCCCTGGCCAAAGCATCTGAATAACCTTAGTATTCAGCCTCTTAGTATGAGTTAAAGGCTAATCTAACTCCATGTCGGACCGCCCAGAGTTCGGCGCAGGTGGTGGTGGCGCAGGCGGCGGCAACATCATCATCGTCAAGCGCATCAAAAAAGGGGGCCATGGCCACCATGGTGGCGCGTGGAAAGTCGCCTACGCTGACTTTGTGACGGCCATGATGGCCTTTTTCCTTCTGCTCTGGCTGCTCAATTCTGTATCTGAGGACACATTAAGCGGCATTTCCAATTACTTCACGCCCATCGCCGCCTCCAGCAACAGCAGCGGTGCGGGCGGTATGCTCGGCGGGCTAACCATTGGTGAGGGCTCCCAGCAAAGCCAGTCGGGCAGTGTTGCTGTGGTTCCGCTTCCTCCCCCCACTGTCGGCGCCGGTGGCCAAGATCTAACCGATCCGGGTGAAGGTCCCTCACGCGACCCGACCGAAGAAGACATTGATGCCGCCCTCAGAGAGCGCGAAGAAGCCAAGTTTGAAGACGCGGCCAAGGAATTAGAAAGCCTCATTGAGAGTGTCCCTGAACTTGCGGAACTCTCAAAGAGCCTGCTTATTGATTATACATCCGAAGGCCTGCGCATTCAGATTGTTGATCAGGACGGTCTGCCCCTATTTCCATCAGGCAGCGCAGCCATGTATGGCTATACGCGGGAAATCTTCAGTCTCGTCGCCCGTGTCGTTAATAAGCTGCCCAATGAACTGAGCATCACGGGACACACCGACGCGACACCGTTTACAGACCCCTCTGGCTACAGCAACTGGGAACTGAGTGCTGATCGCGCGCTTGCCACCCGTCGCGTTTTGGAGGATTTCGGTGTTATTGAGCCGCGGGTCGCAAAAGTCACCGGCCAAGCCGCCAATGAGCCACTGCTGGAAGACGACCCGTCAGCGCCTCAGAACAGACGCATCAGTATCGTCTTGCTGCGTGCCGACAGCAGCGTGGGTGAGGCGTTTGATCGCCTGCCCGATTTCTTGCAGCCAACAGTCCCACGTCAACGTTAACGCAAGTGTCCACACAGCCGCGCCTTAACCGCCACACACCGCATAAAATATAACTTTTCTGGATATTCACCCCTTGCTAACCCGCTCTGGGCTATGCAATGTGGAGCATAGATCTGTTACACAACATTTAGTGGTTCATGGAACATACCGCCCTTACCCGTCCGCAGTTCTTTTTCACCACGGCCCCCTTGCCGTGTCCCTATCTGCCTGACCGGTTAGAGCGCAAAATTGTCACCGAAT
>CAYGSZ010000074.1:0-1939 GCA_964352705.1 uncultured Rhodobacterales bacterium
GTCATATTGAAATTCAGGTCTTGGCCGATGGTCACGGCAATTGCATCTACGTGGGGGAGCGTGAATGTTCCATTCAGCGGCGTCATCAAAAAGTCATTGAAGAAGCCCCGAGCCCCTTTATCGACGAGAAGACCCGCAAGGCGATGGGCAAGCAGGCCGTGACGTTGGCCATGGCTGTCGATTACATTTCTGCGGGCACGGTCGAGTTCATTGTTGATGCGAAACGGAACTTCTACTTTTTGGAAATGAACACGCGGTTGCAAGTGGAGCACCCGGTCACCGAGCTTGTGACAGGGCTTGATCTGGTGGAGTGGATGATTCGCGTTGCCGATGGTGAAAAGCTAACCATTAAACAATCTGATATTAAGTTGAACGGCTGGGCCATGGAAAGCCGTGTCTATGCCGAGGACCCGTATCGCAACTTTTTACCTTCAACAGGCCGCTTGGTCAGTTATCGTACGCCTGAAGAGAACAAAAATGTGCGCGTTGATACCGGCGTGTATGAAGGTGGCGAAATTTCAATGTTCTATGATCCCATGGTTGCCAAACTTTGCACCTGGGGAAAAACGCGTAACGAAGCCATCGCCCACATGCGCAGTGCGCTTGATCGTTATTACATTCGCGGCATCAGCCACAACATTCCGTTTCTGGCGTCTGTTATGTCCAAGAAGCGGTTTGTGGATGGTAAACTGACAACCAACTTTATAGCTGAAGAATACCCTGACGGTTTTTCAGATGCAGATTTGCCGCCCGATGATCCGACGGGTTTGATTGCCGTCTCCGCCTTGATCCATCGCGCCTATTCCGCACGCGCCGCTCATATCAGTGGTCGCCTCAAGGGGCATGAAAAATCGGTCTCTAACAATTGGGTTGTTGATATTGCCGGTAAGCAGGTCAGTGTCATCACGCAGGTTCCAGAGGACGCCAGTGGTGTAAACGGCAGCGTTAAGGTCGGTCGCAAAAAGGTCGAGGTTGCCAGCACCTGGAGCTTTGGCGAGCCCTTGTTCCTTGGCAAAGTTGATGGCAAGGATGTGTGCATCCAAGTCGACCGTGAAGGGATTGGCTATCGCCTGTTCCACAACGGGGCGCAAGTTATGGCGACGGTCTACACCAAGCGCGAGGCAGAACTTGCCAGCCTGATGCCTATTAAGGTCGAGCCGGACATGTCTAAATTCTTGCTATCCCCTATGCCCGGACTGTTGGTCTCGGTTGAAGTCGCTGTGGGCCAAGAGGTTAAGGCGGGTGAGAAGCTCGCTATTGTAGAAGCCATGAAGATGGAAAACGTGCTCAAGGCTGAACGCGACGGCATCGTTAAAGAAATACCCCAAAAAACAGGGTCGTCCTTGTCCGTTGATCAAGTGATCATGGAGTTTGAATAAGCGCGGCCCTATAGCTTGCTCTAAGGTATCATGGCACTACTAGGTAACATCACGACCGTTGGGCTCCGAATATCTGGCCGGGTCCAGGGAGTCTGGTATCGCGGCTGGACCGTCGATAAGGCCCGCGCTTTGGGTTTGTCCGGCTGGGTCCGCAACATCACCGATGGCACAGTCGAGGTGTTGCTGAATGGTCCCAAAGCCACAATTGATGAGATGATAAAAGCCTGTCACAGCGGACCACCGGCAGCCCGGGTAGCCAAGGTGGCGGTAACTGTTGTCGATCCACCGGGAAAGGGTGGTGCTTTTCCAACGACTGGTTTTGAGCAGCTTGGCACCTTTGACCCCAGCGAAATGCCGGACATGACCTAATCGCCTCTTCTGTATTATTCGCCATCCTTAAAGCGTAACAGGTCAGCCGGTTGGCACTCTAAAATCGAGCATATTTTTTCCAGTGTCGAAAACCGTATGCCTTTGACTTTGCCCGTGCGTAGCAAAGACATATTCGCTTCCGTGATGCCCACGGTCTGGGCCAGATCGCGGGCGGTCATGCCACGGTCTGC
>CAYGSZ010000074.1:2039-11673 GCA_964352705.1 uncultured Rhodobacterales bacterium
GCGGCACATACGGTGAAGAACGTGCCACTCGCATAGCTCTCAAACAGCCTGCGCAGGTTATACAGCATGAAAATAGCCGGGAGTGCGCCAATCAGGAGCGCCCCCAAAGCAGCACCTTTCGCCATGGCCGAGAGCGTGTCAGCGGTCATGCCCATTTGTATCACCTGAGGGTGTTTGGCCAGCAAGTCGCCAAACCCCAGAACATAGATCGTCAGGCCCAGGGGCAGGAGTATTGTTAAAACGCGGCACAGCATGGCGATTATTCTGCTGATGCGGGTGATTCTGGCCAATCTCAGTTCGGAGTCTAGCATCGGTGGCCCCCTGTAGATAATTATTGTCTTACAATAATAATTATCGTAAAACAGAAAGTATGTCCACTCTCAAATCATTCCTTCGTCCCCTATCCACCATTTCTATGGTGGCTTTAACTTTGACCTTGCTCAGCGCTTGCGTTGATCCCCAGCGGGTTGTCGGCCAGGGCGTCAAAGACTGGTGCAAACGCGACACCCACTGCGGCCGTCAGGGTTCTGATCCCTCTCAAGTGCCGACAGCTGCGCCGCCCAGCCGCGATAATCCGTCTGGCGCGCCCAGATAACCCGGCTCAGCCTTAACCGCTGTGCGAAATGGGCTCACATAACTTCATAGACGGCGACCTTTTCCTAAGGTCTGATGTCGAATAGATAAACCTCAACGTTCAGCCTACAGGGATGAGTATATGTTTGATCAAGATTCGATTATTGACCGCCTTTCGCGCCGCGCGCTCCTCGGTGGCCTTGGTGGCCTCGGCGGCGCAGGCCTTCTGGCAGCAGGCACGCCTGCGCTGGCGGCAGGCCAGACGCTCGATTTCACCAATCGGAAAGATCAACTCACCGCGCTGATCAAAATGCGGGCCTCCATGGACAATCGCATCGTGATGGGGGGCGTGAAGGGCTATTACTACGGTGTCGTCAATAACAAGATGACTCCGTTGTTTGGCGTGCTGGCTGGAACCCTGGCCAGATACAAGCAAGTTGACGAGTGGAATTACGAAGGCGCGTCCTTCGAAGTTGCTTATTTCACCGACTGGGAAACTGGCGAGGTGCTGGAAACCTTTGACAACCCGTACACCGGCGAAACCGTTGAGGTTCCCCAGACCCGCAGTGGCCCAAGCAAGCTTCTCCTGAGCTTGGAGGGCCGCCGCGCGCCATCAAGCAATCCAGCGCTGGCCAGCATGGACATCAATCATCGCTTCATAACGCCCAGAAACGACAATGGAACGGTTGTTTTGGTTGAGGAAATTAGGGTCGGGACGCCAGATGATTTTCCTGGTCCCGCTTTCGCCTACAATGAAGTCACAACCTATCGAGCCCAAATGGCCGATGTTGCAAACCCTGACGTCATGGTGGCCAACGATTCAACCCATTTTAATGGCATCGTAAGTTGGCGGCCGTGGTTGAAGATGCCCGGTCATCCTGGTCACTTATTCGGCACTGCGACCGGCGGGCGTTTTGAAACAGTGGATGATTTTCCGCCGTACTACGTCGAGCTCACAAACGAAAACCACCCTGATGTATTCTCTGATCCGGTAGCTTTGTTAGCGTCTGCGGATCATTAGGCTGACATAACTAAGAAAGCCGAGATGAGAGGTGGCTCTGGAATTAAGCTGGTTCCTCAGCCTACTCCTCTTTAAGCACCACCTTAAACTCATCTTCAAAGGCTCTTTTTAGCGTCTCATCGACCTCGTCCATAGTGATGTTTTTACCCAGGGCCGCCATCGACGTCACGCCATGCTGAGTCACGCCACACGGCACAATCCCCTCAAAGTGCGACAGATCGGGAGCAACATTCAGCGCGGCCCCGTGAAACGTTATCCAGCGCCGCACCCGAACGCCAATAGCACCGATCTTATCTTCTCCGGGGGAAAATATTGGACTGTCCTGGGAATTTTGCCGCTGAACCCAAATCCCGATTCTGTCGCATCGCGTTTCCCCGATGACATCAAACTCTTCCAGCGCAGCAATAATCCAGGCTTCCAGACTCTGAACATAGGCACGAACATCCTGCCCATAATGACGCAGATTGAGCAGGACATAGGCCACCCGTTGGCCTGGTCCATGGTAGGTGTATTGGCCGCCACGACCCGCCTTGAACACCGGAAAGCGGTCCGGGACCAGGAGGTCTGCGGCCTGAGCGCTGGTTCCTGCCGTATACAGCGGGGGGTGCTCCAGAAACCAGATAAGCTCTGAGGCTAGGCCATCGTGTATGGCCGCAACACGCGCTTCCATCTCTGCGACGGCCTGCTCATAGGGGACGAGGCCCTGACTGCAGCGAAACTGGACGGTACGTTGGTCTGACATGGGCCTTTTATAGCCTGCAATTTGCCAAGCAACAGCAGCAATTCACGTGGCTACTTGCGCTTACCCCCTGGTTTTGCTATCCCCCACTTTCCTCAGGCAAATGTTATGACTTGCCGGGCTCCTTGCCCAGATGCGGCCGTGGCGGAATTGGTAGACGCGCAGCGTTGAGGTCGCTGTGGGAGAAATCCTGTGGAGGTTCAAGTCCTCTCGGCCGCACCAATCTCAAAGTGCACATCCAAAACTACAGACCTATGCTCGAGTGCATTCTGGGCACAGACCACTTATGCCCATACTGAAGATGTCAGTCCTTGGGTGACTGATGCCGCCATCCGCTTTGACTTGGCAGAAAATCTGAACTTAAGTACTCAGACAGATGGGTTGTTTATAGAGCATCGAAGGAGGATATCATGAAGAGACGTTATTTGCTCGGGGGAGCAGCATCATTATTCGGAGCAATGGTGACGCAGGCGCAAGCCCAGCCCATCGCTCCAGTGCCTCCTGCTATGCTTGAAGCGTCGTCTACCCCCGATACGCCTCATAAAACGGCTCAGGTGGAAGGGGCTGTCGTGCTGGTGACCGGTTCAAATCGGGGTATCGGAAAAGGCTTTGTCGAAGTCTTACTGGAACGTGGAGCAAAGCGGGTCTACGCAACCGCGCGCAAGGCAGAAAACCTTAAGGCTATGGTGGCTTTGGACCCAGATCGCGTCGTGGGCCTTGAATTAGACGTAAACAATGAAGCTCAGAGACGGGCCGTGGCTGCCGAAGCCACAGACCTTACATGGTTGATTAATAATGCTGGAGCCCCGGGCAGCTTTAACGCTGAAGAACGTCGTATGCGCAGTGCGTCATCCCTTGATGATGCTAAGTTTGTTATGCAAACAAACTGCTGGTCTCCAGCCGAGTTGGCACGCCTCTTCATTCCAACCATCATGAAAAATGGCGGCGGAGCTATAACCAATATCTTATCCGTTGGGGCTTGGTTCTGTCTGCCTGAGTATACCAGCTACAGTATGTCAAAGGCATCTGCGGCCATTATGACGGCAGGGCTTCGTGCTGAGTTGGACCGCGATCCGGTGATGGTCTCCGGCGTGTTTACAGGAGGCGTGCAAACGAGGATGTCCCCTCCAGGTTATGAAGGTGGCATTACGCCCGTTGCTCATGCACATGAAGTTTTTGATGCCATGGCGCGCGGCGATACGGATGTGTTTGCAGGCGCAGGGTCCGCAGCCATGAAGGCAAACATCATCAAAGACCCACAAGGTTTTGAGCGTAGTGTTATCGAGCGGTTCCATACAAACCCGCTAGAAATTGCACCGTTCTAGGCTGCAGAACTTTATGCGGTCGGTATATTGGTTACGCTTTTTCTAGAGAGAGATTAATGATGTTCGTTGTTTTGAGAATTCTCAGTCTGAGCCATATTTTTTACATTGCAGCCACTCTGCACCTTCCTGTTCAGGCTTTGGCGCAGACGTACACCCCAAATGAAATTTCACGGAGCGATGACAACACATGGTCCGTGGAAGATCTCGGAAAGGGCGTGTATCTGTTTCGATGGTGGCCAGGCTTTTATGTGAGCCCGTTTGTTGTTGGGGATGGAGAAGTTTTAGCGGTTGATCCCGTGAGTAGAGACGTCGCTGCGTTGTATCGTGAAGCGGTGGCCTCCGTGACAGACGCTCCAATTACGAAGATAGTTTATAGCCATGACCATCGTGATCATATCGTCGGTGCTGACATCTTGTCGCCAGACGCTAAAGTGTACGCGCATCCTGGAACCTTAGAGTCGCTAGAGCGTCGTGGTGATCCTGACGTTCCCAAGCCAGACCAGCTTGTAAGTGACGGCGACACGATTTCGATCTCCGGTCAGTCGGTAGGGGTCCATTACTTTGGCCCCAATCATGGTGATTCGAATATCGCGCTGTCTTTTGAGGCTGGTATTGGGCGTGTTCTTGTTTTTGTCGATACGCTCGAAATAGGTATTGTTCCCTATCGCACGCTGCCGGACACAAATGTTCACGGATATATTGAGTCCCTTCGTGGAGCGTCAAAACTGGATGTTGATTGGGTGGTTGGCGGTCACAGTGGGCCAGGGCCAGCTATATGGATTGAGAATTATCTCAACTACTTTCTGGATATGGAACAGGCGCTGATCAAGGCCGAGGCTGAAACTGTCGAACCGCCATCAGAATCTGTTGAGGGTGTTATTGCACAGGGTGAGCGATATACCGATGCAGTGATCGCTAAAGCCATTAATGACCTGCGGCCAAAGTACGGGTATTGGCGTGGCTTTGAAGAATGGGCACCGTTGAATGCACAAACGGTGCGTATGTACATCATCACAGGCAACTAAACCGGCAAACAGGGTTTGCTTTACTCTCCGTCACCTCCAGGCCGTGGCCCCTGAAGGCTGTCGTCTTGCGCATGATAGATTTTGCCCATGCATTTTGGGTTATCCATGCAGCTTAACGACAATGTGGCTAGATCTGTTCGTGTGATGCGACCAAAGCTATTCATATCCTCAATTAAGTATGCTGATCCCGTGGGTGCGGCGGGTTCTGAGTCGAGCAGCCCGTTGCGGATAATCGTATAGCTGACACCGCTGTTTTCTAGTGCGATCTCAGCTTCTCCTTTGTCTCGGATATTTGGGCTTTCGGTGTCGTACCCGAATTGTTCTTCCAAGAGTTTCTTTGCACTGCCGCGCACGCCGACAGAGCTATGAATGATGACCTGCTCAACGCCCGTTACCTTTGCTGCTGCCACGATGTTGCGCATGGCGTCCGCGTAAAAAGGTTGGTCACGGGTCATCATACCTCCACGCCGTGCAGAGGTGTCGATCACGACGCGAGGTTTATACTGTTCCATAGCTGCGCGCACGGATGCCGCGTCCATAAGGTCACCCATCGCATACTCCACATCCAAACCGTCCAGCCGAGATTTGTCTGACGTAGGTCGGACAAAAGCGATGACCGTCTCTCCTTTTTCAAGCAGTTGTTGGACGTGTGGAGCGCCGAGTTGCCCCGTCGCGCCAAAGACCATCACGCCATCAGCCTGAGCGGAGGTTATCAGTCCTAAGAAGCTACCTAGAAGGGCAAAAACTCTAAGTGCGTTGGTCATTCTTCTGCTCCTTCTAAAAAGCTGGGTGGTGGCCAGGTTAGGCTATCGTCTCGATTGTGATAAACTTTGCCGTAACATGTCTCGTTTAGCAAACAGTCCATTGTAAAGTGCGCCAGATCGCTCCGCGTGATCGGTGTTAACACTCTGCGGTCTTCAGTCAGCATGGCGTTACCGGTCGCTGGTGTGTCGTCGGGCCAGACTCGGCTGTTACGAATAATTGTTGTGGGGACACCGATGGAGAAAAATATTTCTTCCGCAACACCATGATCCATCATACGCGGTACTAAAGCAGGAACACGGTCCCAAGGTACGTCCGGGTGGAGTGCCATGTTGGACCCTGCGCCAACAGCCCCATGATGAATAATTTGCTTTACGCCAGTTGCTTGAGCAGCTTCGGCAATGAAAGTGCTGCTTAATTTGTAGAAGTCTTTTAAGTCTGTTGGGGCACGCGCGGTATTTATGACAACATCAATGGCTTGGCCCTCAAAGGCGGCTTCAACGCTATCTCGATCCATCATGTTGCCAACAGCATAGGTAACGTCCAGGCCGTTCAGTGATGATCGATCTGATGAGTCTCTTACAAAAGCTGTTACGGTGTGTCCGTCTTCAAGAAGAAGTTTTACAATACGCGACCCAAGTTGACCGGTCGCGCCAAAAACTAGAGCTATCTCAGCTTGAGACGGGATGGCCCAGAGTGCGGTAGCTATTGATAGGACAAAGAGTCTACCTAATGTTTTCATAATTTGGATATCTGTTTGACTGCTTCCAACGGGCCCTTATAGGCTTTAGTCTACACCTTCTTTCTATTGCGCTTCCAGTCTTAGGAAGGCATTTGTAAAGCCGCGTTTCGCCAGCGTTTTGGCAAAAAGCCCTAGCAGGAGGTGCACTATGACGAATTCACCCACATTTAAGAGAATAAATCTATGCGTATCTGACTTGGACAGATCGTTGGCGATCTACTGCGATATTTTGGGCTTCACTATCGATTATCAGAAAGTCTCAGCCGAAGATTCATACTCGTATCCAGTTTTTACATTTCCAAAAGCAGCCAAGTTACGATTCGCTACCCTGAATTCTAAGAGCCAGGAGCGCACGATGGCCTTAACGGAAGTGAAGGGCATAACGTTGCCGCCTATGCCGGTGCCGCGTATGGTTGCCGCCGTCATCAATTGCTCTGAATTTGATGACGTTCTTAAGAAGGTGGCTGCGGCAGGTTTGGAGGTTATCCCGCCACAAATTCTTCCTAACCCGGATGGCACTGCGAAAGGCAGAGAGTCAGCCTTCATTGATCCAGATGGACACCTGATCGTTATTTATGTGTTAGACGACCAGTAAGTTTGAATGTCTTTAGGCACAGTTCAGATCAATCCGAACGGCTTATGAATATATAACGTATTCCGACCGGAGTACTGAGGTAACGCATGGCTCAGACCGTTTATCATAAAAGCATCCAAAATGACCCTGACTCATTGGATGAAACCTTTGGTCTTCATCCTGCATTCGTTGATGAGGTTGAGGATGCGCTTCTTCAGAAAAAAAAGAAGCGAGTCAAAAAGCTTGTTGTCAATCTGCATCCTGCTGATCTGGCTGATCTGTTAGAGCATCTTGAGCCAAAAACGTGTCGGCAACTTGTCGAGACTCTTAAGGATCAATTGAACCCAGAGGTCTTAACCGAACTGAATGACTCGGTTCGTGATAATGTGATGCATGCCATGGGCTTTGAGGATTTTGCATCCGCCCTGGCACAACTGGATTCGGATGAAGCGGTTTATATTGCCGGTCTGCTCTCACCAACACAAAGAGAAGCCGTATTTGAGAAGTTGCCGGCAGCAGACCGCATGCAGATTGAAGCCAGTCTTGCATATGGTGAAGAGACGGCTGGACGGCTTATCCAACGCGAACTGGTCTCAGTGCCAGATTATTGGACCGTCGGTGAAACCATCGACTATTTGCGCGCTGCACGAAGTCTCCCAGATGAGTTCTATGTGGTTTTCGTTGTAGACCCCCGCCACCGGCCTGTTGGCCTTGTTGACCTCAATCGTCTCGTCAGATCACGGCGTCCGGTACAGATGCGCGATATCGTCAATATAAGCATGGAAATCATCACACCAGATATGGACCGTGAAGACGTTGCTTACCTTTTCCGCCAACGCGATCTTGTAACGGCACCGGTTGTTGAGAAGTCTGGTAGGCTTATCGGTCAGATTACGATTGATGATATCGTCGACGTGATCGGCGAAGAAGCTGAAGAAGATATCTTCAAATTGGCCGGGGTTTCAGACAGCAATCTTTACGGAGCGGTATTGGCGACCGTAAGAGGGCGCGTGTCGTGGCTGGTGTTGAATTTGCTAACAGCAATCGTAGCATCGATTGTCATTGGATGGTTTCAACCCACAATTGAAAAACTGGTTGCGCTTGCTGTTTTAATGCCCATCGTGGCCTCTATGGGAGGAAATGCTGGAACGCAGACACTGACTGTCGCGGTTCGAAGCCTTGCGACCAAAGATCTTGATGCCAGCAATGCAACCCGCATCATAGGCAAAGAAGTTTTGGCTGGGCTTATAAATGGATGTGTTTTCGCTGTGCTCGCAGGGCTTGTAACCTATGTTTGGTTTCAAGATATTGGATTAGCGTTGGTGATCGCTGCAGCAATGGTGGTGAACATGCTGGTTGCGGGGTTCGCAGGAATAACCATTCCCATAGCGCTCGACAAACTTAATATTGATCCAGCCACGTCTTCAGCGGTCTTTCTGACCACTGTCACGGATGTGGTCGGGTTCTTTGTGTTCCTAGCTCTTGCTGCGTACTTCCTATTTTAAGCATAGCTAATTAAGGAGATATGCTTGAGCTTAGGGTTTGGGAATCCTAGCAATAAGCGCTACTATTCCCTAATCTTAACCCAATTTGTTTTAGCGTTTGGAACTGTCCTAAAAAAGGTGCCTGAATGGCTCAAGAACCCGAGTACATCTATCCACCGAACACTCTTAAGAGAAAAGTGACAGTAGATGCCTCGACCGTAGATGCGTCGGCTTTAGAGCAAGCGGAACTTGCGATAGGTGAAATGTCGGAGGACTATCTGGAGTGGGTTAAGGATGACCTTGCCGCGCTTCAAGGGGCTTATGAAAAAGCTGTATCTGACCCTGCTTCAGCGGATCAGGCCAAAGAAGACCTTCATGGATATGCCCATGATATTAAGGGGCAGGGTGGTAGTTTTGGTTATCCACTCATGACAGCGGTGGGCAATCAACTTGCTAAATTTATTGAGTCCATTCCTGGCACTTTAACCAGGCCGCAATTACAAGTCGTAAAAGTTCACATCGATACCCTTAAACTCATCATCGTAGATCGGATGAATGGGGATGGCGGCAAAGCGGGTGACAGATTGTTGCGAGCCCTTGATGCCGTTATCGCTAAGGTCCAGAGTTGATCACGATTTTAGAGTGGGTCGAGAGGCGTCATCGCTTCAAACCGTAAATAAGCATCGGTACCGTTGAGAATGACGCCATCGAACCCAAGGTCCATTAAGCCTTTGAAATAAGAACCGATAATGGATTTCCAGCGCGGATGCCAATATTCAACAGCGTAGGTTCCAGGCCGGTCAGGGTGACGACCGACAATCCAACTGGGACTGCCCACTTCCCATTCACGCTCCCAGTAATATCGGTCGTCTGAAGCATGAGAGAGATCCAGCCAGGCCAAGACCATACGGCGTGCACCTAATTCCTTAAATTTTAGCCTATGCACTTCGTCTTCCGTGAGTGCTTCTTTGCCGTTGTAGAAGCCATCAATAACAACTGCGTCATAGTTGGTCTGGCCAATGGTAAGAAGCCAGTCACCACGGGATCCATACGGTCTGCTTTGAGTGGCCACCAGAATGTTCTGCACATCGTTTAGCGTTTCAATATTATTTGCATTTTCGTTCGTAGGCCGCCGGTTAGGTACGTCGTCAAATAGGTCAGACTCATCAGCATCGGCATGGCTGATAATACCTGTTGCACTGGATTGCTCTAGTGCGCCAAACGCCGCTGCTTCTGTACCGCAGTGTTCCACTGAGAACAACGAGACTCCCATGCGTTGGTAGATCATGAGTTCATCATTTGATTGGCCATCGCCGCAGAATTGATTATTGAGAGCTATTCCATCAATGGCTTGTATGAAGCGGCGCATCGGCTCCTTTAACGGCGTAA
>CAYGSZ010000075.1:0-11618 GCA_964352705.1 uncultured Rhodobacterales bacterium
AGTGGTGGGCCGGTAAGGATAAAAGTGGGCACTGGTTGATTGTATTTCTTTTGGATGAGCAAATACCAAAATAGAAGTTTACGTCAGTAGAGACTTCTAATACTTCGCTAAGTGTTAGCTATTAATAGCTGAACCTAAAGATTGAGGCTCGTTGAGTCGTTCGCAGAGCAGAAAAGAGGGCATGCTTCCCTTGCCACGCAAGTCAATTGCTGGACGTTCTTCAATTGCATAAGATTCCCTTATCCGATCAGCTACGGGCTTAGCTATATGGACGCGATTTGGCACGCCCGACGATTCATACCGGCTTGCAACATTTACTGTGTCTCCCCAAACGTCAAAAATTGATCTCTTGCCCCTAAGTACTCCTGCAACAACCGGTCCCAGACTAATGCCGATTCGAACATGAAAGGGGTGATGAAGCGTTGGACGAAGGTCATCAAGTTTCTCAAGGGTCGCCAGTGCAAATTCGACCATGCAGAATGTCGCCTCTACACCGTCTCCTGTCAGTCCGCTCACCGCCATATAGCAGTCGCCGATTGTTTTTATTTTTTCAATATGGAACTGGTCTGCGAGGGTATCAAAAGACTCAAACACCCGGTTAATATCGCTCAAAATTTTGTCGGCCGGTAAAACCGAAGATGCTGACGTAAAACCAACAAGATCTGCAAACAGAACCGTTATATCCTCAAGGTTATCGGCGATCTCAGTTTCACCTGCATTCAAACGCGCAACAATCGTAGCTGGCAGGGTGTTGAGGAGTAGACTCTGATAGGCATCTCTCTCACGCCTGTTCTGATTGTACAGGGCACGTACTTCCAGCATATTTCGAATTCGCGAGGAAGCCTCAGATTTTGTAAGCGGCTTAGTGAGAAAGTCCTTAGCGCCTAACTGCAAGGCTTTTATGCGCGTTTCATGGTCTTGATCGCCTGTAAAAACCAGAATTGGCAAATAGTCGGCGCGCGGCAAATCTCGCAATGCCTGCATCACCTCGAAACCATCCATCACTGGCATGTGGATATCCAACAAAATAAGATCGAAATCTTTTTCTAGATGGAGTGCTATGGCTTGTGTTGAATCCGATAGTGTTTCGACATTTTCATAGCCCTCAGATTTTAAAAACCGAGCAACTAATGAGAGATTAAAGGATTCATCGTCGACAACAAGAATTCTAGATTGGCGAATTTGAGTGTCGAGTTCACTCATGCCAACTCGCCAATCCAGATGTACTTTCGAGAATGAGTCTCCACCGCCAATTCGCGCAATCGGTCAATCATTCTAGACGTAAGGGTAGTTCCCTTACGAACAAGAATCGTTCCTTCTTCAGCTTCGATATCCTCTGCCAGAATCATATGCTCTTTGAGTTCCGCCAAATCACATTGGCGACGATTCTTGATTTTTATTTCTTCACTTTTTTCGCTTGGAGTGTTTTCAGTTCGAAAATTGGCAATTTTTTGTTCCAATGTTGTTTTACCGCGCAATGGGCTTTTACGCGGAAGGATTACCCACGGACCTGAGCTTTTTTGTGGCGCGTCGTTGAACGTTGCCGCATGCTTCACATCAATGGACTTATAGTAATCTGCTTCTTTGACGGTTATCGGTTTCTTAAATATGCGATTCAGATTTTCCGCCAATTTAATTGGTGCAACGGGCTTAACGATATAGCCATTTACATCCAGCAAAAGCGCGGTCTTCACAACCTCAGTTTCACCATGCCCCGTTAGCATGATAAACGGCTGATCGCGAGGGATACGCGGGTTCACACCCATGCGAACAGCTTGAAGCAATTGAAGCCCGTTCACCGGCTTCATGTTGAAATCGGATATGATGCAGTCAACCTGAGACATGTCGTCTTTGATCGCCCTCAGGGCTTTAGCTCCGTCACCGACTTTAACAACGTTACTGGCTTTGAATTGTTTTAATGTGCGTTCGATCAGTCCAAGCATGAAGACTTCATCGTCAACGATTAAGAAACGCTTGTCTGAGTAGTCGGGTGTGTCTGTCATATCGTTTACCGATGCTTCACATGATGGCTATTTTATTCAAAGAGACTGAATATAAATTTCTACTTTTTTCATTTGCTCTTCAACTTGGGGGGCCAAGATATTTATCTGATCCCAGTCACGCGATTTCCCCGCTGCTTCAAGCGCCGTACAGATGTCTGCCAGCTTATCAGCTCCGATGCTGCGAGAGGATGATTTCAACTTGTGCGCAGCACTCTTAATTTCATCCGCATCGTGGCCTTCATGGGCCGATAACATATCTCTCACTATTTCTACTGAAGGCTCGACAAATCCCTGGAGAATTTCCCGAAACGTCTCGTCGTCATCTCCAAACATGTCTTTGATGGCTCGGTCATTCACGGGGGTGCCCTCTTCTGAATCATTCTCAGCAGGAACTTCCACGGCCTCAGGCTGAGTTTCAGCTTTAAGCTTTTCTAGGACTTCACCATTGTTATTATCCGTCGGCATCCACTTCTTCAAAGCCGCGAGAAGTGCAGGCATCGCGACAGGTTTGCTCAGATAGTCGTCCATACCAGCAGCGAAGCAACGCTCGGCCTCGCCCTGCAAAGCATTGGCTGTGATGGCAATAATCGGACACCTCTGGTCGGTGCCCTCTTCAGCTTCTCGAATAGACCCGGTTAGCTCATATCCATCCATCTCCGGCATGTGGCAATCCGTCAACAATATCGCGTATTTTCCTGTTTGCCACGCGGCCAAAGCCTGCTTGCCGTCATCAGCAATTTCGCAGGTGTACCCGAGCATATTGAGTTGGCGGCGAATGACGTCCTGGTTCGTCGGGTTGTCTTCAGCCAAGAGAATGAGCTCGCCAGCTGCAGCCGCAGCTTCAACGGACAACGCGACTTTTTTCTCAACAACCGGCCCGTCGTTTGCGGGGGCCGGTTGCGGACTCGCGCGGCCTGCCGCCACGGCTACCGCCGTGACAAAACGGTATCGCATCAACGGATTGGCATCGACTGTGATGATATCGCCTTCTCTAATTCTCGCATCACGCTTCTGGAAATCTTCCAGAAGTATTAATGGTATGCGCACTTTCTTATCGCTGTCCTGGGCATTCCGTAGCGTTTCGATCGCATCCTGTTGAGCTGTTGCATTAAAATTAAAATCAATAACTATTGCATCGTATGCTTCATCTTTTTGGAGCGTTTTGTTTAGTTTTGTGACGGCTGCACTTATTTCGGTCGCATGCTCAACACGCGCACCCCAATGAGAAGCGTATGCCTCTAGCGTGCCACTGCGAGGCTCAGTACTGCCAACAAGAAGCACATTAAGGCCGTCCAAATCTCTCTGCTTTTCGTGAATTCGACCGGAACCAGCGGCATCACAGGAAAGTTCGACCCAGAACGTTGAGCCTCTACCCTCTTCGCTTTCGACACCGATACTCCCGCCCATCATATCAACCAGCCGCCTACAGATTGCTAGTCCGAGGCCCGTTCCACCAAACCGCCGTGTCGTTGACATCTCCGCCTGAGCAAATGCCTGAAATAGTTTTGACTGATTTTCCGGCGAAATACCGATCCCTTGATCAATTAGCTCATAGCGTATTTTCACTTTTCTATCGTCACTATCGTCCGACAGAGTCTGAACTAACTCGGCCCTTACCTGAACGTCCTTGCCGTCAGAAAACTTGACCGCATTACCTGCTAAATTAAACAGAATCTGTCTGATCCGTGTAGGATCACCAGTAATAGTTTCAGGTATCTTTGGATCCACAAACGTATGGATGCGTATACCCTTCTTCGTCGCGCCGGGAGCAAGTGTCGTCGCAACCCCTTCAACAATGTCGGCGACAGACAAAGAGACTTCCTCAATATCGAGCTTGCCTGCCTCAATTTTTGAGAAATCGAGAATGTCATTGATGATGGTGATAAGGCTGTTGCCCGAATCACGGATCGTCCGAACCATGTGCTTCTGGTCATCATCAAGTTCGGATTGAGAGAGCAAGTCCGCCATGCCGGTGATGCCATTCATCGGTGTGCGAATTTCATGGCTCATTGAGGCGAGAAATTCTCCTTTAGCTTTGGTTGCAGACTCTGCCAGAACTTTGGCTTCCTGCAGTGCAACTTCGCTAGCTTTGCGTTCGGAAATATCGAGATGGTTTCCCGAGACTATCTCGGGCTGACCATCGTCAGTGCGCTTAGTTACCGCACCCGTGGTGCTTATCCAAACGTAATGACCATCCTTGTGCTTCATGCGCAGATCTAAGTTATATCTAACCGAGCTGTCTGCAAAATGAGCCGCCAGAGCACTATTAACGATAACGGCATCCTCGGGATGAAGCAGTTCTTGCCATTCCTCGAGGGTGACTGGATCGAGATCGGCCTTTGTATAGCCCAGAATCTCTGCCCACCGTTCATTAATCTCAACTAATCCAGTAACCATATTGGCCTGGAACGTGCCTGCTTGCGTAGCCTCAATAACACGCATCATGTCATCGCTTGCTGCTTCTGCGTTGGCCTTGGCTAGCTCTAATTCAAATTCTGCTTCCTTAATTCCTGTGACGTCCTGAACTACACCGTACATCAATAACAATGCACCGGTCTCATCACGTTCGATTCTTCCAACCGCGTGAAGCCAAGCTACTTTGCCATCCGCAGGACGTTTATAGGGGTAAACTGCATCATAATATTTCAACTCTGCATCGAGAGCTGCCTGGTAGAGCCGTGCTGTCTCCTTAGCCTCATCGGGATCAGCGTCCGATATTCGACTTAGCCACTCTTCCATTGAATAGCGCATATCCTCTTTCGGGAATTCGCCAAAAATAGCCATTGCACGCTCTGAACTGATGTAATAGTCGGGGTTCACGTAGTCGATCCGCCAATACCCAGCGTTCGTCAGTTCGAGCGCTGAATCGCTCATCAAACTCGCAAATTTGATCTCATACTCGGCTTCCTTACGGGCTGTAATATCCCGAACCGAAGAATACAGAGCATAGCCGTCGCCATAGTCGACACGCGTGATCATGATCTCGGTTGGCCTGAGTTCCTCATCAGCTCGCTTGATTGTCCATTCGAACTCGACACTGCCTTGATCCATGGCTTGAGCAAACATGCGTGCAGCATAGTCTGCCGACTTCTCTCCGTTTGGCTGGATTTCTGGTGCCAACACGCCTGGTTTGGCAGAGAATAATTCTTCTCGGTCAGATAAGCCAAAGAGGGTTAACGCAGATTGATTGCAATCAATGTATTTTCCGTCACGAAGAATAAAGAGGGCGTCACGGCTTGATTCAAACAAACTCCTGAACCGCTTCTCATTGCCTTTAATGATTTCTTCGGCCTGCTTACGCTCGGTGACATCCTGCACGGACGCATAAGCGCACAGGCCGCGCCCCCCAACGTCGGGAAGTTGGCTTAATCCTATTTCAGCTGAGAATTCAGAGCCATCAGCTCGGATAGCTTTTAACTCCGACCCCTTTCCACCCATCCGTCGTGTTTCACCAGATACAAAGAAACTATTGAGCAAACTTCCGTGGTGGTTGCGGACGGACATTGGAACCAGTTTTTCGACGGATAGACCATTCATTTTGCCAGGCTCGTAACCGAATAACTCTTCTGCTCTTGTGTTGCTAACTACAACCGTACCGCCAGAATCAACCACCAAAGCACCATCTGGAGCGCTAGTAAGGATAGATCTATACCATTCTTCAGTGCTTGCCAGTTCTGCCTGCTGGGCTTCCATCTCGACAGACTGCTCTTCAAGTTGAGCTGCCTGCTTTTCCATATTCATTGCTTGCTCTTGAGTCTCTTCAAGCAGCGCTTGGGTCTTCAGACCCCGCTCAAGTAGCATAAGTTTGGTTGCAAAAGAGGGGACAAGATCGTCAATTAATGCCATCTCGCGGTCAGAAAACGGCCTGAGCGCGGCCAATTCTACGACGCCCTGTAGGCATTCACCCTGCATCACGGGCAGGACTGCAATTACCGCAGGGACTGCCGAACCTAAACCGGAGTTGATTTGTATATAGTCCGCTGGTGGGTCGGTGATGGTAATAGGCTGACGCTCAACCGCGCACTGGCCGACCAAGCCTTCCCCAATGGCAAATTGGTTATTTAATTGTTTGCGTTCGCGAAACCCATAGCGACCCTGCATTTTGAGTTGGCCATCAGACTCCACATAAAAGAGACCATGTTGCGCACCAATCAAGGGGCACAATAAAGACAGTGCTTCTTGTGCAAATTCTTGAATAGTCTCGAAATTTTGCAAGGCACCATTAATTTGGGCTTCCTGGGTTTTAATCCAGCGCTGGGTTTCCATATCGCGATAGACTTTTTGGAAGGTCGCCATAGCACGGGCTATGTCACCAGCTTCGTTATTCATGTTCTGATAGGGTAAGACACAATCAAGCTTACCTTCCGACAGGTCGATGATATTATCTCGGATACGCTGTAGTGGGCGGTTAATGGACCGCGCCAAAATGTAGGAAACTGACACGGTCACAAAGAAAGCAATACCGAGTAAGATTATCGCTTCAAAAGAAACGCTTCTAAAGATCGCCTGTTGCGTTTCATTGGCTTGTGCAGCTCTTTGCTCTGCTGACTTAAAAATTTTGTCTAGCGCATCGGCTACCGCTTCGCCAGGATTGCCAGGGGCTGAAGATCTGGTTTTTGCCCACACCGCCTGCATATCTTGATTTTCTTCGAATTCTTGTAACAGCTCCCGATCGTAGATAACTAGATTTCGGAAAAGGCGCTCTGCGTCATCCAGATCCATAACTTGGCCACGATAAATCGGGCGCAGTTGGGACAGATCATTTAGAAACCTGCGTTCTAGGTTAGCCATCTCCTCAACCGCCTGCCCCCTTAGGGCAGGATCATGATCAGCAATTGCGTTTCGCATCTCTCGACGGAATTCAACCAGCGTGCTTTTCATATCTCGTGAGAGGTTGGTTACTGCGTGAGGATATTCGTAGAAATCGTTGAACGATTCCGCCATCCGCTGAATCTGTGGAAAGGTGGTTAAACCCACCATCAGAATCATGGCGATGGCCAACGCAGCGAGCAGCCCTAGGCGCAGGTTGACTGTCAATCCCTGCAAATACAAAACTATCTTTTTCATCATTATATCTGCTTAGCAATTATCGAGGTGACCAGCTAAAACATCGCTAAGCCCAGGTTATACTTAAAGTATTTTTACAAATACTTACTCATTCCGAACTTCCGATGCTCAATAGATGAACTACTCAAAGTGGCACTATAGATTAATCATAGGTATTTATTTGCCAAACACATACTGACTCTTTGAGGGGTTACTCAAGAGAAATCATGGCTTATCTAAGTGGCAAGTTTTTATCTGAACATTCGATATTATTATGCCTTAACAGCACCTTACCCACCCTCTAAGCAGAGGGTGGAAAATCACGGGAGTTTCTCAACCGAATGTCGGCCCGTTCAAAATCAAACTTTATAGTCGGTATCGGAGCCTCAGCCGGTGGCCTTGAAGCTATGCTTGCGCTTTTACCCTGTCTGAATCCGACTGAAACCACCCGCTTTGTTGTCGCACAACACATGGCGAAGACAGGGCATAGCGAAGTCGCCATAAGAGTGCTCGCCCGAAACTGCAATATGCCGGTGGTCCAAGCCACAGACAATGAGGTCATAAATCCTGACATAATCTATGTCATTCCATCCGGATGGAACGGCACAATAAAGAACGGCAAAATATCCCTTATACCGATCACAGAACAGCAGTTGTCAGCACCATCAGTTGACGTACTCCTAGAGTCCATTGCGGAGGACTCAGGTTCCAATTCAATCGGTATCATTCTTTCTGGGACGGGTTCAGATGGGGTTAAGGGGTGCAGAGCAATCAAAAACCGCGGTGGAAAGGTTTTTGTACAGAATTCTGAGTCATCTGGTTTTCATGGAATGCCTAGCGCTGTGATGCGTGCAGGCTTAGCTGATCAGCAGCTTTCTCCCGATGCTTTAGCCGACTTGATTAATAGTTTGGCTCCTCCATCTCATAGAGCGTCACTTAAAGAAAAATTCGAGCCTAGAAAAATCTCGCCCGGCGTAAGTTCTATCGATCAACTCGTCGGGCCGCCTGAACTCATGGAACTCATTGAGGGTGTTTCTAAACATTCAGGTGTTAAATTCGCGAGCTACAAAGAGGACACATTACTCCGTCGCATACATGGACGCATGAATACTCTAGGAATCAGCGACATCAAAATTTACAGCGCCCATGCTAAGGCACACCCTGATGAATTTGAACGTCTTGGCCAACTATTCTTTGTCTCTTTATCTTGGTTTTTCCGCGACGCTGTCGCGTTCAAAAAGCTCAGCGATTTACTTTCCACGCATTTACTCCAAAAGGCAAAAAATGAACCCACGAGAGTATGGGTGCCCGGCTGCGCGACAGGAGAAGAATGCTTCAGTCTAGCCGTATTAATAACTGATCTTATCGGCGAGATAGGTTCTAAAACAAACGCAGAAGTGATTGGAAGTGACCTAAACTCCTCAGCACTCGATATCGCCAAACGCGGACGTTACCCAGAGCGAGCCTTCAAAGAAGTGCAACTGCCAGAAATTATTGCGAGACATTTTGTACTGCAGGACGAACACTACTGTATTTCCGAACAGATTCGAGCATTGTGTAGCTATCGCCAGGAAGACGTGATCACCGCAGATTCGCCACACAATTTAGATTTGGTAAGTTGTCGGAACTTGCTGATTTACATGAAACCGGAATTACAAAAAGAATTGATTTCGAAATTCCATAAGGCTCTGAAGCCCGGCGGCTTATTGTTCCTCGGAATGTCAGAGAATATCGGTTTCTCTGGGAATTCGGGTTTTGTACCGATAGATGCCAAGCTCAGGATTTACCAAAGAAACTAGAGGGAGCGCCCTTAAATCTGCATTATAAGCATGGGAAGACATTTATTGTCCTCATATCTTGATTGAGGACACAGCTTGTCTTATACTTTAAAAAGACAATCGTTGTCCAAGACAGTCTTGATAGGACATGTCCTTTGTACTGGCGGAAAATATGCAAATAGATCAACACGGTGACGTATACGTATCAGTAAAGGACATCGCTCAGTGCGTAGCTCCGGACAACTCCCTAGACGCGATGAACCGTACGTTACGGCAGATACGTCATTGGACACAGTCGGACATTCTCAGGCCCGAAAATGCTAAAAACACAGGCACAGGCACCCCACGTATTTACCCTGAGGAACCGACCCTATTTTTGGCTGCCGTACTTTTGGAACTTCACCGTTACGGTGCGACAGTGGACATCATGAAACCCGTAGCAGACACCATCTACGACGATTGGGTGGATGGCTCGGCTGAGAGCCAGTTTTTTGTGCAAACCAATGAAGCTACGATGCTACTGCAATTGGCCTGGACCGTAGATCCAGAAACGGGACGTTTTAACGACGTCAACGTTAACCTGTACCATGACTACGTTGGCCTAAGCGAAGGGGAACTCGATAAGCAGCCTTGTAGTTCTATCGTCCTAAACCTCAACCAAATTTACGACCGTATCGATACCAGTTGGTACAAGGACAAAGTGGATGCCTACTGGGAGAAAAGGATGCCAGAGGAATAATATGGCTGACCCTCGCATCATTATGGAACAAATCAACACGCGGCTCGGACGAGTGCTGACAGCGGCACAGATTGGAATGCAGGGTGAATCCTACTTAGCATTCCGGAAATTCGCACTTGATGAGTTCGGACACAAAGGCTTGGAACAGGACATCAAAGAACTTTGCGGCCCGGAAAGCCGTTGAGGATAAATGGCACGGAAAGGTATGGGCCGGACAAAATCTGGCATGGAAGGAGGTTAATCATGCTTGGGCGATGTTCGACCGAAAGGTGAGAAAGAATTGCCTGTGAATTGTGAGCTATCAGAATGGCTACAAGTCACAGCAGAGGAAATCGATCTGATCGAAAGCCATTTGCGACCGATCTTGATTGAAATGATTCAGTCTGAAGACTGAGAACACAGAACGCTTGGAGGCGTTGGTATGGTTAAGAGAGCAGTTTTATATTTGCGGGTCTCGACTAGTCGGCAGGCTGAGAAAGACCTATCTATCCCAGACCAACGCCGCCAAGCGGAAGCGCATTGCAAAGCAAAAGGTTGGGATGTGGTTGGTGAATACGTCGAGCCTGGCGCATCAGCCACCGATGACCGCCGCCCTGCATTCCTAGAAATGATAGCGGACGCCAAAAAGGGGCTGTTTGATGTGGTTCTCGTCCATAGCTTTTCGCGTTTCTTCAGGGATGCTTATGCTTTTGAATTTTACCGTCGCGCCTTGGAGAAAAGCGATGTTGAATTGCACTCCCTGACCCAAGACGTAAGCGATACACCTAACGGCTCTATGGTTCGACAAATTTACAACGTGTTTGATGAATACCAATCAAAAGAGAATGCAAAGCACGTCCTGCGGGGCATGAAAGAAAACGCCCGGCAAGGTTTCTGGAATGGCGCGAAACCTCCGTTTGGCTATTGCACGATTGAAGCCGAGCAACGCGGTGATACCTTTAAGAAGAAACTTGCCATCGACGCAAAGGAAGCCGAAGTCGTTAAAGAGATATTCCGTTTGCATAGTCATGGAGGTGGCAAGAGTGGCCCAATGGGTGTTCGCTCTATTGTCGAGCACCTTAACGGCAAAGGAATTTACCACCGTATCGGTCGGCAATTCAGCTCTGGCATTGTGCATGCTATTTTGACACGCACGACCTACATGGGCGTGCATTACTTCAACAAAAAAGACAGCCGCTCCAAAAAAATAAAAGACCGATCAGAATGGATTCCGCTCGAATCCCCAGTAATTATCGAGCCCGAAGTATTTGATCGCGTACAACAGCAACTCAAAGCACGCCGTCCTAGCGTTAAGCCTCCGCGCGAGGTAAGCGGCCCTACCCTTCTCACTGGCCTTGCTAAATGCTCAACCGGATCAGGCATGACCATCCGCACGGGCAAAGGCGGCAAGTATCGGTATTACTCCTGCAACAAGCATATGAACAAAGGGGGCTGCGATTGCAGCCGCAAAAGTATCCCCATGGAACAACTTGATTCGTTAGTTCTGGGGCAACTTGAAGACAGTTTGTTTGTTCCCGAACGCCTGGAAGCCATACTTACCGAATTATTAGAACGAACCCGCACCGCGCAAGACGACAGCAAAGCCCGCACGCGCGAATTGAACAAACAAGAACGAGAAATCAGCGCGAAGCTAGATCGAATGTATGACGCTCTGGCAGATGGCACCGTTAAGCAAACGCATTCGTTTAGCCTAAAGGTCTCCCGGCTCGAACAGGAGCGGGATGAAGTGATTCGGCATAAGAGCCAATTGGCCCGTCGCTCAGACTTACCAACAAAGGTTCTAACCAAAGCCAACCTGGAGAAGTTCGCGGGAACCCTACGCTCAAAATTGCACGCTGAAGACCCGACCTTCCGAAAAGCCTATCTCAGGCTGTTTGTGGATAGTGTCGTCGTCTCAGGCCAGGAAATCCGCATTAGCGGGCCGAAATCTGCCTTGGCTGAGGCAATCACGTCTAAGGAAGTGGCCAATCAGGGCGGAGTGCCCAGTTTTGTTCGGCAGTGGTGGGCCCGGCAGGACTCGAACCTGCAACCAGACCGTTATGAGCGGCCGGC
>CAYGSZ010000076.1:0-11518 GCA_964352705.1 uncultured Rhodobacterales bacterium
TTTCTCCGAGATCAAACGTCACATAGTTGCCGAGCATCAGCATAAACCGCTCAAGCGGCGGTTTATCGAAACCAAACTGACGCTCTATTTCTTTTATAAACTCCGGGTCCAGGCCTTGCGCACCACGATAACTGCTACCGCCCGACGCTCCAATATCACCGCCAGAGCCTGACACACGGGACGTCGCTTCCGCCCCGAGTCCCCGCACTTGAGCCAAAACCTGTTCAACCGGCCCTCCTGGCGCAAACTGCACAATACCGAAATTCAGAGCGATGATTCCAAACAACGTCAGCGGAATCAGAAGAATGCGGCGGAGAATATAGGCAGTCATGGCAATGAATTCAGTCTCTCGCCTATTTCTTGTTCCGGCGCCGGATATTGCTCCACAGCAACAAACCCACACCCGCGACTGCGATAACGATAATTAAGAAAGGCGACTGAGAATCTTCGGCATTTGACGCTGCAACCTCAACAGCGGCTTCATCTGGCGCGGCCATCGTCTGTTCGGGGGATTTAACTTCAACTAAGGCTTGCGCCGAGTCAGGCGCATTTGGATCATGCCACCATAACGCAGGAACCGCACTGCCCAAACTCAAACCCTGGGCTGGATAACGATCCGGGCGTTTAAGATTGCCCCAGTAGGCATACCTCTCGACCGAAGAGCCATAGGTGAGAATACGATAAAAGTTCCACAGCAGCACGCGGTCCAATGCGCGAGTTGTCGTCACCAGAGTCTCACGGTCTTCAGTGTTTACAATTTGGCCAATTAAGGCGTCAACAACTGGGTCCTTGACCCCGCTCCAGTTTAAACTTCCAGGCTGATCAGCCGTTTCAGAACCAAAATATTGCTTGAGCTCCGACCCTGGAGAAAGCTGAGCACTTTGAACATAACCTGCGGAATCGAAATCATAGTCGTTGATGCGATTGGTGTATTGAGAAGTATCGACAATGCGAATGGTCGCATCTATGCCCAGGCGCTTTAGATTCTGCGTAAAGGGCAGATAAATACGCTCAAGACTGGCCTGAACCAGAAGAAACTCAATGGCCAACTGCTCGCCGCTTTCAGGATCAATCAGTTTTCCATCGATCTCCTGGTAACCCGCTTCTTGTAGAAGGTTGCGGGCTTCCAAAAGATTTTCACGGACATTGCCCTGACCATCCGTTGTCGGTTGCGTGAAAGGTTGGGTAAAAACTTCCGGTGGAACTTGATCACGAAACGGCTCAAGAATGGCTAACTCAGCCTCACTTGGAAGGCCTTGGGCCTCTAGCTCTGAGTTTTGCCAGTAGCTGCGTTGACGTTCATACAACCCGTAAAAGAGGGTGCGATTGAGCGATTCAAAATCAAAGGCGTAGTTGATAGCCTGACGTACGAGTCGATTTTGAAACTGGGACCGCCTCAAGTTAAAACTTGAGCTTTGCACCGTCATTGGCAAAATCGTTTCAACTTCGATGCGCTTCACGCGTCCATCTTCGGCTGCGGGAAAGTTGTATCCCGTGGCCCAAAGGCGCGAAGTAACCTCGCGGCGGAATTCATAGACACCACGCTTAAAAGCCTCAAACTGCACGTCATCGTCGCGAAAGTATTCAACGCGAATAGTGTCAAAATTGTACATGCCTTTTGAGATGGGAAGATCAGCTGCCCAGTACCCTTCGACCCGGCCATAAGCCACGTAACGCCCAGCATCAAACTCTTTGATTGTATAAGCGCCGCTGGTCACCGGGATATCCATGGAGCTTTCTTTAAAGTCTCTCGTTGACCAATAGGCTTTAGACAAAACAGGCAACCCACCAATAAGCTGAGGGAGATCGCGCTGATTCATTACTTTGAAATGAAAGGTAATTGTTCTCGCATCAGCAATTTCATACCGATCAATACCCCCCCAGACGGTGCGATAGACCGGGTTGCCATCAGAAACCAGAATATCAAAAGAAAAGGCGACATCTTCCGTGGTAATAGATGAGCCATCATTGAACCGCGCCTGATCCCGCAGGACGAATGTGACTGAACTGTTGTCCTCTGCAACCTCTACGGTTTCGCAAACCACACAGTAAGACGTCGATGGTTCATCAAGCCCATCTGCCATAAGACTGTCATGCATAAGCTCCAGGTAAACGGCGACCGTGCCTTTGATGTTGTAGGGATTGAACGTATCAAAGGTCAAAAACCGCATGTTCGGAAGTGTTAAGGTGCCCCCTTTTGGGGCCTCGGGATTAACGTATCCGAAATGGGTAAAGTCTGATCCGTACATTGGTTCGCCATGAAGAGCCAGAGCATGAACTGGGCGGCCACGTTCGATAGCCTCTGCTGAGGTCGCAATCACTAAAAGTGCAGCAAGGCTTAGCGTTACAGCCAACACAGAAAAATCAAACCGATTTCGAAAGACGATCACCTTACACAGACTCCTTAGATAAAATCTCAACGGCAGCATCATGGATTCGCTGATCACCAGAGGCCAGAACTTGTCGTCCTTCTGGGCCTGTTAACGCCTTGCCCTGCCAGTCCGTCATGACTCCCCCTGCGTTTTCTATAATTGGCACCATGGCACCAAATTCGTACACACTGAGTTTTTCACACACCATATCGGTCCAGCCGCTAGCGACCATGCCATAATGATAACAATCCGTGCCGCCAAACCGGCGCAACTTTACGGCATCTGTTAAGCGATCAACGCCCTGTAATTCATTGTCCGAAAAAAAGTCTGGGGCCGTAATATAAACAGAAGCTTGATCAAGCGCAGAACATTCACGAACACGCGCTGCTGAACCGTTTAGAGTTGTTGAATGCCCCCCACCACCGACCCAGCGCTCCTTCAAGATCGGTTGATCAACCAACCCGAGCCACGGCGTGCCATTGCGCAATAGCCCGACAATTGTCGTGAAGAGAGGCACGCCATTGATGAATGAAATCGTGCCGTCGATAGGGTCCAAAGCCCAGACAAACTCTGCGTCAGCGTTTTCAGTGCCGTACTCTTCGCCAATAATACCATGATCGGGAAAGGCCGCGTTGATGATGCGGCGCATCGCCGCTTCCGCTTCACGGTCAGCGCGGGTGACTGGACTTTCGTCCGATTTATCTTCGATTTTTAGAGAGGTCCGGAAATACGGACGCGTAATAGCCGCAGCCCCGTCTGCAAGCTTATGAGCTAGGTCGATATAAATTTGCGCCTGGGCGGACCCCGACATATCGAATGCTGTTAAGGTGTCTCTACAGCGTCTTCGACCGCGTCGATCGCTTCATCGACAGCCTCGACTGCATCGTCGAGAACATCACCTATGGCATCACCGATGGCCTCTGCTGTTTCTTCAATTGTAGGCGCAACAGGGTCCAGAACCACTTCGGGTGGGTTCTCGGTGTACTCCATCAAGAAGCTGATAACGTTGGCCCGGTCTTGGGCCTTACTCAAACCTGCAAAGGACATGGTTCCTTTAGGCGCTACAGCTTTTGGATTTTCCAGATAAGCATTGAGCATGTCATAGGTCCAGACCTCAACATTTTCCTTTAAGGAATCTGAAAGTTCAAAACCACCATGATCGCGGGTTGCAATGTTTGCGCCCACAATACTGTGAAGGTTTGGACCTGTGCCATTGCGGTCACCCGCTTCATAAGTATGGCAGGATTGGCACTTACGGAAAACCTTAGCGCCTTCTTCTGCACTGGCCGAGGCAAGCATCGGTTTGATATCAACCAGAATCTCGACTTCTGGTTCACCGCCACCACCTGCGCCAAAACCTTCTGGCACTTCGATCTCATAACCGAACGTCGTAACCGCCTCATCATCAGGCACCAAAAAGTGACTGGCTTCATTAGCGCCAACCGTAAGCCAGATAGCAGCGAAGCCCGCCATCATAGCGGAGTTAGACTTAAACTTGTCGGGTGAAGGTTTTTCGGCCATTTTCTGGTCCCCACTGGGTAACAATTCGCTTTCACTTAAAGGGTTCAGCGTTGAATCTCAACAGCTATCCTTTATTTGAGCCTATTATCCCGCTCTAGGGAAAAAAGTGAAGTCTTTCCGTACCTTGAGAGTAATTTGGTGCCCGTAATGGTCACCAGTAAATTAAGAGTGACTGCAACATGACCACAAACAACGCTTTGGTGATTATACCTGCTCGATTGGCAGCGACACGCTTGCCTAACAAACCGCTCGCCCTCATTGGCAGAGATCCAATGATCGTGCATGTCTGGAAACGTGCCGTTGAGGCCGATATTGGCCCGGTGATCGTGGCCTGCGGCGACGCTGAAATTGCCGTAGCCATAGAAAAAGTTGGCGGCATTGCGGTTATGACCGACCCTAATCTGCCAACCGGGTCAGATCGCGTTTGGGCTGCAGCCCAAAGCTTTGATGCAGATGCGACCTACTCGCATATTGTTAATGTGCAAGGCGACTTGCCGACCTTAGAACCGCGCCTGATTGCCGCAGCACAATCCGCCCTTGTTACCGGGAAGGCGGATATTGGGACGCTGGTCGCTGAGATCACCAATGATGCTGAAATTAATGATTCCAACACGGTCAAAGCGGCTGTGACATTTGCACCGGGGCAAACAATCGCAACCGCACTTTATTTCAGCCGCAACCCGCTGCCATGGGGAGACGGGCCGCTTTATCACCACATTGGCTTGTACGCTTATACGCGTGAGGCGTTGAAACGATTCGTCGCGTTGGACCCGACGGAGCTAGAAAAACGTGAGCGCCTGGAGCAATTGCGCGCCCTTGAGGATGGGATGCGGATTGCGGCGGGCCTCGTTGACACTATTCCTTTCGGCGTCGATACTGCCGCCGACCTCGAACGTGCCAGAAGTATTCTGGCTCCTTAAAATTTGGTCGCAAAAGCGTTTCTCATGACAAAACTTTCTGATTCTTCTGAAACCGATCCTTCTAAAACCATTTCGTTCCAGGGGGCCCTGGGCGCGAACTCGCACATGGCCTGCCAGGCTGTTTACCCAGATATGTTTCCCCTGGCCTGCGCCTCTTTCGAAGATGCCTTTGCTGCTGTGAGTGGCGGCAAAGCTAAATACGCCATGATTCCGGTTGAGAACTCAGTCATGGGTCGTGTCGCAGATATTCATCATATTTTACCGCAATCGGGCTTGCAGATCGTTGCGGAGCATTTCCAACGCATTAAACATTGCCTGCTGGCTGTGAAAGGCGCGACGCTTGAGGGGCTCACAAAAATCGAAAGCCAGCTCCCGGCACTTTCGCAATGTCGTGATTTTATTCGCGCCCATGGGTTGGAGCAGGTGACCGCCGGCGATACCGCCGGTGCTGCGCGTGACGTCGCCAAACGGGGCGACCCGACTGTTGCAGCTATCGCCTCCTCATTAGCGGCTGAGATTTATGGCCTAGAGGTGCTGGCTGAAAACATTGAAGACGCGGAACACAATACGACGCGCTTCATTATCATGGCTCAACACGCAGACATTCCGACGCTGTCTGATGAAACAGTGGTGACGTCTTTTGTGTTCAAGGTGCGCAATGTGCCCGCCGCCCTTTACAAAGCGCTCGGCGGGTTTGCCACCAACGGGGTGAATATGACCAAGCTGGAGAGCTATCTGGTTGATGGTCATTTTACAGCGGCGCAGTTTTATGCGGATGTGGAAGGTCACCCCGACCGCCGAAACTTCAAGCTGGCGATGGAAGATTTAGGCTTCTACTCAAAAGAAGTGACGATTCTGGGCACTTATCCTGCACACCCCTATCGCAAAGAATCTGCCCCCGCTGAAGAGGACTGAGGGCGCTTACGCTTTATCGCGCCTATTTTTGATTTCGCCTATTCTTGATTCCGCCAGGTGTCGATGAGGAACCGTGAGATGGAATGACGGTTGGGCAACTTGGGGCCATCCGTATCATCGCCCATTTCACCATATTGGTTCAGATCATCCCGTGTGACCCATCGAATATCATCTAATTCATCATCATCCGGAGCAAAATCTGTGGTCAATGCTTTGGCTGAAAACCCGAGCATGAGCGACGACGGAAAGGGCCAAGGTTGAGAGGCATGGTAGGTGACATCAGTGACCTGAATCCCGGTTTCCTCCTTGACCTCACGCACAACGCATTCTTCCAGGGATTCCCCCGGTTCGACAAAGCCCGCAACGACAGAATACATACCCGGCGGCCACTTGCTTTGGCGACCGAGCAGACATCTTTTTCCATCCGGATGCTCCACCAGTACGATCACTGCCGCGTCCGTTCGTGGGAAGGCCCGATACCCACAGCTTTCATCCGTACAAAGGCGGATATGCCCGCCATCGCAGGACTCGGTGGCCGCGCCGCAACGACCGCAATGCAGATGATTGAGATGCCACAAGGCCATGCCACGGGCATACGCCATCAGAGCGGCCTGATCCGCCTCAAGGGTACCAACGCGGGGATGCAGCGGTTCGAGTGTGCCCAAACTGGCCAGAAACGTTGGCGCTTCGTCAGATTGAATCACCACCGCAAACCAGGGGGAGTCTTCTGCAGAACCGAGAAAT
Source organism: uncultured Rhodobacterales bacterium (assembly GCA_964352705.1). Lineage (GTDB taxonomy): Bacteria > Pseudomonadota > Alphaproteobacteria > Rhodospirillales > Rhodospirillaceae > WLXB01. Next base: position 6,473 of record CAYGSZ010000076.1, read on the forward strand.
ATCCAATCCGCCTGATCAAAGAGGTCGAAGTACTCGGATGTCACAGCAACCGCGCCTTGTCCCTGTCCATAGAACAAGTGGTTACCGTTCCAAATTGGCAAAACGCGAGTGTTAGGATTCCGGCGCATCTTTTCAACGTCCGAGTCGGTGGACCGGAGCGCAGAGGACCGATCCAGAGCAACGCCGGTGTAGGTCAGTCGCCAAACTGATGAACTGCCTGTCATGATCTTTTGAAACCTAACATTCAGTGTCCGCGGTGGTACGGATGGCCCGTCAAAATACAATGGGCGCGGAAAATCTGCTCACTGACGAGAACGCGCATCAACATATGCGGCCAGGTAACAGCACCAAAGGATAAAATAAGATCTGCTTTTTGGGTGACCCGTCCCTCTAATCCGTCGGCCCCACCGATCACCAGCGTGATCTCGCGCTCGCCGTCATCACGCCATTGTCCCAATTGCTGCGCCAAATCCTCGCTGGTCAGGGTTTTTCCCCGGCTATCGAAACAGATCACTTTGGCACCTTGAGGCAAAACAGACAGGATTCCATCCGCCTCTTGTTTGGCTTGCGCGGCGACATCGCCCTTACCCCGCGCCTCAATCTCATGCGTTGTTACAGTCCATGGCGTCTTGGAGATGTAAGAGTCAAATAGCTGTTTTTCGGGCCCAGCACGCATGCGGCCCACCGCAACGATAGCAATATTCATCTTGGTTCACCTTGGCCATCTGCCAATATTGATCAAGCGCGTGACCACCAGACCAAAGAGGGGCTCTGCAGTCTAGGCAGAGACCAATTCTGGCACGTCAGTTTCAGTCGTATGCGCCCATATCTTTTCGATATTATAGAAAGCGCGCACCTCGGGCCTAAACAGATGGATGATGATATCCCCTGCATCAATCAGAACCCAATCGCACTGACCCTTACCTTCTGTCTTAGGCTGTATGCCAACAGATTTAAGCGCCTCGACAATATGCTCCGACATGGCGTTGACCAATCTGGCCGAGCCACCTGACGCAATAATCATTCTATCAGCGATGGACGTTTTACCCACAAGATCGATCTCGACAATGTCTAGGGCTTTATCATCCTCAAGAGAGGCGACGATGTTTTCGACCGTTTTCTCTAGGCCGACCAGAGTACGTGGTGAGTGAATGATCAACTCCCCCTAAAGGCTAGATGCATAATTGCTAAATGCAAGCGTGTTAATTGTAAGATTGAGATCAAAGCTGTTTACCCGCATCACCAAGCCGTATTGCTGTTGACGATGCACTATGCCGCCGTTGCGCCACATACACCCAAGTGGAGCGGGTCTTCTGCCACAAAGCCAGGGGCCTTGAGGACCGAAGGCGGCGGTGAGCGAATCGCCGCGCTGCCTGACCAGACAACGCATCGTGAGAATACGGCGAACGGTCAAAAACTGCAATGTGAACCAGTTGAAAGATTTTTGACCATCGCACCCAGCGGGGTATCTGCACCATATTGTCCGCCCCCATCAGCCAGACAAAGTCTGTTTTAGGGAAGCGCTGGCGCAGGAGCGTCAGCGTCTGCCAGGTCAGAGTGACACCCAGACGACGTTCGATATCCGTGACGTGAATCCAGGGCTCGGAGGCAACCGCTCGGGCTTGAGACAAACGTTTTTCCAGCGCCGCCATGCCTTTTGAGGATTTTAAAGGGTTCTGCGGACTGACCAGCCACCAGACCTGATTTAGCCCCAGACGGCGGTGCGCTTCAGCACTAATGTGCAGATGGCCGTCATGGGCGGGGTTGAACGACCCGCCAAGCAACCCGATGCGCATACGCCGACGGTCGCCCCAGGGGGAGGGTGAAAACATGGGTTTAGAAAGCATCGGCTTAGGTATTCTTAAGACCGAGTCGTGCCATCGCCACGCACTTTGTATTTAAAGGTTGTGAGTTGCTCGACACCCACAGGTCCGCGGGCGTGGAGCTTGCCCGTCGCGATGCCAATTTCAGCGCCCATGCCGAATTCGCCGCCGTCGGCAAATTGTGTTGAGACGTTGTGCATGACAATCGCGCTGGACAGGCTGTTCATGAATTCTTCAGCCGCCGCCAGGTCTTCCGTGATAATGGCCTCTGTGTGCTCTGAGCCGTGCTGATTGATATGCGCAATGGCCGCGTCAATGTCTGCCACGACCCGCACGGAGACGATGGCATCAAGATATTCCGTATCCCAATCCTCATCGGATGCGGCGATGACTTTGTCATTCAGGGCTTGCACGGCTTGATCGCCACGAATTTCACACCCGGCCTTCAATAAATCATCCAGAATGGGCGGCAGAAGTGTTGCGGCCACGTCTTTATCGACCAACAGCGTTTCCATGGCCCCGCAAATGCCCGTCCGGCGCATCTTTGCATTCAGGGCCACTCGGCGCGCCTTGTCGCTGTCAGCCGCTTTGTGAATGTAAGTGTGACAGAGGCCGGTCAAGTGCTGGAACGTAGGCACCTGACTCTCGCGCATGACGCGCTCGGTTAAAGACTGACCACCCCGGGGAACGATGACGTCGATATAATCTGTCATGGTCAGCATTTTACCGACGGCGGCGCGATCTGTCGTCGGTACCATCTGGATGGAGGCGACAGGAAGACCCGCGTCTTCCAGGCCCTTATGCAAACACGACAAAATGGCACTGGAACTGTGATAGCTCTCAGACCCACCACGCAGAATACAGGCGTTACCAGCCTTGAGACATAAAGCGCCTGCATCGGCTGTAACGTTGGGGCGGGATTCATAAATAACGCCGATCACGCCCAGGGGCATGCGCACGCGCTCTATCTTTATCCCCGTTGGACGATCCCAAGCTGCAATCACTTCGCCCACGGGATCCTTCAACGTTGCGATGTCTTCCAGACCCTTGGCCATAGCTTCGACGCGGCTTTCGGTTAGCTCAAGACGGTCCATCAAGGCGGATGTCAGGCCTTTTTTGCGTCCGGCGTCCATATCGGATTTGTTTGCAGCCAGAAGATCCGACGTGCTTTCACGCAAGGCTTTTGCGGCGGCTAGGAGGGCTGCGTTTTTCTTCTCAGACGATGTTTTGGCAAGCACACGAGAGGCATCGACAGCCGCGCGACCAACGCCATCCATCACGTCTTCAATATTCATGTCTGGTGTCCTTGCTTTTCCGCTTCCGTCCATGATGGTGTCTCCTACTCAATACCAAGCCGATTAAAGCCAAGCCAATTTAAAGCCAAGCACATCGGCTCAGCAGTTTACCTTAGAGTGAGTAATCAATCACGAGATCGTCGCGATGCACGACTTCCGATCGGCCTTTGTAGCCAAGAATTTGCTCCAGCTCGCTCGACCGATGTCCTTTGATGCGGCTGACATCATCCGCCCCAAAGGCGATCAGCCCCTTCCCAAGCACGACCCCCTCCTGGTTGACAATCGCCACAGTATCACCGCGATCAAACGTCCCCGTGACCTTAACCACCCCAGCGGGCAGCAGGCTTTTACCGGCCTTTAAAGCCTCGACGGCCCCCGCATCTATGACGAGCTTACCGGTTGGATTAAGGGCTCCCGCGATCCACTGCTTCCGGGCTGTGCGCGGCTCTGCCGCACTTATAAACCAAGTACATTTCGCGCCCTGTTCCAAGGCAGCCAGAGGGTTGAATACTGTACCGCGCGCGATGGCCATATGACACCCCGCGCCCATGCAAATCTCAGCCGCTGCGAGCTTTGTCACCATGCCACCCGTGCCATGACCAGGCTTTGCGGTGCCCGCCATATCGCGGGTTGCGGCATCAATCGTGGTGATCACTGGCAAATGTTGGGCGGCGGCATCCTTGTTGGGATCGGCGGTATATAAGCCATCCACATCTGACAGCAGAATGCAGACGTCGGCACCGATCATCGCCGCAACACGCGCCGCCAAACGATCGTTATCGCCAAACCGAATTTCCTGCGTCGCCACCGTATCATTCTCATTGATCACCGGAATCGCCCCGAGGCTCAACAGCGTGTCTAAGGTGGTGCGTGCATTGAGAAACCGGCGGCGATCTTCGGTATCCTCAATGGTCAACAACACCTGCGACACGGTAAAGCCGTAGCGCGTAAAAGACTCCTGATAGGCTTGCATCAACCGCACTTGCCCAGTTGCAGCGGCGGCCTGTTTTTCCTCAAGACGGAGCGTGCGACCCCCCAAGTTCAAAGGTCCACGACCGATAGCAATCGCGCCAGAGGTGACAACCACAACCTGCTGCCCGCGCGCGCGCAGAACCGATATGTCATCACAAACGGCATCCAACCAGGGACGATGCAGCGCGCCTGTCGCCTCATCAACCAGCAAGGCTGAACCAATTTTGACGACAACCCGTTGCTCTGTGGTCAGATCAGGCGTGGTTACGGAGACCATGCGACCTCGCCATCATCCTCCTGGTCATGCTCTAGATCGCCCTCAGATGATGTTCTTTTTGCCGGAATTGTTTGAAATAAGGCACGTAGAATCTCGATACGGCCTTGGCCCGAGATGCCAGACAACTCAAACACATGACCGAGTCCTTCGGCTCTGAGAGCGGCCTTTTTTTCAGTAATCTCTTCGTCGGAGAGAGAATCACATTTATTGAGCGCGACCAGCTCCGTTTTATCGTCAAGACCGGCGCCGTAGGCCGCCAGTTCACCGCGCACGGTGCGATAGGACGCGGCAACGTCGGCTTCGGTTCCATCAATAAGATGGAGCAGCGCACGGCAGCGTTCAATGTGGCCCAAAAACCGCGTGCCCAAACCAGAGCCTTCGTGCGCCCCTTCGATCAAGCCCGGAATATCCGCCAGCACCATCTCGCGTCCGTCCAGGTAAGCAACGCCCAGGTTGGGGTGCAATGTGGTGAACGGATAATCCGCAATCTTGGGGCGGGCGCTGGTGACAATCGACAGGAACGTAGACTTACCGGCATTGGGCAGCCCCACCAAACCGACATCAGCAATGAGTTTAAGACGCAGCCAGACCCAGCGCTCTTCCCCCGGATGACCAGGGTTGGCGCGGCGCGGCGCTTGGTTGGTCGAGCTTTTAAAGCGGGCATTGCCCCAGCCGCCGT
>CAYGSZ010000077.1:0-11516 GCA_964352705.1 uncultured Rhodobacterales bacterium
TTCTGGTCCTCGTACAAATAGGTTTAATGGTGCGCTGGATGCGGGAACCCGCCCGTCTGGCCCCATGGTTTAATCTGACTGGCGTGTTGCTTTACGTCTCGGGCATGCTGATCTCTGCAATAGGTGTTGGGTCTTTGGTTGGAGCGTCCTGATGACAGAACAAATGACCGAAACGCTGCAAACGACGGATATTTATGACGCCGTTGTTGTCGGTGGCGGCCCCGCAGGGGCGACGGCGGCTCATGACCTGGCGCAACTGGGACGACGTGTCGCCCTGCTGGAACGCGGTGGCAAAATCAAACCCTGCGGCGGTGCTATTCCCCCGCGCCTGATCAGAGACTTTAATATCCCCGAACATATGCTGGTGGCCCATGCGTACTCGGCCCGCATCATTTCCCCAACCCAACGGGAAGTCGATATGCCCATCGACGGCGGCTATGTCGGGATGGTCGACCGGGACGCCTTTGATGAATGGCTGCGCGAACGGGCCGCCTCTGTCGGTGCAGATCGTGTAACTGGCGTTTATCAAAACATTGAACGCGCGGCGGATGGCACGGTGCGCGTTCACTACAAAACGTCTAAAGACGAAGAGAACATTGCCTTACGAGCGCGGATGGTGATTGGAACAGATGGGGCTAACTCTGCCGTCGCGCGCCAGGAACTGAGGAATGGTGATCGGCCAAAACATGTTTTTGCCTATCACGAAATTATTGAATCGCCGAAAGACTCAAAGATGTTCGATGGCAAGCGCTGTGATATCTATTACCAAGGTAAACTTTCTCCTGACTTTTATGCCTGGATATTCCCCCACGGTGAAACAGCCAGCATCGGGGTCGGCAGCGCGGAAAAAGGGTTTTCTCTGCGCAACGCCGTGCAAGACCTCCGAGAGATGACCGGCCTGACCGATTGCAAAACGATCCGTGTGGAAGGCGCCCCTATTCCGCTCAGGCCGCTTAAGAAGTGGGACAATGGACGTGATGTTATTGTTGCTGGCGATGCGGCTGGTGTGGTCGCCCCGGCGTCTGGTGAAGGCATTTACTATGCCATGGTTGGCGGCAGGCTGGCGGCAGAGTCCGTTGATGCCTATTTGAAAACCGGCAAGGCCAGCGCACTTTCAAAGGCCAGGTGGCGTTTTATGATGCAGAACGGGTTGGTGTTCTGGATTCTCGGGATCATGCAATACTTCTGGTATTCGAGCGACAAACGGCGCGAACGGTTTGTCACCATGTGTGATGACCCTGACGTGCAGCGGCTGACCTGGGAAGCTTACATGAACAAGAAGTTGGTCTTTGCCAATCCCCTGGGACATGTGAAAATTTTCTTCAAAGATCTCGGACATTTGTTCGGTATTGGAAAAAGCGGCGGAAAAAGCTGATGAGTTCTCTTTTCAAGCGCTGGGATGCCGTACTTATCGCGGGCTTGGCCGCTATTTTAATTGCCGCCATTGGCGCAACGATGACGGACCTTGGGCCCTGGTATCAAAACCTTCAGCAGCCCTCTTGGCGAATCCCGGATGCCGCCTTTGGTGTGGTGTGGACCGTGATATTTTCATTGGCGGCCTTGTCTGCCGCAAAAGGCTGGACAAGCACACGCAGCCCAAGCAAACGACAAGGGCTGGTGACTTTGTTTGCCTTTAATGGCTTCTTCAATGTGCTGTGGAGTTTACTGTTTTTCAAAATGCAGCGGCCCGATTATGCTCTGACGGAAGTTGCCTTTTTGTGGCTCACTGTTCTGGCTCTCATTATATACCTCTGGCCAATCTCAAAGCGGGCGAGCATTTTATTATGGCCGTATTTGATTTGGGTTTCGATTGCTGCATTTTTGACCTACGAGATCGTGCAGCTTAACGGCCCCTTCGCCTAGAAGAAAGATCACCACAACGATGGAAGACTGGATTTACTCAGGCCACGCCATCGATTTTATTTTAGGGGTTATCTTCATTGAAGCTGTTGCGCTGTTGTGGTTTTTAAAATCCAGCACGCGGGTTTCGGTGATGCTCGCACTGATCCCCGGTGTTTGTCTGTTGCTGGCGCTGAGGGCCGGACTTACGGACGCGTCGCCTGTGGCCATTTTATTCTGGCTCGCTTTAGCGTTCCCATTTCACTTGCTGGATTTGTGGCGGCGCTTCAAAGATTAAAACAGCGCTGTGGGATAGACAAAAAAAGACCGCCCAGTGTTTGAGCGGTCCCTTCCGAATTTATGCGTCAGTTTTCAAAGAGATTGTGCTGGTTTACTCTTTCATATCCTTAAGCTCTGGTCTGTTTTCCTCAACCCAAGGCCCGCCAGCATTTACGGCGAGGAACGCAACAACATCAGCACGATCTTGCTCTTTGGGAAGGCCCACAAAGGACATGGTTGTGCGGCGAATTGTACGGCGTGGGCTTTCTAAGTAATCGAACATTTGTTGAGGCGTCCATACGATGCCGGACTCACTGTTCGCTTTGGAATACTTGAATCCTTCAACAGTTCCTGCTGTACGGCCAATAATGCCATGCATGGACGGGCCTGTGAAATTATCGCCTTCAGCCAGACGGTGGCATTGTTCGCATTTAACGAAGACCTCTTTACCAGCGGCCAAATTACCGACGTAGCTATTACCTTTGTCGTCAACCAGGCCGAGATCGACTTCCTGCGCGACAACTGATGGGGAAGTGGCAAGCATGAGTGAAAGCGCTGCAACAGCGACAGTACCAGCTAACTTAAGGGAACGCATGATCAACATAATTCATAACTCCAGCAAACATTTTTTTACGACTGAGTGCCTACAGCTTCAGAAAAAAATCCCGCAAAACACTGGTTATATTTTTACTGGCAGTAGCATACTCAACAACACTCTTACTTAAGACGTACGGGTGTAATCTGATTTTGGATGATTAAGACTCCCGATCTTATGAACGACGTCCGAATAGTGATCGAACGGGAGTCTTAAGGGATGAATCAGGCTTTATCGTGGCAATGCATAGTTATGTTCAACAGCCCACTCGTACCAGTTATCAACCACGGTGCCTGTTAAGAGGATGCCAATGCCACCAACCAGAGGCGTCAACACTGCAAACCACCATGCCCAACGGTGAATAGATTCCATTGACGCATTAAAACCCATTGTCCATCTCCAGAACAACGCGGCTCGCTCAGACGCTGTGCCCCGATCTGTAATCTGATCAAGCTCACGATCAGCACCATAACGGGAGGCCGCCAGGATGGTCGCGCCGTGCATGGCGAACAACAAGGCTGAACCATAAAGGAAGGCAATTGAGAGCGCATGGAACGGATTGTAGAAGAGGTTGCCATGGACCAGGGAGAAGTTGTTGGTCCAATCCAAGTGCGTAAAGATACCGAACGGGACTGCTTCGCTCCAAGTTCCGAGCATTACGGGGCGAATGAAGCCAAGCACCAGATAGAGCCAGATGGCCGCTGCAAAGGCCCAAGCCACATGCGTGCCCATGCCAAGCGCCAAAGCGCGACGATAGGTGCGCACCCACCAGAGGATTAGGGAGGATGTCAGGAAAAAGCCGGCAATAACCCACCATCCACCTTCTTGCAGCGGTGGCAGAATACGTAATCCGTATTCAGGTCCTGGTGGATTAAGCGTCAGCCAGGGTAACGTGACCACGAACTTTACCGGGTCCCAGCCGACCGAGGCCAGCATGTTGAGACCGATAATCTCGAAGGCGAAGAAGAAACAGATAATGGACGCCACACCGGTCCAGCCCAAATAGATCGGGCCGATCTGTGCGTTGCCGATCTTACCTGCCCAGTAGGAGAAGAACGGCGCTCCCATGCGGTCAAAGTCTGTCGTGGGGATTTCAACACCCATTTCCGGGGCGGCCCGCACTTGGACTTGAGTAAATATGTTTTGATAACGTGCCATCATATTTCTCCTTAGAATCCTGGTCCGGGTGGGCCTTCGTAGGGCAGCGGCGGGAAGCTATCTGGGCCATTAACAAGCGCCCACAGGGGATCCCACCAGGCTTCCCATGGCTCGCCTTCAGCCCAGTAGGTGCCTGAAATCACGATACAGACCGCTGAGAAAAATCCCGCTGACAGGGCCAAAAAAAGGCCAAGTCTGTGGATACCCAGTGGTCCGATGGAATAGCCGATAAAATCACGGAAGAAGGTATCTTCATGCTCTGGCGTCTTAACCGTCTGCCCCTTTTGCGGATTGACCGCTGACAGGATCAGCGAACCATGCAGAGCCAGCGCAAAACAGGTCACGAAGAAGAATGAGACCGCAATCATATGTGCGGGATTGTAATGAAAGTTGCCGTAGCTGTAGCCAGTGGTCGACACCCAATCAAGGTGAGTCCAAATGCCATAGGGGAATGCATATCCCCAGGCGCCCATCAGAACAGGGCGAATCACCACAAGAGTAATGTATGCGAAAATCGCCACACCGAAGGCGATGGGCACATGGTAGCCGATGCCAAGTTTGCGGCAGATTTCGACCTCTCGCAGTGCCCAGGACACAAAGGATCCTATGGCGCAAATGGTAATGAGTTGCCAGAGCCCGCCTTCTTTTATGTCAGCGAAGCCCAAACCGATTTCCATCGCGGGCGGCTGTATATCGATCAGCCAGGGGTTCCATTGGCCCTGCAAGGCAGCGCCATATATGATGAGGGCCGTTCCAAGGGACGCGAAGAAAGCCGTTGTGACGCCAAAGAAGCCGACGTAAAAGGGCCCGATCCAAAAATCGAACAAGTCGCCACCTAAAAGCGTACCGCCTCGCACTCGATATTTTCGTTCGAAACTTAAAAGCGCCATAGCGCGCCCCCTTAAACTGGCGTCAACAAAAACTTACGTCACCACGGTCGCGACCGACCCATGACGCTTCCCCCTTAGTGAAAGAGGGGTTTTTCCCTAAGTCGCGAACTTAGTTCGCGAACGCCGCGTCCGGTAGTGGCGCCCCGACAGAGCGGGGGCCGTCTACCGCCGCGTACGTTGCTATACCAGCGCCTTAGGCACTTCCATTTCGATCTTGGAAGAATTCATTTCCGCTGCTTCGATCCAGTTGAAGCGCTCTGTGCTCAACAGGATGAAGTGAATCAGAATAGCGAGGGTGAAAAGAAAAATCCCAAGCGCAACCAAAACACGACGCGGATCAAAAAGTAGCCAAATCTTGTACATTGCTATCTCCTTAAAAACTCAGTTCAGAGACACGAATACGTGCCGCCAAAACATCAACTAGACGAACCAAGGGCGCCACATCCATACCAACGCGTGGGCCACGATTGCGATAACCGTGAACGTCACAAAACTGGATACGAAAATGCCGTGAAATTCCTTGGCTTCATTGTCGGTTAGCCCAGAAAGGCTCCCAGAACGATCTTCTGCCATCACTTTACCTCCTTCAAAGTGCTCAACCGCAATTTGGCGCTGCTGTCGCAGTGCCAACGCATGGTGCGGTTACCCATACGGTTCCCTAAAACCAGTCACCGACAAGCTTTAAGTTTCGATAGCTGCCACATTCAATCTCCATGAACGTTGCAACGGTGTAATATTACTTTCCTGTAAACATTCTGATTTGTCGAGAGTATTTTTAATCAAAGTAGCGTGCTGCAATGCAGCGTAACAGGCTTGAAAACCGGCAGAAAACTGCCAATTCCTTTTAATTTTTAGGGACTTTAGGCCCTGCTATCTTGTCGCGGTAACGACCTGAAGCATCATTGGATTTCCCACCGGCCAGCTCTTGATATTTGTGAAACCAGCATTATCGAGAAGGTATTCAATCTCAGGTTTTGTGCGGGATTTACCGCTTCCCATAGCCTTAAGGTAGAATCCAAAATACCCATGCCCCGCCGCCTTTGACCCCGGCGTCTGCGCCATCGGCTCGGCAATCAAGAGCGTACCACCAGGCCTTAGAGCCTTATGTGCGGCGCACAATATTGCCTCAACCGGGCTGTCATTATGATCATGTAAAATTCGCACCAAAGTGATTATTTCTTCCTCTGGTGGCCATAAAGCAGACAAAAAACTCTGCGAATGAATCTCTGTGCGTTGCTCTAGACCAGCGTCGGCAAAACGAGTCGCGGCGCGCGCTGCGACGGCAGGCAAATCCATAAGTGCCCCGTTTAGATGCGGATGACGCTTCAAGACTGCACAAAGGAACGCCCCCTCGCCGCCGCCAACATCCAAAACCTTTTGGTGACGCGAAAATGGATAAGCTTCCAAGATCTGCTGGGCTATCGCGTGTTGGGATTGAGCCATCAAATCCGAGTACGCGGAAACCTGATCGGATGAAAACTCTGACGTTTTTTCGGCACTGGCATAAGGCCAGTAAGACGCCAATTGCCCTGCTCCCTCTCCCTTTAATAAGGCGACAGGATCAGCGAGGTCGGCATACAGCAGGGCGTGATGTTCCACCATCACCGTTAGCCAGGGGTTGGCCATCATTGCTGCTCCCTGCGGTCCCAACGTGTAGCGCCCATCGGAATTCATCTCGGCGAGATCCAAGGAGGCTGCTGCTTTTAAGAGGCACAGGACGGAGTCTTCCGGCATTTCAAACACCGTCATAAGGTCTGTGACGGAGCGCGGTTGCTTGTCCAAAAGGTTGAAAAGATTAAGCCTGACGCAGGCATACAGAATCTGAGAATAGACGAACCCAGCGACCACATCGAACAGGCTGTTGGCCCGATGGCGCGCGATATGACGGACCCCAGGAATTTTAAAGGCCCATTTTTGAAAACCTGGACTGGCAATCAATTGATTACGAAGACGACGCCAATGATCGGCACAGACGGACCAATACGACGGCTTATGATCCGGTTTAGTTTGCACGCTCGTTTGTCCAGAGTCTGTTCCCGGCTATGACCCTATAAGAAATCATCAATTACGCCGCGCTGGTAAGGGCTTTAGGGGCAAGTCGCTTGGCCTGCAGTCGGACCAACGCGCGGAGATCGTCGCCATTACGGCAGTCCGGCACGGACGACACCGCTTCTTCTATTAGCGACTCAAGCAGGGATTTCGCGCCACCAATCCCTAATTCGGTAACCGCGCTGGGCCGATCATGAGCCATATCTTGCCCCACCGGCTTGCCGCTTTGGTCCTGCCCGGACAAAACATCAAGCAGATCGTCTGCAACTTGGTAGGCTTCGCCAACTTTATCGCCAAGACGACGCCAGGGCTCTGGATCAGCGCCTGCGGCAATGGCCCCAGACATGGTTGCGGTGACAAAAAGAGCGCCGGTTTTGGCGCGGCGGTAATCTTCGGCTGGCACCTCTGGCTCACTCTCCCAGGCTTGGCCCGCAATGATGCCACGCGGCAGACCAACGCCATCAATAATAGACCGCAGCAGCGGAGAGAGACGATCAGGTGTGGCGGTCGCGGCCTGCGTCACAGCATCAAAAGCCAGCAGAATAAGAGCATCCCCCGCCAACACAGCAAGAGCCTCTCCATACGCATTATGGACCGAGGGTTTTTGACGCCGGATATCGGCATCATCAAAACATGGAAGATCATCATGCACGAGAGAAGCGCAGTGCATAAACTCAATCGCACAGGCTACGGCTTCGGCAATCTCCGGCGCATCACCATCGCAGGCATCTGCGACAGCAAGGCATAAACTCGGTCGAACGCGCGCCCCGCCCGCAAAAACAGCGTGGCGCATGGCAGCTAAAACCTTTGGCGGAGGATTGCCCGCTTCAACAGTCACAAAACAGGCATTGAGAGCAGTCTCAATACGGTCGGCAAAGTCCATCAAGCACGTGCTCCTCATCGAATAGCGGAAAATCGTAACACGGGTTCGCTAGCTGTCCTAGGACCCCTTTTCGTGTTACCTCAAGCTGTCAAAGAAAACTCTAATCGACAACGAGTATGCAGTCCAAACGCGTTATTATTATCGGCGCCGGCATCGGTGGATTGTGCAGTGCTATTGATCTGGCACGCAACGGCATTGACGTTACCGTTGTTGAACGGGCGGCAAAGGTCGGCGGAAAAGTCCGCACCATTTCTGTCGGCGGCGCTCTGGTGGATTCCGGTCCGACCGTCTTCACCATGAAATGGGTTTTTGACTCTCTATTTGCAGATGCAGGCGAGACCTTTGCCGATCACGTTGCTTTAGAGCCCTTGCATGTTCTGGCGCGGCACGCTTGGCATCAAGACCAGCGGCTGGACCTATATGCAGATCAAGCGCGCACGGTTGAAGCGATCAGAGAATTTTCCGGTCGTGAGGACGCACATCGATACACCGCGTTTTGCGAACAATCCAAACGCACCTATGCCGCGCTTAAAGATACTTTTTTGACAACAACACAACCCAACCCGCTGAGCTTGAGTTGGCGCATAGGCTTACATCGACCCATGGAACTGCTGGCCCTTAAGCCGTTCACAACGCTGTGGACCTCTCTCTGCAAACAGTTTCACGATCCGCGTCTAAGGCAACTGTTCGGTCGTTACGCGACCTATGTGGGATCATCGCCATTCTCGGCACCCGCAACTTTGTCGTTGATCGCCCATGTTGAACAGGATGGAGTCTGGGCCATCACTGGCGGCATGACACACCTGCCGCAAGCTTTACAGCACCTGGCCGAAGCACTGGGGGTCACATTTCGGTGTGGGACAGACGTAAAAAGAATCACGGCAGCAAACGGAAAGGCAACGGGAGTTATCCTCGACTCAGAGGACCATCTTGCTGCAGATGTCCTTTCTGCCGACGCAATTGTGTTTAACGGCGATGTCAGCGCTCTTGGGTCTGGGCTTCTCGGTGAAGATGTATCACAGAGTGCGCCCGTAACTGCGCCCGCAAAACGCTCCCTGTCTGCGATAACGTGGTCGGTCAAAGCTGTGGCTAAGGGTTTTCCGTTACACCGGCACAACGTGTTTTTCAGTGACGCTTACCAAAAAGAATTTGATGATATTTTTATCGGTCATCATCCACCGCGCTCACCAACACTCTATGTCTGCGCTCAAGATCGCAGTGAACAACTGAACCCAAACCTCGGGCACGCAGAACGCCTTTTGGTGCTGATGAATGCGCCAGCCAACGGAGATACGACACCCTTGAGTAGTGCTGCATTGGACGACGATCTGCCCCGAGTTCTTGATACGCTGGGGGGCTATGGCCTCCGGCTTGAAGCTGATACTTTGCAGTCTGTTCCAACTGGCCCCTCCGACTTCAACGGTTTATTCCCTGGCACGGGTGGGGCTTTGTACGGTGCCGTAAGTCATGGCTGGGCATCCTCTTTCAGGAGAGCGTCATCAACGACGAAGATAAAAGGGCTTTATCTGGCGGGTGGATCGACACATCCGGGCGCGGGCGTGCCGATGGCAGCCCTTTCCGGCCGACTGGCCGCACGGCACCTGATTTCGGACCTCCGTTTAACGCCAAGGTAAAAGAGCGCGGCTATCTGTGGTGGTATGTGGATGCGATCAGTACAGATTCCCAATATGCTCTGACAATTATCGCTTTTGTCGGCAGTGTGTTCTCGCCTTATTACGCTTGGTCAGGGTGGCGTAATCCCTTGAACCACTGCGCGATCAACATCGCCCTCTACGGCCCGCGCGGCGCACGGTGGACGATGACAGAGCGGCGCGCAACTGACGTTCGCAGATCAACGGATCGCTTCGACGTCGGCCCCAGTCATGTGACGTGGCAAAATGGAACGTTGCTCTTGAACCTCGACGAAATCGGATGCCCACTGCCGAAAAAAGTACGCGGGCAAGTCCGCGTGACACCGACCGCTGTGACAGGACAGAGTTTTGATTTAACAGCTGATGGTCGTCATACGTGGCAGCCGGTTGCGCCGCATGCCACGGTTTCCGTTAATCTGGAAAAACCAGATTTATCATGGTCGGGCAACGGCTATATAGACTCAAACTATGGTACTGAACCTCTCGAAGACGGGTTTTCTGATTGGACGTGGTCCCGTGCCCACCGCCTGAACGACAGCCTGATGTATTACACGGCCAATCTGTTAGAGGGTGGGCAGAGTCATCTGGGGCTTAAAGTCGCAAACGGACACTGCGAGATCGTTGATGTGCCACCAGAAGAGGTCTTAAAGAAAACCGGGTGGCGCATGGCCCGTTCCATCAGGTCTGACCCTGGCACCACGAGCATCGTGAAATCGACGCTGGAAGATACCCCATTTTATGCGCGCTCGCTCGTCGAGGCAGAGTTGATGGGACAACGGATCGACACCATCCATGAAAGCCTTTGTTTGAAACGCTTCAGCAGCCCTTGGGTGCGGATGTTACTGCCCTTCCGCATGCCCAGGCGGTTGTTCTGATTCCTGTTTGGTGTTTTTTTGAGCCTGCTCTTCTTCGATTTTCCGAGCCTGCACTTCTTCGATTTTCCGAGCCTGCTCGGCTGCCTCGCCTTGAAGCCGGTCCCGCCGCAACCACCAGAGTTGCCACAGACCCCAGCCAATGGCTGCACCACCGAATAAACCAAATTCAAGAAAGAAAACCGGGCTGACGTCCATACTTTAACAGCCCTTACACCCTTTAACCTTGCGCGGCTTGACGGTGTTCCAGATCGGCCAATAAGGCCGCGACCCAAACGACTTTATTGGCGACGCGGGCCACAGAGGTCTTCGCGGCCCCCAGACCAGGCCCCGGGGCATGACGCACGGCATCAACCAGGAACGCGGTTTCCGCAAGTGACGGATGATCTGTTTTAGCAGTGCCGTATTGGGCAATAGATGAAACGACTGCACGGCCAATCAACTTACATTTTGTAAGCTTGTCCGTATGAGCGCGCGAGGTGATGCTGTCAAAATTTTGACGCTCAATCACCGCGCCGATTTCCCGGTAAATGAATCTTGCCGCATATATGCCGGTGCGACAACTGCGCGGCAACGCCGCAATGCCTGAGTCAGAGCGGCGATACAGAACCTCAGCAGCCCCTAACAAACGCGCAACCACACGCGCGATGGACGGATTGAACTCCGGCGCACGCAACCAGGCATCCGGGTCGAGCCCTTCTTCGCGCATCCATTCGCGTGGCAAATAGAGGCGGCCGTTGGCGGCATCTTCGCCAACATCGCGGGCGATATTGGTCAATTGCATTGCAACGCCTAAATCACAGGCGCGAGCAATCAGATCAGGGTTACGAACCCCCATCAACAGAGCCATCATCGCACCGACAGAGGCCGCAACGCGCGCACTGTAGGCGTAAACGTCGCTGAGGGTTTCGCACGTCACGCCCTCCACATCCCAGGCGAAACCTTCAATCAAGGCATTTGGAAGCTCACGTGGCAAACTGTGGTGCGCAACGACATCGGCAAACGCCCGTTCAACAGGCACATTCGCAGGGACGCCCGCATAGGCACGGTCTAATTTTTGATTGAGCCGTTCGATGGCAGAAGCTGTATCGGTACCAAGATCAACCGCATCGTCGGACAAACGGCAAAAGGCGTAGAGGGCGTAGACATCTGCCCGCAACCAGGAGGGCAGCAAACGCGAGGCTGCAAAAAACGACTTAGACCCTGTCTCGATAATGCGGCGGCACGCCAGCCAGTCAGCCTTATCAGCTAAACGTACTGGCGTCCGGAACAACGGCATCGAGAACACGGGCAGACGAG
>CAYGSZ010000078.1:0-6697 GCA_964352705.1 uncultured Rhodobacterales bacterium
ATTTACGGCTTTGCTGGAACCACCTCCTTTGCGGGACTTGCTGAAGCACTGACCGGCGCACAGGATAATGTTGGTGTTCTGGTTGGGTTGGTTTTCGTGATCTGTGGTCTGGCGTTCAAAATCTCGGCGGTGCCATTTCATATGTGGACCCCGGACGTTTACGAGGGCTCACCCACACCGGTGACAGCATTTTTCTCGGTTGGCCCCAAGATTGCCGCACTGTGCTTATTTCTTCGTGTGCTGGTTGGGCCATTTGAAGACCTCATGGATCAATGGCGCCAAGTGCTGACTGTGATCTGTGTTGCTTCCATGCTCTGGGGAGCGGTTGCCGCCATTGCCCAAACCAACATCAAGCGCCTGATGGCCTATAGTTCGATCGGTCATGTTGGGTATGCGCTGATTGGCCTGGTGGCGGGCACCCAGGAAGGAGCGAGGGGCATGATCTATTACATGCTCATTTACCTGTTCATGAACATTGGGACATTTGCGGTTATTTTGTCCATGCGCGTCAAAGAACGCTACGTGGAGAGCATTAATGATTTGTCCGGCTTGTCTAAAACAAATCCGGCTATTGCTTTGGCGTTGGCTGTTTTGATGTTCTCGATGGCCGGTATTCCGCCTTTGGCAGGGTTCTTCGGTAAATACTTTGTGTTTGCGGCAGCCGTGAATGAAGGACTGATTGCGCTCGCTGTGATTGGACTTCTATCCAGCGTCATCGGGGCTTTTTATTATCTGCGCCTGATCAAGGTTATGTATTTTGATGAGTCTGTGGAGGCCTTTGATCGTCCTGACCGGTCTACCGCTTTGATCATGGGATTGTGTGCAGTTTTGGTGGTGGTGTTTGTTGGCCTGCCCGAGCCCCTTCTGGCCGGCGCTGACACCGCAGCTGCAGCCCTGTTTCCGGGTTAGACCATAGCCTAAATGACCTCTGTGTCTGAATTCCCGACAGGCTGGCGTCTCAACAAAGTCTCTGAGACGCAAAGCACAAATACGGATGTGCGCGTTCTGGCCGAGGCTGGAGAAGCTGAGGGCCTGCTTCTTCTGGCGAAAACGCAAACGGCTGGTCGAGGACGCCGCGGTCGGGTGTGGCGTAGTCCGACCGGTAATCTTTATTTGAGCATATTGGTTGATGCGCCGCCGTTAAACGCAGGCGAAGTTGGTTTTACCGCTGCTTTGTCTTTGATTGAAGCTGTTGAGTCTCTTGCCGGGCATAAGCTTCCAGCCTTGCGCTGTAAATGGCCAAATGATGTGCTGTTTGAGGGTGGCAAAGTCGCCGGGTTGTTGCTCGAAGCTGTGCCTGAGCGGTCCCAAGTGATTGTTGGAATTGGTGTGAACTTGATCGATACAGTTGTTGAAGAGGCGCTTTATCCTGTTGGCTCGCTATCAGACCTGTCCATCGCGCCTGAAGTCCTTGCTGTCAGACTCGCGCAGTGTTTGTCTAAATGGTTGGAGACATGGCGGACGTTAGGATTTGCGCCCGTGCGACGCGCCTGGTTGAACCGAGCGACCGGTGTTGGTGAGGCTATAGTCGTGCGTTTACCTCAAGACACATTTGAAGGCACGTTCAAAGGTTTGGCAGAGGATGGCGCGTTGCTGCTTGATCAGGGCGCAATCGGCGTCAAAACTGTGTCTGCGGGTGACGTCTTTTTTGGAGCCGGAGCTTAAGTATGTTGTTGGTGATTGATTGTGGTAACACCAATATCGTATTTGCCGTTTATGACGGTGAAGCGCTCGTCGGTCAGTGGCGGACGGCAACGCAAGGTGAAAAAACCGGTGATGATTACGGGGTGTGGCTCACCCAGATTATGCAGCGGGATGGCATTGCCCGCGCTGATATCAAAGCCGCTATTGTGTCTTCAGTGGTGCCAGCAAAAAATCGAGCATTGGCGACGATGTGCCAGTCTTTCTTTAAGGTTAACGCGCGCTTTGTGGGAGATGCGGGCCTTGATCTCGGTCTGACGGTGTTGCTGCAAAATCCCCGCGAGGTTGGCGATGACCGGTTGGTCAATGCCATTGCGGCACAGGAAACCTATGGCGGGCCCTTGATCATTATTGATTTTGGCACAGCGACAACCTTCGACGTGGTGGACAAGGACGGTAACTATGTAGGAGGCGTGATTGCTCCTGGCATCAACCTGTCGATGGAGGCTTTGCATATGGCGACGGCGTTGCTGCCTAAGATTCCCATTGAGAACCCTGGCAATGCGCCTGTTGTTGGCACGTCCACCGTGGCGGCGATGAAGTCAGGTGTGTTTTGGGGATACATCGGTTTGATCGAAGGGTTGGTTGGCCGTATCCAGGGTGAACAGGGACCGGGTTTGAAGGTGATTGCTACCGGCGGCCTCGCACCACTGTTTGCGGAATCTGTGGGTGTTATTGATTACACGGATGACACACTGACGTTGCGTGGTC
Organism: uncultured Rhodobacterales bacterium; assembly: GCA_964352705.1. Lineage (GTDB taxonomy): Bacteria > Pseudomonadota > Alphaproteobacteria > Rhodospirillales > Rhodospirillaceae > WLXB01. The sequence continues at coordinate 2,413 of CAYGSZ010000078.1, forward strand.
TACGCGCTCTGCACGAACGTAACCCGGGCGCGGTACGTAACCGTAATCCTGTATGAGCACGGCCCGCCCAACCACACACCCACTGCCAAAGGGTTTAAATAAAGGATTATGGTTTGTCCCGCTGGGGGGCTCCGGCGAGATCGGCATGAACCTTAATCTTTATGCCTGTGACGATCAGTGGCTGATGGTCGATCTGGGGGTCACATTCGGCGATGACAGTATTCCTGGCGTTGATGTGGTTATGCCGGACCCCAGCTTTATTGCCGAACGCAAGGACAAGCTTTTAGGATTGGTGCTGACCCATGCACACGAAGATCATTTGGGGGCGGTGTGTTACCTGTGGCCGCAACTCCAATGCCCGGTTTACGCCACACCCTTTGCGGCAGAGTTCCTCAAAAGAAAACTGGTGGAAACAGGGCTGCAAGATGTTGTGCCACTTACTATCATTCCCCTCGGCGGCAGGCTTGAACTGGGGCCGTTTGATCTCGAATTTATTACGCTGACCCATTCCATTCCTGAACCGAACGCTTTGGCAATCCGCACGCCGTACGGCAATATCATGCATACGGGAGATTGGAAGTTTGACCCTGATCCGCTGATTGGCGAGACGACCGATTTTGCGACCCTTCAAGCGTTTGGCGACGAGGGCGTATTGGCGATGGTTGCAGACTCAACCAATGTCTTTTCAGAGGGCGAGGCGGGTTCTGAAGGCGACGTTGCTGTTGCGCTCACGGACCTCATTGGAAAATTAAAAGGTCGGGTTGCGGTTGGTTGCTTTGCCTCCAACTTTGCCCGGGTGGAAAGTATTGCGCGGGCGGCTGAAGCCAATGACCGGCACGTCTGCCTTGTCGGTGCATCGTTGTGGCGTGTGACCGAGACGGCGCGCAAGACCGGGTATTTGTCTGACGATTTAACGTTCTATGAAGCCGAGGATGCGGCGCATCTGCCAAACGATAAGATTTTGTATATCTGTACCGGTAGCCAGGGCGAGGCGCGGGCGGCGTTAAGTCGCATTGCCTTCAACAATCACCGCGATGTTCGGCTTGAGGACGGTGATACGGCTGTGTTTTCGTCGCGTGTGATTCCGGGGAATGAGAAGTCTATTTTTAAGCTACAGAATCAGCTCGCGCGTCTAGGGGTTGATATTATTACGGCCAAAGATGCCCCAATTCACGTTTCGGGGCATCCCGCGCGGGATGAGATGCGACGCATGTATGGCATGATCCGTCCGCACACGGCGATTCCGGTTCATGGTGAGTACATGCACATGCGGGCACACGCGGCCCTGGCTTTAGAGTGTCAGGTTCCTCAGGCGGTTCAGGTGGAAAATGGGTCAGCTGTGCGTCTGGCTCCAGGTGACCCTAAAGTCGCGGGCGAAGTTTGGGCGGGTAGAATGTCGTGGGAAGGCACAAAGGCGGTGCCGTTCTGGGACCCGGTGCTGCGCGATCGTAAAAAGATGTTCTACGGAGGCAGTGTCGTGGTGTCGGTTGTTCTGGAGGACGATGGCCGCCTGGCAACAGATGCGCAGGTTTCTGTGTTGGGGATCGTTGACCCACTTGAGTCTAAGGGCGAGGATGCCCTGGCTATTGAGATTGAAAGCGCCATTGAAAGGTTGCCTGGTCGAACAAAGCGGGATGACGGCGTTATTGAAGAAGCTGTCCGCAGATGCGTGCGCCGCATATTCTCAGGCGGGCAAATGGGCAAACCCTTGATTAAGGTTCATGTTGCCAGAGTATAATCCGGTACTTAGATGCGAAAGAGGACACTATGATTGGACAACTCAACCACGTGGCCATTGCGGTTCCCGACCTGGCAGCGGCCAGCGCGACTTACAAGAATGCCTTGGGCGCGGACGTTTCAGCCCCGGAAGATTTGCCCGAGCACGGTGTCACGGTCGTGTTTGTCAAATTGTCGAATACGAAAATCGAACTCTTGCATCCTTTTGGGGAGAATTCCCCAATCCAGGGCTTCTTGGACAAAAATCCATCCGGCGGCATGCATCATGTTTGCTTTGAAGTTGAAGATATCCTGGCGGCGCGCGACCAGCTGATTGCGGAAGGCAAGCGTGTACTTGGCGATGGCGAGCCCAGAATTGGGGCCCACGGCAAGCCGGTGCTATTTGTTCATCCCAAAGACTTTGACGGCACACTGATCGAAATTGAGCAGGCGTGAGGGAAGGCGAGACTCGTTTTCTCGATCTGATACAAACCAATCTTGTTAATGCAGCTATTCTGAGCGGGCTACCTGAACTGGGTTTGCCGGATTGTTGGCTGGTGTCCGGCTGTTTGTTTCAGACGGTTTGGAATGTTCAAACCGGTCGTCCACCTCATTACGGCATCAAGGATTACGACCTATTTTACTTTGAGCCCAGTGACCTGAGTTGGGAGGCCGAAGATGCGGTCATCCAAAAGTCCAAGGACGTTTTTTCAGATGTTCAGGCCGAGGTGCAGGTCCGTAATCAGGCGCGGGTGCACATTTGGTATGAAGAGAAGTTTGGGGCGCCGTATCCACCGTTGCACAGTAGTTGTGATGGTATTGATCGTTTCACCACGCCCTCAAGTATGTACGGAGTCTCGGTGAAGCAGAGCGGAGAAATATCTGTTTATGCCCCTCATGGGTTTGCGGATGCTTTTGATCTGGTTGTCAGGCCAAACCCGGCCAGTCAGGCTGTCGCGCATGTTTATGCTGAGAAAACAGCGCGTTGGAAGGCCGTTTGGCCGGAATTAACGATTATTCCTTTTTGATAAGTATTGCGTGCTGCGGGGTATCTGCTCTTTATCTTGTGAGTTTGTCGCATATATTGGCGCCTATGACAGATATCGTAGTAGCCGCATTTTATCATTTTACCCCGTTCGAAGATCCAGCTGCCTTGCGTGAGCTGTTGCAGGCGCAGCTGATCGCGCATGATCTGAAAGGAACGGTCTTGCTCGCGCCTGAGGGCTTCAATGGAACGCTCGCCGGTTCGCGAGAAAGCATTGATGCTGCATTAGAGGCTTTGAGGGCGCTGCCAAATTCTATGAATTTGGAGCATAAGGAATCATATGCCGCGCGTATGCCGTTCTATCGCCTGAAGGTCCGCCTGAAGAAAGAGATCGTCACTATGAAGGTGCCTGGTGTCGATCCATTGACAGCCGTTGGCACTTATGTTGCTCCTGAAGATTGGAACACCCTCATTACGGACCCGGAAACAGTTCTGATCGATGCCCGTAATGACTTCGAAGTGCAGATGGGCACGTTTGAAGGCGCGATCAATCCTGCAACGGCGAGTTTCAGTGATCTCCCAAAATGGCTTGAGGACCATCGTGGCGAATGGGAAGGCAAAAAGGTTGCGATGTTCTGCACGGGTGGCATCCGCTGCGAGAAGGCAACGTCCTTCTTGAAAGACCGCGGCATCGAGGACGTTTTTCACCTCAAAGGCGGCATTTTGAAGTATCTGGAAAATATCCCTAAGACAGAAAGCCGCTGGAGCGGTGACTGTTTCGTCTTCGATTACCGCGTATCGGTGAAGCAGGGGCTGGAACTTGGCGACTATGAACTGTGCCATGCCTGCCGATCACCCGTAAGCGCTGCTGAGCGGAAGTCCCCGAATTTTGTTGCGGGCGTGTCTTGTGACCATTGCATTGATCAGCGCACCGAGCGTCAGCGCGAAAGTTACGTCGCCAGGCAGACTCAGATTAAGCTGGCGGAGGAACGAGGCGAAGTGCACGTTGGCGCGAGATATGAAAGTGCGACGTATAAGTCCCTGAAGAAATCAACCACCTTTGGGGGGTGAGGTGAGCCTCATGCCAGGCGAGTTGCCCATTCTGTATTCCTTTCGGCGATGCCCCTATGCAATGCGGGCGCGCATGGCGATTTCTACTAGCGGCCAGACGTGTGCGTTACGCGAGGTTGTTTTGCGCAATAAACCGTCTGAGATGATCGCGGTTTCGCCGAAGGGGACCGTGCCTGTGCTGCTGTTGCCGGAGGGACGGGTGATCGAGGAAAGCCTGGAGATCATGCAGTGGGCGCTCGGCTGTAACGATCCGGAGGGGTGGTTAGTGCCTCTGAAGAGTGACCGCGATGAGAGTGAGGTGCTGATTGCCGAAAACGACGGGCCGTTTAAGGACGCCCTGGACCGCTACAAATATCCGTCGCGTTACGAAAAAGCAGACCCGCTGCATCATCGGACCCAGGGTTTAGAATTTCTGAAAAAGCTGAACGCACGACTTTTGGAAACCGTTTATTTGTGCGGCGATAATTTTACATTTGCCGATGCGGCCATCGCGCCGTTCATTCGGCAGTTTGC
>CAYGSZ010000078.1:6797-11489 GCA_964352705.1 uncultured Rhodobacterales bacterium
TGCCCACGTCACAAAGGACTTGTTAACCAAATAATTGGCAGTATTTCTTTATGAAAATTGTGTTTTGTATTGTCGCATCTTTTTGTTGCGTGTTCGTGCTTCAAGCCGAGACAGCATATTCGACGGAAATTTCTGTCCGCAGTGAAGATTGCCATCAATTGGTATCTCATATTCCGGCTGATGACGTTGCTTTCGTGCCGGGTGTTGATGCGCGGGGGAGGCAGGTTGCGCCAGCGGACCTGGGTGGTGGTTATGGCATTACTGCACCGGACGTTGTGAATATCGATATTCGTTTGGATATTGCCGAACGCCTTGGCCTTGGCGAGGACCCAACAAGTGGTGATTCAGAAGGTGGGGCCTCTGCTCTGATCGCCGGTGAGGGTGTTGTCGGTCGTGTCAGTGTGCAAGGCCGGAACATCTACTGGAATGACTCACTGCTTCCCCTGGATAGCGCGGCGGCGTTGTCTGCTGCCTGTCGGGGAGCTTTTACCAGCGCTGGTATTCCTTTGCCGCTGCCAAAGCCAGCAACAGATTCAGATTAGGCCTACGGTAAGTTCTGTAAATATCGTGACGATGCTCACGTTGGAGTCTTAGACTCTAACGCAAAGTGTGCCGCCCGTGTGGTTTCAACGTCATGATAAAGAAGTGTGCTGGTCAACGGATTCATACCGCCTTCATCCTTAACCAATACATCAATAACAACAGGTTTGTTATTGATGTTAAACGCTTTATCGAGAGTGGGAACTAGCTCTTCAACGGTTTCTACGCGGAAGCCGACAGCGCCTAATCCCTCTGCCACTTTGTCATACCGGACATCGCCAAAATGAGCGTTGATGGTCCGCCCAACCTGATGGGGTTGGGTGTGAATTTCATTACCCCAGCCGCCATTGTTGGAAATGACGCAGAGGAACGGCAGGTCCGCCTGTGCGGCTGAATCAAACTCTGCACAGTAAAATCCGAAGGCCCCGTCGCCAGTCACCAAAACGACCTTGCGTTCGGGGGTGCCGGTTTTTGCAGCAACTTCTTTTGCGCCCGCGACAGCTCCAAGAGCGAGTGGGGTGCCCATCCCCATAGAGCCCAGCGGCATGGTGTCCATATAACCACCCTCGCTGCTGTATTTGGTTACGGCCCAACTGCGGACCAGGATGGACGCACCGTCCTGCACAAAAATGGCATCGTTTGGTAGGCGCGCGTTGACCTCACGGGCTAAGCGCATGGGGTGAATGTAATCGTCCTCAAGACCAGTCTCCGCGATGGCTTTGAGGCGGTCTTGTAAGGAGGCTTTGACCCAAGCGGGGTCTTTTGGAGCGGTTTTACGGCGCTCTAATTCCGCTATGATGCTCTCCAAAGAGCGGCGACAATCGGCGTTCAGGCCGACCTCGACCAGGCGATTACGCCCAATTTCTTCCGCTTTAATGTCAATCTGGATCATCTTGGTGGAGGCGGGAAAGCGAGGGCTCAGGCCATAGCCGAATTTTTTGCCCATACGGGCTCCGGCCCAGACCACAACATCAGCATCTTTGGCGGCGAATTGGGCGAGGGGCCAACCCCAGCCTGTGTCTTGGTGTTCGTCGACCAGGCCGCGCCCGAGATTGTTGGTGGCGACCGGGAGGCCGAAGTCTGTGATGAGTTGGCGTAAGGCTGCACCAGCGCCGGAGCGAAAGGCTCCGGACCCTGCGATAATCAAGGGGCGTTCGGCGGCTTCCAGGAGGTCAACCGCTCTGGCCACATCGTCTGGGATGGCTGCAGGAGGGGATGGCATCTGAACAGGGGTATCGATATCGACCCCAGGATCGATCAATTGTCCTAGAAAGTCTTTTGGAAAGGCCAAAACCACAGGCCCTGGTCGGCCAGATAAGGCGCGGCGGCAGGCAGCTTCCAAGTATTCTCCCAGGCGCGCTGCGCTGTGCACATTGCGGACCCATTTGGTGACCGGCTGGACCATGCCGAGAACACCGTGATCAAAGTCCAGCTCCGGCTGCGTCCAACTGTCCGGCTCACGCCCGACCAAAACAACGACTGGTGAACAGGCTTCCAGGGCTTGTTGCAGGCCGGTGATCGCGTTTGACATGCCTTGGTCGATGTTGACCATTGCGATGCCAACCTTGCCCGTGACGCGCGCATAGCCATCGGCGGCGCCAACAGTGGCGCTTTCGTGCCGCCCCGGAACGATGCGAAATCCAGACTTTTCGCATTCATCTAGTAATTTTGTCTGCGAAGCACCAGCCAGGGCAAACACGGTTTTTACCCCAAAACGCTGGAGTACACGTCGCATGACGGACGCTCCGGTGAAGCGGTTGGTTTCGGTGGACATTATTTCTCCCCAAAAGGGCCCAGTTTGATTAGGCTGATGGCTGCTTTTATGAATCAGAGCCATGTTTGCCTTATGCCAATCATACATCACCATATTAAATCAGTGAGTGCATTACTCGCGTTCGCATTATGGGCGAGCGCTGATGTCAGTCAGGCTGAGCCTATTACGGGTCGGATTACCGCCATGGCGCCAAAGGCGTCGGTATGGGACCGCCAGTGGGATGGCTACAAAGCGGTGTTTGCCTCGCGTCCAGATTTGTTTGAGTTTGATTACCATATTTATGGCGAACTGGGCGCATCAGAGCCTCTGTTGGGAGCGTTGAAGCGCGGGCGGGTACACTTTGTTGGAACCTCGCAATCGGTTATCTCAACCCAGATCCCCGAAGTTGCTGTGCTGAGTCTGCCTTATCTGTTCGAAAGCCGGGCGGAAGCGGATTACGTTTACGATTGTTGTGTTCGCGATCTCTATCAGCCTTTGGTGGCTAAAGAAAACTTTGTGCTTTTGATGTTTGCCGAAGCCGGTTGGTCGCATTTCTATGCGGACCGCCCGGTGCGCATGCCATCGGATGTGAAGGGCTTAAGTATTCGTGCGGCGCAGTCGCCTGCCGTGGTTGTGTTCCTGCAGCAACTGGAAGCTGACACTGTGTTTTTAACTATGTCAGACGTTGTGCCCGCCTTGCAGACGGGGATGATCAATGGTGGCTTTGGGGCAATTACCTGGCATGTCGGGGCGACACGTGAAGATGCGCCTCATTTCACACTCACCGGGCATGTTTATGAGACGGGACTTTTTCTGGTCAATAAGGGGTGGTGGGAAAGCTTTACGGACGAGCACCGCGCATTGATGCTTCGGGCATTCGGAGGTTTCGAGCAGCAGCGTAGCGAGGTGCGCCTTGACCAGGACGCAGAGATTGAACGCATCCGTGCTGAAGGCGACCCGGTGTATGATTTGACTGAAACCGAGCTGGCCGCTTGGATAAAAGCTGGTCAGGCGAGTCATGCGGCTGTTCTTGATGAAATTGGCGGCCAGGCTCAGGCGATCTATGACCGCATTATGGAAGCCAAAGCTGCGTTCAAAGCGCAGGAGGCCAGCCGATAATGGCAGCGCGCGGATACTCTATTGCTTTTGCGCGGGACATGATTCCCGAAAAGATGAAGCCGTATTCCTCATCACTGCCGCCGATTTACGAGAAATACCAAGGCAAGTACCTGGCCATCGGTGGACCTGGTCGTGGAGTTGAGTGGCTCTGTGGCGACTGGGGCAACCGCATGGTGATGGTGGGTGAATTTCCTACATCTGAAGCGGTCGGAGCGTTTTGGTGGGGTCCAGAGTATCGGGCGTCGGCCAAGCTGAGGAAAGGGGCGGTGACGGTTGATGTGGCGCAGGTGGCTGGCACGGACATTGCGCCTTCCACCGATCATACGGTTTTTCTTCTTATTGCGGTTGCAGCGTCGACTCCCATCACTGTCTGTGAGGGAGATACAGTGATCAGTGCGCTCCCAGAGAGCATAACGACCTTAGAGGGAGACCTCTCGGGCTTGGTGCTAACTATGGCGGGCTTCAAAACGCGAGAAGAACTCGATCAAGCCTGGAGTGCGGTCTCAGATCAGGTAAGCGCGCTTGGTGGATATGCCTGTGCTGCATCACGCGCGCCGGCAGTTTAGATCACAGCAATTAGAGGAGTAGAAAATGTCAAATGGCAACAAAACAGCACCGGTCAAGCGGACCACGATCATCGTGCGCGATATGGAAAAGTCTCTGAAGTTCTACAGAGATTTGTTGGGGATGGACGTGTTCTACGAAGGGCACATCGGGAACCCTGGGGCCTCTGATCTCATGGGCATGACGATTTCAGGTTTACACATGGTGGTCATGAGTGCCGCTGGCGCTGAAACAGGCATGGTCGGCCTGATGGAACTGAAAGATGCGGAACCGCCGCTGAAGGAGACGGCGTGGTCTGATACGGTCAAAGCCGGTGAGACCATATTGGTGATTCCGACGGAAAATATGAAAGAGCTTTATGACGGTATGGTCGCTCAAGGTTTCACGGTGGCCACGCCGCCAACCAAGATGGAAGTCCCCAACCGGCCCGAAATTCATGAGATGATGGCCCGTGATCCGGACGGTGTGATCGTCAACCTGACCCAGCGCGGGCCTTTGCGGTAGGCGTTTCTCGAGACTTCTTGTTTAAGCCTGAAAAGCGTTCCATAGACACCTGCTCATGGACAGGTGCCCAAGCTTTGCCTAAATTGCGCGCCAATCTTATCATTACTCTAATTTTCTGAGGTTTTTCATGCGGTTGTCGCGCGCTTTCATCCCTACACTCAAGGAGACGCCGTCTGAAGCCCAGGTTGCGTCACATCGCCTCATGCTGCGGG
>CAYGSZ010000079.1:0-11356 GCA_964352705.1 uncultured Rhodobacterales bacterium
GGCACATCGTACCTAAGCTCTGCCGGCTCTTCTTTAAACTTTATGGGATTGCCAACGTGCGTAATCCCATGATCATCTTCGATGATCATGTCACGGGCCTTCGCGTGCTCTAGTTGAAAGGCCTCGGCCATATTCAGCACCGGCGCCCAAGATAGATCCAGAGGCTCCAAAATCTCGATCCATTGTTTTTGGGTTTTGCTCTTGAAGACTTCAGCGATCTCTTGTTTTGCTGGGTCCTGTGCAACGCAATCATCAGCGCAACACACGTCGATCAGATGGTCCAACTCAAGCTTGGTCAGTAAGTTTTTTACAAACTTTGGTTCACGACCTGTAAGCGCAATAAACCGAGCATCTTGGGTTTCGTACACATTGTAAAAAGCCGCTCCACCAATAGAGCGCCCCTCCCGCGTCGTGGGCGGTTTGTTTTCTACCAGTACAGAACCAGACAGATGTGCCGTCCACGACAATAAGCTATCGTACATTGAAGCATCGACGTAATCACCCTCGCCGGTAATCTGACGCCGGTATAATGCCATCATGATTCCCGCCAGCCCAATTAAAGATGACCCCATATCAGCTCCTGGCAAGCCAGGCACCACGGGCCTGCCATCGCCATTGTCATTTAAAGCCAACAAGCCGGTTAGTGCCTGCGCACCCATGTCATGGGTCGGCTTTCCAGACAGCGGCCCCGTTTGACCAAATGCCGAGACAGAACAATATACAATCTTTGGATTGCGCGCTTTAACCGCTTCGTAATCAACGCCGAGGCGCTTCACAACGCCTGGGCGGAACGCTTCTACAAAGACGTCTGCTGTCTCGCAGAGCTTCAGCAAGGCTTCCCGGTCCTCATCGTCTTTGAGGTTGAGGCAGAGGCTTCTTTTTCCGCGGTGAGTATTGCGGAACCAAACGGAATGGCCCGCTTGAAAGGGGCCGTATTTGCGTGCGGGTTCGCCACCAGGAGGTTCAATACGCAAAACATCCGCCCCGTGATCCGCCATCATGAGAGTCAAATGAGGACCAGGCAGATACATAGAGAGGTCAATGACGCGCAGACCTTCAAGCTTCATCATGTGTCTCCAGCTTGCTGAGTTGATCTTAGATTGTTTTCGACCGGCGTAACTCAGCGATCACCTCTGCTGAATAGCCAATGTCTGTAAGAATGGCGTCAGTATCTGCGCCTAATTTAGGAGCACTATTGATAGGAACACGTTTGCCATTCAGCTTAATGGGGTTGTTCAGCACACGCAGATTTGGGCGATCCGGATGATCCACTTCGGCGAGCATATCGATCTCATCGAGAAATGGATTATCCAGCGCCTGCGCGATGTCATAAACCGGCGAGATCGGCAGAATACCCTTGAATTGCTCAACCCACGCCTCAGTAGACTTTTGCGAAAAGATTTCATCTAAGTCATCGGTCAACTGTGAACGGTTTTGCAATCGCGCATTCAGGTCGACGTACTTTGGGTTCTGTCCCAGATCAGGTCGCCCTAAACCATCAATCATCAGGTCCCAAAACCGAGGATTTTGGCACATGACAAAGAGCCAGCCGTCTGCGGTTTTCACCAGTTGGCTCGGCGTGACAGAGGGATGGGCTCCACGCGGACTTCTGCCCGTCTTCAGCCCTTCATTGAGGTACCAGATGCCTGGGTAGGTCAGTTGATGCAAGGCAGTATCAAGTAAACTGGCGTCCACGTCACCGCCCTCACCTTTTTTCTGAGCTTTCATAATAGCCGCGGTCACGCCATAGGCCAGCATCATCCCCGTCATAAAATCAATAATCGACAGGCCGAACCTGGCTGGCGGGCCATCCGGCTCACCTGTCACCGATAAGAACCCGGCCTCGGCCTGCATAAGGTAATCATAACCGGGCCAGGCTTCACGGCTATTATTCCGACCGTAAGCAGATATGTGACCGCACACGATTTTCGGATTTACGGACTTCAAGACCGCGTAATCAAGGCCCAGCTTCGCGGGCTGATTGCCGCGCATATTGTTAATAATCGCGTCAGATTTTTCGGCCAGCTTATGCAGAATCTTCCGGCCTTCTTCTGACTTGAGGTCTAACGTCAAACTTCGTTTGTTAAGGTTAAACGCCTGATAATACTGGCTGTCATGTTCACCGAGAAAATACGGCCCTGTATCCCGGGCGAAATCTCCGCCGGTTGACGGGTTCTCGATCTTTATAACCTCGGCCCCCATATCGGCCAAAAACATGGAGCAGTATGGTCCGGCACCATACTGCTCAATCGCAAGAATACGTATACCTTCTAAAGGAAGGTCCATCAGATTTTGTTCCGTTCAATAAGCTGGCGCGCAATGATGATCTTTTGCATCTCGTTGGTCCCTTCACCAATGGCCATCAAGGGGGCATCCCGATAAAGACGCTCGACCACAAACTCCTTGGAATAGCCGTATCCGCCATGGATGCGCATCGCCTCTAAAGAATTCTCAATGGCAGACTCAGATGCGAAGTACTTGGCCATCCCGGCTTCAAGGTCACACCGTCGGCCTTCGTCATAAGCGGTTGCAGCTTGCTCAACCAGCAATCGCGAGGCTTCATAGCGCGTAGCCATCTCAGCCAGCTTTAACTGAATGGCCTGATGCTGACTGATTGGCTTGCCAAATGTCGATCTCTGCTGGCTGTATTTTACAGATTCATCGAGAGCCCGTTTCGCAATTCCTACAGACCGCGCCGCCACATTAATCCGTCCCAGCTCAAGCCCACCGACCGCCTGATAGAAACCCTGCCCTTCAACGCCACCAATCAGATTCTCTGCCGACACACGGAAGTCTTCAAAAACCATCTCACCGGAATCAATGCCTTTATAACCAAGCTTCTCAAGACGTCTCGAAATCTTAAAGCCGGGCCCTTTTTCAACGATGAAGAAGCTCATCCCCTTGCGCGCAGGTTCAGCTTTGGGGTCTGTCTTGGTCAGCAGCGCAAAACAACTGCCCTCGATAGAGTTTGTGATCCACGTCTTGGTGCCGTTGATGATGTAGTCGTCGCCATCCCGCACAGCGCGCGTACGGATACCCTGTAAGTCAGTACCCGCGTCAGGTTCTGTCAGGCCGGTCCCACCCCGCAGTTCCCCAGTGACAAAGCGAGGCAAGAAGCGTTGTTTCTGGTCTTCAGTGCCAAATTTCTCGACTGCCGTCGCCATCATAAGATGAGAATTAAAGACGCCGGTCAGGGACATCCAGACTTCGGACACCATGGTGACAACTTTGGCATAGGTTGACGCCGACAGGCCAAGCCCGCCCCACTCCTGCCCTATGGTCGCACCAAAAAGCCCCATGGCTTTCATTTGCTCAACCATTTCCGCTGGGTAAGTGTCTGTGTGCTCCAGGTCCATCGCATAAGGAGCAACATCGCGCTCCAACCACTTCTGAATGCTGTCCAGGATCAAGCGGTCATCAGACTCGTCAAACTTATCGTCCGTCGGTGCCATTAGCTTTATCCGTTCAGGTTCCAAGTCTTGCTGAGCAGACAAATTTGGATTTTGTCTGGTCTGCCAATGTATCTAAGATAAGATGTACAGACAATTTATTATTTGTCCGGACGACTAATGAGGAAAATAGGGCACTTTCGTCCAATCGGCAGCGCCTTTTATTAAGAGAACAATGGAAAAACGGGACTCAAAAAGCACCTCAACAAATTCTAAGGGGCCTCTGTATCTAGAGCTGGCCGAGGTGCTTCAACGAGAGATCGAAGCTGCTACCTACCCGGTTGGCACAAGAATGCCGACGGAATTGGAGCTCTGTAACCGCTTCAATGTCAGCCGTTTTACGGTGAGAGAAGCGCTGCGTCGACTTATCGATAATGGTATGGTCCTGAGACGACAAGGATCTGGTACGGTTGTGGTCTCCAAGAACCCGGCCATCATGTTTGTCCAAAAGCTCAATTCAATTGAAGAGTTACTGCAGTACTCTTTTGATACCCAATTGCAGGTTAAGGGCTCAGCCCCCATCACTCTAGACGCCGCCCTAGCCTCGGTTATTACTGGTGAGGTTGGTGAAGCCTGGCACAAAATTGAAGCTGTTCGATATCTGGATGAGAAGTCGCCCATTTGCTGGACCGATGTTTACGTCCGCCCAGAACATAAATCTTTAGCCGACAGAATTGGTAAGGATACAAAGCCCGTCTTCATGGTGCTTGAGAAAGAATTTGATGTCATCGCAGAAGAAGTCACTATGGACCTCTACGCGGGGTCCATCGCAGAGGCCAAGGCCTGGGCGATGGGTGTTGAAGCTGGTAGCCCTACGCTCATCATCGTGAGGCGGTATAAAGACAAGACCGGACGGGTGTTTGAAGTCTCAGTGAGTGAGCACCCGGCAGGCCGATTTACGTTTTCGATCGACTTACTCAGAAACACCAAAAGCGACTAAGCCCTCTATTCAGCCGCAAACGCCGGGCATGAAACATTTGTACCGCCGAGGCCACAATACCCAGCAGGATTCTTAGCAAGGTATTGCTGATGATAATCCTCGGCATAGTAAAATGTTTGCAGCTCTAACACTTCAGTTGTAATCGCGCCGTACCCGGCCTTTTCGAGAGCCTGAGCGTAAGCCTTTTGAGATTTCATAGCCGCCTCCCGCTGTTGCGGAGTCGTCGTGTAAATACCTGAACGATATTGCGTTCCCGTATCATTGCCCTGACGCATGCCTTGCGTCGGATTATGGGATTCCCAAAAGACTTTCAGCAAATCCGAGAACGTGACTTTAGTGGGATCAAAAACCACAAGCACAACTTCATTGTGACCTGTGAGCCCAGAACAGACTTCCTCGTAACTCGGGTTGGGCGTATGGCCAGCCGCATAGCCAACTGCGGTGCTGTAGACTCCATCAACCTCCCAAAACTTGCGCTCTGCCCCCCAAAAGCATCCAAAACCGAAAACAACCTGTTCCAGCCCATCCGGGAAAGGGGCCTTGAGCGGATTGCCATTCACAACGTGCTTAGCTGCCACTGGCATTTCTTTATCCCGCCCAGGTAGGGCGTCCTGCGAGCTTGGGATTTCTAGTTTTTTACGCGAGGCAAAGAACATGTTTTTCACTCCAAAATTCTATCTTCTCTTATATCAGATCAACACAGAATTTCTTCAAGTTACAATTCAGGACTCAGACCCAGTTATTCTGCTGCTTGAGAAACCTTACCGCCAAGTTCTGCTATAACGTCTGAGGTTGTCATCACACGACCCCAGAGGCGTAAGAACATGGCTTCAAATGCCCCCTGAGCATCATCATCGCAGGTACCGGTAGCATCTGAGACCAGCACTACGCCAAAGCCACGATCTGAGGCTTCCATGGCCGTCATCCCCACGCAGTTATTGGTCGACACCCCGACCGCAACGATTTCTGCCACACCCATGGCCCGCAACCGGCTTTCAATTCCTGTCGATCCAAAGGCCCCCATGGTCACCTTGTTTAAGACGGTTTCATTGTCTTGTGGCGCTAAAGCCTCAACGATCTCGTGTTCTTTTTGACCTTCAATATTATGTGTGGCTTTCACCAACGCCCGAATATGGTTTGGCACATCAGAGCAATCCGACAACTCTGCCCCATAGGTCACGTAAACAACTCTGGCACCTGCACCACGAAAGGCGTTCAATAACTTTTGGCTATTGGGAATGACAAGTTCATCAATACGGTTAAAACGGTAGTCGGCCTCATCAATACGGCCCTGCTCTTGGAGCATTTTACCAAGTCCATGCGTACGGCTTCCCGTCGCATACTGCATATCAACAACCAAAAGGGCGGTCGTTTTAGGGTCTAGTGTGACCGGTGCGTTAAATGCATTGATGTAATCAGCTGGCATCCTGATGCTCATTCACAGATAGTAAGAAGGCGTATTTAAGACTTATTGTAACATCAGAGCTAAATGAGGCGAAGACAAGGTGTTTTCATCTAAACCATTTCCCGGTCAAGTCATGCTGTGGTGTTGAGTTTAGGGATATAAAGAGAGCTACTAAAGCCATGCAGAACTGGGGAACACAAGATGACTGATGACACCGAAAACCTACGTTTGGACCGCCGCACTGCCTTTACAGGCATAGGCGCTGGCCTTGCGCTCGCTTTTAGCGCCCAAGCCAAAGCGGCCGGGCCAGAAGCAAATACGGCTCTGGAGGCTGAAAAAGAGAAAATCGTAAATGATTTCTGTGCCGCTTGGGCAACACGGGATGCAGATCAGCTAGCATCCTATTTGTCAGACGACATCGAATATCACATGTTTGAGGGGCGCCCGCCCATCAACGGCTTAGCCGAGTTCAGCGTTCAACTTAAACCGTTTATGGCGGGCATGGCAGAAATCGACTGGGAGATTCTTCGCTCAAGCACCATGGGCGACATTGTGCTCAATGAGCGGATCGATCACTTTATTCGCCCCGAAGGCTCCCAAGCGCCGGACAGCCACTTTCACGTGGTCGGGGTATTTTTGGTGCGTGGCGGAAAAATCGTCTACTGGAAAGACTACAATCTATCCGGTGAAGTGTAGCAGACCGACGAGCAACTTCGTCACCCTTTAGGCGGCCGCTTTCGCCTGCTTCAGCATGTTGTCGATCAGAAAACCCTGATACATTTCAATACCAAGATCAGCACCAACATCACGTGCGCGTTCTTGATCAACACGACTCAGGATCGGGCGAATGCCAAGTCTGCGCAGTTTATCTATAAACTCGTGCTTATCATAAAGCTGGTCTTCTGCGTCGGCTTGCCAATGCAGTTTGGCCATCTGAGCTTCCAAAAAATCGATGTTCACGAGGCCAATAGCCGATGGCGAAATTTGGTCTATGGCAATTTGGGCCCCCTTGGACCGTAGGTGATCCCGCGCAATGGTATAGCCATCATAATTCAAAACAACGTCTTCTTGGGTAAACTCAACAACCACAGTGCGCATAATTTCTGGCGGCGTTCTGGCAATAAAATTGTCGAACGCTTTACTGAAAATACTCGGAATATTGAGATTTATCGAGATCGGCTGCCCCTTGACGGCCTTCGACAAAGTTTCAAATGAATTCAGCATGATGCTATCAAGGATTTTTGTCAGTTCAACGAATCGATCACCGCTGGCTTTTAAGTTTATCCCCTCAAAGAACGGCTTACTTAACAAATCGATGCTGATGAAATACTCCGTCATCTTCGATTTGATTGGCCCTTTTTCTGGGGTCACACAAATCTTTTGGCCACGCGCATAAGTCTGCAGAAATTTGGCTGACCCAAGGTCACGGTAGGCATCAATGACGGCCTTAAGATCTTG
This sequence comes from uncultured Rhodobacterales bacterium, assembly GCA_964352705.1. Classification (GTDB taxonomy): domain Bacteria; phylum Pseudomonadota; class Alphaproteobacteria; order Rhodospirillales; family Rhodospirillaceae; genus WLXB01. The sequence continues at coordinate 7,253 of CAYGSZ010000079.1, forward strand.
CTGAGTCAACAAACGTAAACCTTGTCCGTTTGACGCGTTTTTTAACTCTCTTGCCGCCTTGATATAACCAATGACGAGCTTTGCAGCATCGGCAAAATCAGTTTCAAGTTTGTAATGCTTAAGAATAAGGCCATCACCGTCGGCTTTTCCCTGCCCCGCACCAAGGCGCGACATGATCTTAAAAAGCGCAACCCGAAGGTTTGGAATAAATTCACGCGCACCTTGTTCCGTCTCATTCAGTAAAAAAGCATAGTCGAGGGTGTGCAATCGATACACTTCGCCGCGAGCGTTTTCTGTTAAGCGCTTAAGAACAAGGTCTAAATTTTGCGTCAGGCCATCAACTTCGCCATCGCCGGTCACGCAACCAGCGGCGCGCATCACAACCATGACCACCCCTTTTCGGGGGGTTGTTCTTAAGTCTCCAAGCTTGTGAAAGAGACTTTCTAAGGGAGCGATTTTCGTCATAAACAGTAATTCATTCACTACCCGAAGATAGACAACTCATGCTCTGGTCTAGGATTCCGCCAAGAGCATGTTTTCTCATTTTGAGCGCACTTAGGTCGTGAGCTTAAGACCCTAATTTTGTATCAAAGTGTAACATAAAAGCAGAAGCAACCTGGGAACTATTCGCACTTTTGTTGCGATGCACAAAGGTTTTGACAAAAAACAGCGGGGCTACGCTCTGGCCAACTTGCTGTAATGATTGCGTATTTTTTTCAGGCGCGAGAATTTAAAATGTTACACGCCGCGACTTTATGTTGAAAGTCTGGCCACGTAATCTGCAAATGAAGCCGGGTCTCGGCCAAGAATCAATTTTAGGATTCTCGAATTTCCTAAAAACCCATAGGCATCATAGTGCTCATTCATAATCGTCATTTGCTTGACGCGGTCTTCAGAGGCCCCGGAGGCGCGGGCCTTCTCTTGCATCTTTGAAATTGGCACCTGTTCAGCTTTCACCGACTTGCCGGTCACCTCTGTAATAATCCGCGCCATATCTGCTTGGCTCAGCGCCTCAGGTCCGGCGAGTTCATAGGTCCCATACAGCCAGCCGTCGTCTAACGTTACGTTGGCCGTTGCCTCTGCAAGATCAAGCAAATCAACAACATTGAATTTGACATCGGTATTAAAAGGCATTGCATGAACACCGTCTTCCATCACCCGCTTCCAAATCGGCTCTAGGTGCTGCATGTAGCGCATCGGTTGCACAATAGAATAGGGCATGCCGGATTCGATCAGAAGCTCTTCCGTATCCAGTTTCAAACTGTGATGTCGGACTTCCCGGCGTAAGGGATGCATAACCGAGTAATACACAAACTTCGAAAGACCGGCCGCCTTCGCCGCCTCAATAAAATGAAACGTCATGGTTTTTTCGTCCGGGTGCATGGGGGGACCGATATGAACAATCGCGTCACAGCCCGCCATAGCAGATTCAATGGTCGCCGGATCATCCATGTCGCCGACAGCAATACCAACGGCACCAAGCGCCATCATTTCGGCGTCCTGAGCAGGATCGCGTACGAAAGCGACGACGGAGGCCCCTTTCGCGCTGAGCGCTTTGACAATGGGCTTACCCGTTCGCCCATGTGACCCGGTCACCAGAACTTTCATGCTTTTGCTCCGTCCTGCTCAATACTCAGTTTACGCTTCGCTTTAGAAGTCCGACAACAAACGCCCGAAGCCATCCATTTGGTCTTTAATTCCATTGGCGCGCAGCGCATGCCAGTAGGTCGCCGTGTTAATGGCAATGACCGGCTTGCCCAGCCAAGTCTCAGCTTCGGCCGCCAAACGAACCATGCTGAGGTTGGTTCCCACTTGAACAATGGCATCCACATCATCGCCGTCCAACTCATCACGGATGAGACCACGGAGGTGATCTTCCGGCACTTCCGCAATGGCCGTCCAACTGGGGCACTGCAAACAGATATCGCGCACCACCTCAAAACCGCACTCTTCGAAGTAACGTTTCACTTCAGCATTTGCGACCGGGTAATAGGGGGACACAAATGAGATTTTTTTGATGTTTCCATAGGCATTGAGCGCCGCAGATGTTGCGTGAGACCCGATGCTAATTTTTACACCTGATTGTTCTATGACCTTCTTTTCGAAAGCATTGGCACCCTCGATTCCGTCATAGAACGTGATCGCCGACATACCCATCACCAGATAGTCAGGTGAACAGGTCATAACGCTCTTCACAGCATCGACAACCCCTTCGGAAATCTTGGTGGTCCCGGCGAGAAACGTATCGTTGCTGATAGCTTGAGAGTTCGGCGTGTAAATCCGACTATAGTGGTTGGTGACACCGGCGGGTCGCATGCCATCAAAATCTGGCTGCACAATTGTGTTGGTGGAAGGCCCCAGAACACCGAATTTTTTTCTCCAACCCTGAACATCAGTCATGTGCAACCTCATTATGTTAAATAAGCAGACCGAGATGATATATCCAGATCATCTCCCCTATAGTTCTTATCCCAAAGAGACATATGAGCCGCTCTCGGGCAAGAGAGAAAGGTGGCCGTCATTCATGCGATGATCAAATTACGAGAGAAAGCTTTAGACTTGAAGAGGAGCGGTGTAGACGGGGTAAGACCTTAAGGGAGGGCCCAACTGTGGCGAACGGCAGCGAAACTGAAGCCGAGAAAATATCGGGCATTATCCGTGGCATCTTCACCGCTTTTGAAGATCATGACCCTGACGGCATTGAAGGGCATATGCACCCTGATGCAACCGTTTGGGACGTTTTCACGCCGGATCTCATTCGCGGACGAAAAGAGCGCGATGCGTTTCATGCGGAAGATCAAAAGCAAATGCAGGCCCGTGGGCCGCTCAGCTTGAGCCTCGAAGACCCTGATGTTGATGTCTGGGAAAACACAGCCATTGCTAAGTATTACCTGAGTTACACCTATCAGCCGCCCAATGCCGCTGAGGGGCGTGTGCGCATTACAGATGTTTTCCGGCGTATGGATGGAAAATGGCGCATCGTTCATCATCATGAAGGCGCAGTGCCAACAGGTATTCCACCGATCACTGAAACGACTTAACCCACGCTGTGCTCATCGCTCCAGAAAGCACCCTCCCCTCTGGATGACTTTATAAAAACCCGAGATTTGGACTCGGGTCGAGATTTCTTTATTGGGGCTCTCACCTCGGTTCGAGACTTTGTTTCTGGGGCTTGTCCGTGGGACAAGCCCATGCACGACTGGTTCCGCTCAAACGAGGCCATGCACGTATGATCGGTGGAACGAGCCCATGAAACCCGATTTCAGCACCCCCCTGGAACGAGCCCATGCACGAAATTTTGGATTGCTAAATCTGCGATTCAACTTGCGAGTTACAACTTAATTTGTTATTATTCGGCATGCACTCATCCCTGACCCTCGACCACTACCGCACCATGGCCCGCTACAACGCCTGGATCAATGAGCGGCTGTATACGGCGGCGGCCAAGGTGCCGGACAGCGAGCGCAAAGCGGACCGCGGCGCGTTCTTCGGCTCGATCCACGGCACCCTGAGCCACATTCTGCTGGCTGATTTGATCTGGCTGCACCGCTTCGCCACCGCAGACTGGGACTTCCCGGCGTTAGAGGGGTTGTCGTTTGAACCGGTGATGGAGATCACCGGGCTCGACATGCAAATTTTTGAGGACTTCGCCGCGCTGACGGACGAACGGCAGGTTGTCGATGCCGCCATTCGTGATTGGGCCGACACAGACTTAACCGAAGCCGTGCTGGCCGATGATCTGAACTACTTCAACATTTTACGGCAACGCCAAACCACCTTGGACATGGGCCTGTGCGTCACCCACTTTTTCAATCACCAAACCCACCATCGTGGACAAGTGACCACCCTGCTCTCACAATTGAACATCGACCCCGGCCTGACAGATATGATCGCGATGCCGCGTGAGGCCTGACCGCAACCCTTTGAAAGATACTTGCATGAAAACGATATGGACCTTCGTTGCGATCAGCTGTTTTTGTCTCGCGGTCACGTTAGCGATGACACCGCGTCACGCAGCACTGGCAGTAGAAGCCGCAGAGGGCGAACAATCCCTCTCTCACCAATTGGCGCAGATGCTGGTTGGGGAATACGACAGCGTGCGGC
>CAYGSZ010000080.1:0-7560 GCA_964352705.1 uncultured Rhodobacterales bacterium
GTTCCTGTTCGTCATCTGGGTAACGAATACCAAATCGGAATGCGGCTGCATTGATTGCGATCAGCATCAAAACAAGGGCAAGAAAGATCTGCCATTCGTCGATCGTGTAGAGAAAGGTTTGGCTGAGCATAAAAATAAAGTCACTGATCATAAGGAGGTTAGCAAGAGTAAGAGAAAAACAACGCCATCCCGACACTGGCAAAAGGTCGCGGTGTATACGCCCAAACATATTGCACGAAAAGGGTTATTCCTTCGCCAAACTCTTTCCTAACGTTAAATTTCCAACTAACTTTCAACAGCCAAAAAGGAACCGCCGCATGCCCCGCCTGATCAGAGGCAAAGTCAGCTATTGCCACAACCCAGCCGGACAGCCCGTCACCGAATTTGGCCGGGAATTCTTCAGCGTCAGTATCCAGGCCAATGGCTTGCGCACCTTGCGCGTCGTGTGTGAATTTGATGATCTCGGCCTCACCCGCGATGTTACCTACACAGTTGGGCCGGATTGGCGACCGCTTGAGTGTTATGTGCGTATCGCCGAAGACAGCAAAGCCCTAGGCAGTGGCTGGTTCCGGTTCAGCCCCACTCTGGCAGAAGGAGAATCCCAGACTCTCAACGAAGGCCGGTTAAGCCAACGCATCGCGCTAGACGCTCCACTCAACGCTTTTGGCACCCACCCCATCTGTTGCGATATCTGGAAGCTGGCCCACATGAAGCGCGAGCACACAGACACGCCTCAGATTTTAGAGAACTGTTTGAATTCATCACCCCTCGCCGCCGGGGAGTCAGGCCCAATCATGGCGCGCCGCACCTACAGCTATATCTACCAGGGCGCGGAAGACCTCACGGTGGACGCCGGAACCTTCGCCTGCCATCGGTTTGACTGGCCGGTGCGAGAGGGAAAAACCCTATGCATGTGGACGACAGAGGATGACTTTCTGCCCGTCCGGATGACCTTTCCGGAAGGAGACAAAATTTATGATCTGGTCGAGCTAGACGTTAGGGATTAGAACGCATTTAAAGATAAATTCTGGCTATTTGGCAGATCCGGTGCACAGTCAAAATCAAACAGGTTACATCAAGCATCTTCACGCGTTTCGTGGTTTCGCAATCATCAACATAGCTGCGATTCATTGCTGGAGTAACGCCATACACTACATCGGGCCAAATCCTTGGTCACCGAACGACAACTATGTAGACGCGCTGAACGAGGCGCTGTTTCATGACTCAACGCTCTATTTCACTCTGATTTCCGGCCTCTTATTTTCAGTTGTCCATAATGGCCGACCTTGGCCCAACTTCTTTCAAAAGAAGTTCACCAATGTCATCGTACCTTACATGGTCATTACGATTATTTTTTCGTTGTATTATTGGCCCTTTAGCCTGTTCAACGACGTCAGTCTTTTTTTCGACAGACTGATGGACTTCGCAGTCCATCTTGTATCCAAACTATTAAACGGCAACGCCATGTATCACCTGTGGTACATTCCTGTGCTGGCACTGCTTTTTCTGTTTACGCCCTTAATCGTCTTTGTGCTCAAGTCACCAAAAACGCGCTGGCTCATCGTTCCCCTCATATTAGCACCACTGATTTCGCCACGGGTCTGGCCGGAGTTTAGTTGGTATACAGTTGTTTATTTTCTGGGTGCCTATAGCGCCGGCATTTACCTCGGGCAGGACTATCATCAGAAGCTGCAACGGATTGCTAAATGGACAATCCCCTTATCTGGAGCCGTCGCGGTCACCACTCTCATTCTTGTTTATTCATATATAACAGAGACAGGAAGAGTGGCAGGACTGCCTTTTCGTGAGACACTTTTTTACGTCCAGAAGATGAGCTTCGCGCTCCTCGTTCTTCAATTTATGAAGGCCAATGAAGCCCGTCTGCCAAGGTGGCTTGATCCATTGGCGACCTATGCTTTGACCATTTACCTGCTGCATGTTGCCATGATCTACAGTCTCAATTTCGTGCTTAGTAAATTAGCTGTTCCATCCCCGAGCGCTTTGGGATCAATTGGCTATGGTCTCCTCTTTCTCGTCGTTGCCATCACCGCAAGCATTGGCATTGGTATCGTGGTTAAACGGCTGGCCGGAAGATGGTCACGCTACCTTATAGGGACATAAAAAAGGGCCAGCCCATCTCTGAGCCGGCCCCTAAATTTAGCATACGTTCGTCGTGTTACGACATCTTGCCCAGAATACGATCAACTTCCGCCATCACATCTTCCAGCGGTGGCCGATCACGGTAGCCTTCGAGGGCCAGTTTACCCTTTACCATTCCTTGTGGATCAATAATGAAAATCACAGGCTGTGGCACGCCGTAGGCCATGGAGTCTTCACCATACTGCGGATCACGAACGTCAAAGGCATCAATCACCTTAGAGCCTTCGTCGGACAGCAGGGTATAAGTAATGCTCTGCTTCTTGGCGAATTGATTCAGCACCTCCGGCGCGTCATAACTTAGAACCGCCAGTTCATAGCCCTTCTCTTTAAGATCGGCTGCAATGTTCTGCAGGTCTTTCATTTGCGACTGGCAAAATGGGCACCAGCTTGCGGATCGAACAAAAGCCAAAACAACGCCCTGCTCACCGGACACGTCAGCATAGGATAGCTCTGCGCCGCTGGCATCGCGCACATTAAACGCATCTGGAATGTATGAGCCGACTGCCGGGCCAACATCAATCATCTCTGCTGCTGAAGCTGGGCCCAAAGCCAAAGCCCCCAGACCGAACATAATAACTAGGCTAGATAAAATGGCGCGCACTGCGGCCTCCTTACTGATTGTAGGTGCCGCACTTTATCACGATGCAAGGTGGGGATAATCCCCCGCCCGATCACATCAACGCGAGGTCATATCAGCGCGAGATCATATCAGCGCGAGATCATCGTCCGCGCACCCTAATCTTAAGCGGTTGGCTTGCAGGTATTAATACCAAGCATGTTGTAGACCCAGCAGTAAGCAAGAACACCAGACACAACCAAGGATAAGCCCAGCAAACCAGCCACAACTTCCATCAATTGTCTCACCCAATCTCCATTCGTTGGAATGGTAAAGGGAATCGCGACCAATACCGCCCCAACAAGGATGCGGATAACGCGGTCAATGACGCTGACATTCGGTTCCATCCTGATATTCTCCTTAAGCGCATAAATAATGAGGTGGTTTATACATATACGTAGAAACTGACTCAATCGTATCACTCAAAGTAAGGCGATTATAGCAGAGAGTAAAAACCAGCCTGAACTCGCCGCTTTACGTTGACCCTCCCGGCCCGTAGTTCTACTGTCAGTTCACCAAAGGGGAGCCCCACCATACGGGGTTGAGAGGTTAAAGAGCGCCAGTCTAACTCTCAGATTGGGCGGTTTAACGACCCTAAGAACCTGATCCAGGTTGTACTGGCGTAGGGAATGGTCTCCGGCATAAACGCCGCAACACCCTTTCCTCAAAGAACCGCCAGACGCAGGGTCACCAAAAGTCACGCGCCGTAGCGTGTGCAGGAAAGGCCACCATGAACCACGTCAGCCCCCCAGCGAAACCAATCGTCAGCACAGGTCCGCTTCCCGCTTCAACAAAGGTTTACAAACCCGGGGTTCTGCATCCCGAGATTCGGGTACCGATGCGGGAAATCGGTCTGCATCCTACAGCCAACGAGCCACCGGTCACGGTCTACGATTGCTCTGGACCTTACACTGATCCGACCGTCGAAACAGACATCTCCGCCGGACTGCCTCGCCTGCGTGAATCCTGGATCACCGCCCGTGGCGACGTTGAGCAATACGAAGGCCGCCAGGTTACGCCTGCCGACAACGGCTTCGTCTCAAAAGACAAAATGGCACCAGAGTTCCCCAACCTGCAAAAACCTTACCGCGCAAAAGATGGCAAAGCGGTGACCCAAATCGCTTATGCTCGCGCTGGCATTATCACCCCCGAAATGGAATTCATTGCCATTCGTGAAAACCAAGGCCGCGCTCAATCCGCTGGAGCTTTGGCCCGCGACGGTGAAGACTTTGGCGCTGAAATTCCTGATTACTGCACGCCAGAATTCGTGCGCGATGAAATCGCCCGTGGCCGCGCCATTATCCCGTCCAACATCAACCATCCTGAAGCCGAGCCGATGATTATCGGCCGGAACTTCCTGGTCAAAATTAATGCCAACATCGGCAACTCAGCGGTCACATCTTCCATGGAAGAAGAAGTTGAAAAGCTGGTCTGGGCCACCCGTTGGGGGGCCGACAATGTCATGGACCTCTCCACCGGCCGCAACATTCACAACATTCGCGAATGGATTATTCGCAACAGCCCCGTGCCCATTGGCACCGTTCCCATTTACCAGGCTCTGGAAAAGGTCAACGGCGTTGCCGAGGATCTCAACTGGGACGTCTTCCGCGAAACCCTGATTGAACAAGCCGAGCAGGGCGTCGATTACTTCACCATTCACGCCGGTGTGCGCCTGCCCTACGTGCCTCTCACGGCTGAACGCACCACGGGTATCGTTTCGCGTGGCGGATCGATCATGGCCAAATGGTGCCTGGCCCATCACAAAGAGTCCTTTCTCTACGAGCACTTCGAGGACATCTGCGACATTATGCGCATGTACGATGTCAGCTTCTCGCTTGGCGATGGTCTCCGCCCAGGCTCTATTGCGGATGCCAACGATAAAGCCCAGTTCGCAGAACTGGAAACCCTAGGCGAACTGACGGAAGTCGCGTGGAAAAAAGACTGTCAGGTCATGATCGAAGGCCCCGGCCATGTGCCCATGCACAAGATCAAGATCAACATGGAGAAGCAGCTTAAAGAATGCGGCGAAGCCCCCTTCTATACGCTAGGACCGCTGACCACCGATATTGCGCCGGGCTACGACCACATCACGTCTGGCATCGGCGCTGCCATGATTGGCTGGTTCGGCACCGCCATGCTTTGCTATGTCACGCCAAAAGAGCACCTGGGTCTGCCAGATCGGGAAGACGTTAAAGTCGGCGTCATCACTTACAAAATCGCAGCCCACGCCGCAGATCTAGCCAAAGGTCATCCCGGGGCTCAAGACCGGGACGACGCTCTGTCTCGTGCGCGGTTCGAGTTCCGCTGGGAAGATCAGTTTAACCTGTCTCTCGATCCGGAAACCGCACGCCTTTATCACGATCAGACCCTTCCCAAAGAAGCGCATAAAGTGGCGCACTTCTGCTCCATGTGCGGGCCGAAGTTCTGTTCCATGAAAATCTCTCAGGATATCCGGGATGAAGCAGCCAAAGGCGGCTTCGGCGATGCTGAAAAAGGTATGGCCGAAATGGCAGAAAAGTACCGCGCAGGTGGCTCGCTTTATATGCCGACAGATGAGCTCCCAGATGAGGTCAAAGTCGAAGCGGCTGAATAACCTAACTTCAGACATGGTGCGGCTGGCGTATAAAGCCGGTCGCACCACCTGCCGCCTCAACGGCCATATCTTCAACAATCCATAACTTTTTGGCATGGCTAGGTAACCAAAAGTGATTGGATTTTATCCAGAGTTTGGCTGCTTTAGTACCCGACCGTCATTTAAAGTGTCACGGGGAGCGGGTTCATAACATGAACCGATGTGCTTTGCGTTTTGTCTCTGCGCTCTCCTCTTGCCGCATTTTTTAAGCTGCTTCGGCAGCGAAGAGGAGAAGAGTTCATGAAAATATCGTTCAAGAGAGCCTTGCTGTGGTCGACCGCCGTCGCCCTGACCGTGCCAACAGCGCTGCCAATAAATACGGCAGCAGCCCAAAACGTGACCCTTGAAGAAATCGTGGTCACAGCGCAGCGCCGTGAAACCAGCCTTCAATCAACGCCGGTTACGATTTCGGCCTTCACCAGCGACCAGTTGGAAAGCCGCCAGGTCACCCGCACCGAATATATCGCAGATTTCGTGCCTAACCTTTACATGGTTGATGGCACCAGCAGCCCAGGAACTCTGAACATCGCATTGCGCGGCCTCGGCACAGGCGGCGGTGGCATTATCACAGATGACCCGCCCGTCGCAGTCTATTCAGACGATATCTATCAAGCCCGCCTCTCCGCCACCAACAACGAGTTTGCGGATATTGAGCGGGTTGAAGTTTTGCGCGGCCCGCAAGGCACCCTGTTTGGTCGCAACTCCATGACCGGAGCCGTCAACGTCATTTCTCGCACCCCAGGCGATGAAACTTATATCAATGCTGAAGCCAGTTATGGCCGTTTCGATACTGCAATACTTAAAGCTGCCGCAGGTGGCGCGCTGTCCCCCGGCAATATGGCGGCCTCAATTTCCGTTGCATTCCGTGACCAGGCGCAAGGTGTCAAACAGAACATCGCGACCGGTGAAGACATTGATAAACAAGATTATCTTGGTGTTCGTGGTAAGCTCCATTTCTATGGAGCCGATAACTTCGATGCCGTCTTAACCGCGTACTATAGCGACACTGAAAACGATGGCTTTGTCGCCACTGCCGTTGACCGCGCCACTTTGGAGCCTGTCACCGGCGATTACTTCGTGACACAGAGCCCCGTGGATACCTTCGGGGATTCCGAGCAAATCGGCGGTAGCTTCCGCTTCACTTACGACTTTGGTGGCGTCACTCTTAAATCCATCAGCGCCTACTCTGACCTTGATGACGGCTGGCGATTTGATTTGGGCGGTGGGGCACAATTTGCACCTGGCGTGTTTGGCCGTGTGTTTGAACGCACCAGCCAGATCAACCAAGATCAATTCACGCAGGAACTCCAACTCTACGGAGATAGTGATCGGTTTAACTGGATTGTCGGCGCCTATTACTTCACCGAAGACAGCGCTCAGACCTTCAACGATTTCTTCTTTAACTTTCCATTGCCGACCACAGACTACACCGTCTCCACGACGAGTTACGCGGCCTACGGTGAAGCCACCTACGACATGACAGATAAGCTGTCCGTAACCGTCGGTGCGCGGTACACAGATGAAGACAAAGCCATTGCTGGTGTCAAAGATGCGCCTTTTGCAGATGACACCAGCTACTCTGCCTTCACACCAAAGTTTGGGCTTCAGTACACTGTAGACGATGGTATCTTCCTGTATGCCACCGTCAGTAAAGGGTTCCGCGCAGGCGGTTATCAAGGCCTCGGCGGCAGCGCTGTGGCGATCTCTCAGCCCTTCGATCAAGAAACCCTCTGGGCGTATGAAGTTGGCTCGAAGCTTGACCTCATGGACAACCGTCTTCGCCTGAACTTGGCTGCGTACTTCAACGATGCCAAAGACCTCCAAGGTGCTGTGCTCGACCCAGCCTTTCCCGGCAACTCAGTCACACAGAATGCCATTGATGCGGAAAACTATGGATTTGAGGCAGAGTTGACGGCGCTGGTGACAGATGCCCTCACCCTATATGCCTCACTTGGCTTGCAAGATGAAAAATTCACCCGGGTCGATCCCAATTCACTGGTGTTCTCGTCAGGTGCGACACGGCTGGCCGGAATCTCACACTACCAAGGCGCCGTCGGCTTTACTTATGAGGCCGATATTCCCAGCATCAAAGGCTCGATCAATTTCGGATCTGACTTTACCTTCCGCGATCACTTCTTTTCCTCGCCAGAAA
>CAYGSZ010000080.1:7660-11135 GCA_964352705.1 uncultured Rhodobacterales bacterium
ATCAATTTCGGATCTGACTTTACCTTCCGCGATCACTTCTTTTCCTCGCCAGAAAACATCCCAATCTCTCGCGCACCAGTACAAACACGGGTGAACGCACAAGTTACTTACATCACAGAAGATGAGCATTGGTCTGTGACATTGGCCGGACGCAACCTGACGGACGAAGTTGATACAGTAAACGGCATATCGCTTGGTTTACCGGTCGGAGTCAGACAGACTCTTGATCCCTTGACCTGGTCTCTTTCGCTGAAATACCGCTACTAAAAGATCCTAATCGGACCCTTTGCAGGGAGCTTAAAAACTGGTGTACCCTCGGATTCGCTTTTCCAAGTGATTATCCGAGGGACCCCAACCATGCTTAAATATCTCATCATTGCAGCTGCATTAATCACCGCTCCAATCTCAGCTTACGCTGTGGATCTCAATGGCGGTACAGAAGCTCAGTATGCTGCTGTTCAAAAATTCCACGACGACACCGTGGCGCGTTTTAATGCAGGTGACCTTGAGGGCTCGGTCAACGACTACCTGGAGCGCCTCGTCGTTGCCCATACCAAACGCATGGAGCTCACCGGTCGCGATGGCTTGGAAGAAAGCTGGGGTAAGGCCTTTGCCTCATCCAACAAGCCCTACATCGTCTCGGATATTATCGCTATGGAAGTCAACGGTGATGACATCGGCGACTGGTCTTACATCATCTGCGACTACGCCTCTGTCGTTGTTGACAAAGACACCGGCAAACAGGTTGGTGAACCTTCCAATGGTCGCTACATCGCCGTATTGGAAATGACCGTAGACGGCTGGAAAGTTCTGCTGGATATCGACAATGGGGCCGACGGTGCAGCCCCACATCTGGAAGAGCAACTCCTCAAGCAGTTGAACCTCTAATGCGCGAAGCAGGCCTACTCGCCCTGCTGCTCAGTCTGGCGGGTTGCGCCTCAGGCCCACCCCAGGTCGGTGATAATTTCAAGGACTGTAAAGACTGCCCCGAGATGGTGGTCATTCCGGCCGGCCAGTTCGAAATGGGCTCACCCAACGAAGAAGAACATCGCGATAGCGATGAAGGTCCGGTGCGTACAGTTACTCATGCCAAACCGTTTGCCATTGGCAAATACGAAATCACGCGCAAACAATTTGCGGCCTTCGTCAATGACACAGGCCATTGGGGCAATGCCCGCTGCCTGATCTGGAACGGCACACAACTCGCGTTCGCAGATGCCAACTCCTGGCTCGATCCTGATTACGACGTCAGCGATGATCATCCCATGGTGTGTGTCTCGTGGTGGGATGCCGTCGCCTATGCCGAGTGGCTGACAGAAACAACGGGCCATACGTATCGCTTACCCGCCGAGGCCGAATGGGAATACGCCGTGCGCGGTGGCACGCAAACGGACTACTCGTTTCCGGGCGATGAAGATAACGCCTGCACTTACGCAAACGTCTCTGACCTCAGCGCTAAGGCCGACGTTCCGGCCTGGAATGCCGTGAACTGCGATGATGGTGTCGGCTTTGGCACTGCCCCTGTGGGCTCGTATTTGCCCAACGGCTTTGGCCTGTACGACACCATTGGCAATGTCTGGGAGTGGCAAGCCGATTGTTACCGTGACTCGTTTGAAGGCGCGCCAACGGATGGTGCCGCCTGGGGCAATGGCGGTCTGTGCAACGCCGTGTTGGATCGCGGGGGCGGCTTTAGCAATATCTTCCCGGGGCATCTCAGAGCAGCAAACCGAAGCAAAGCGCCCTCACCCCACATTGCGGTGTATTCGCTCGGCTTCAGGCTTGTGCGTGAATTGGACCCTGCTGACTAGACTGCAAAGGTCTTAAAGACCCCAGCGTTGCTTCAACCCCGGCCCAGCATAGCGCGCGGACTGATCAAGTCCCTCTGCAATGCGGATCAACTGATTGTACTTGGCCAGCCTGTCAGAGCGCGACAACGAGCCTGTCTTGATCTGACCGCAGTTGGTCGCCACAGCCAAATCCGCAATGGTTGAATCCTCGGTCTCGCCAGAGCGGTGTGACATCACGGCTGTGTAACTGGCCTTATGTGCCATCTCCACAGCTTCCAACGTTTCGGTCAAGGTGCCGATCTGATTGACCTTGACCAGAATTGAATTCGCCACACCCTTAGATATGCCATCTCTCAGACGGTCTGGATTGGTGACGAACAAGTCATCGCCGACCAACTGCACCCGTTCCCCAATGGCATCGGTCAACGCTTTCCAGCCGTCCCAATCGTCTTCCGCCATGCCATCTTCAATAGACACAATGGGATAGCGTGAGGTCAGGTCTTCATAGAATTTCACCATGCCACCGGCGTCGAGCTTTTTGCCCTCACCGGCCATGTTGTACACGCCGTCTTTGTAGAACTCCGTAGAGGCGGAATCCAACGCCAGCACGACATCCTCACCTGGCTTGTATCCAGCAGACTCAATCGCTTTCATAATGAAACTCAAAGCAGAATCCGCGCTGTCGATGTTCGGCGCAAAACCGCCTTCATCGCCGACATTGGTGTTGTGGCCCGCTTCAGTCAGTTGCTTTTTCAGCGCATGAAACACTTCGGCGCCAACGCGAATGGCGTCAACACCATCATCCGCGCCAACCGGCATCACCATAAATTCCTGAATATCGATAGGATTGTCCGCGTGCTCTCCGCCATTGATGATGTTCATCATCGGCACCGGCAACACATGCGCCGCCGCACCGCCGACATAGCGGTATAAATCCAGTCCGGCATCATCCGCCGCCGCTTTCGCCACCGCCAACGACACCCCTAGGATCGCATTGGCCCCGAGCCGCGCTTTGTTCGGCGTGCCATCCAGATCAATCAGTGTTTGATCGATATGGCGTTGTTCATCGGCATCGAAACCAGACAGCGCCTGGAAAATTTCACCGTTCACCGCTTCAACAGCTTTCAGAACACCCTTGCCGTTATAGCGTGTTTTATCGCCATCGCGCAGCTCAACCGCTTCATGCGCCCCCGTTGATGCACCCGACGGCACCGCCGCGCGGCCACTGGCACCCGTGTCGAGAATAACATCCACCTCAACAGTTGGATTGCCACGGCTATCCAAAATTTCACGAGCAGCAATATCAATAATGGAACTCATGGGAATCCTCTTCGTACACAGCTAATTTAAATAACGACGGGTCTGGCCTTGGCGATTTCATCAAACGCTTTCAGGGTCGCCAAAATCTCAGGCATGTCGTGTAGGTGAATCATATTTGGCCCGTCAGAGGGGGCATTGTCTGGGTCCGCATGTGTTTCCATAAACACCGCTGCGACCCCAACCGCGACAGCAGCGCGGGCAATCACCGGCGCAAACTCGCGTTTGCCGCCCGAGCTTGTGCCCTGACCGCCAGGCTGCTGCACCGAATGTGTGGCATCAATCACCACGGGATAGCCGGTTTGTGCCATCTGCGGCAGAGCGCGCATGTCGGTTACTAACGTATTGTAGCCAAAGGATACACCGCGCTC
>CAYGSZ010000081.1:0-7665 GCA_964352705.1 uncultured Rhodobacterales bacterium
GGCCTGTGAGATTTAGTATGTCGTTCATAACTCGCAGCTTCGAAAATCTGACGCTGACTCGCAACAGCCGTTACGTCGACGCCGGCAAGTGATGATGAAAATTAAAGGTTTATAATTACCCAAGAAATTTTTCCCTGCGCTCTTCGATTCACAATCACTTAAACAAAGAAAAACATCTGAATAGCGCCAACAACTACAAGTTAGATCGTGCAGATACTCTACGCAAATGGCGTGAATTAGTTGCTTAATCATTCAGGATAATTACTTCTTGTTGGAATGCTTAAATTATTGTGACAACGCCCACACAATAGTTAAAGCCATTTTTTTTCCGCAACGTAATTGTTAACGCGATCTCTGAGCTCAGCAAAAGGCAGTTTCTTCTCCACCCATTCAGCGCGATGCGCGCCAAGTTCACTCACCCTCTCCTCCCATTCCGGACCAAACACTTGATCTCTAAGAAAATCACGAAGGATGCGTGAGAGACCCGCCACTTTACCGTCCGTGGAGACGGTGACCTGCAAATGCCCGCGTCTGAGGATGGCCGGCATATGAAAATCACATAGGTCCTGTCGGTCATGAACATTCACAAACGCCCCTATGGCATGTGCAGACTTAACCATCTCAAGTGTTTCGGGCTCTGGGATATCACAAACATAAACGAGGCCAAACCGCTCTGTCTTGAAGTCCTGGTCTGTCGGCAGACGTTTGAGTAAAGAGCCGCCAGCAATATCTAAAACCTCCTGTTCTGGCGCGGTTGCATAAGTAAAAATATTACCAGCTCCGCTGGCCTGTAACGTTTTTAATCGCAAGGCAGCCGAAAAACCGTTGCCAATGACCGCAACAGGCCGCGCAGATACATTGAGCATCAAAGGAAGCATCAGCGCACCTCCTGAAGATGAGCTGCCATATCAAGCGCCGCATAGGTGAATACGCCTCTTGCGCCTGCACGCTTAAACGCGGTTAAGGATTCAAGAATTGCTGCTCTCTTCTCAAACAGACCGTGATGAGCGCCAAGGCAGAGCATGGCGTACTCACCGCTGACTTGGTAGGCGAGCACAGGCACATCTGTCATGTGTGACACGTCCCGTATGATATCAAGGTAAGGTTGACCAGGCTTGATCATCACCATATCGGCACCTTCGGCGATATCCAGTTGAACCTCACGCAGGGCTTCAGCAGAATTTGATGGGTCCATTTGATAGGTTTTTTTATCCGCGCGTCCCAAGGCAGAAGACGACCCAACGGCGTCACGGAACGGGCCGTAAAAACAGGATGCATATTTAGCCGCATAGGACAGGATAAGCGTGTCCAAGAAGCCATTCTCTTCCAAGGCCGACCTTATGGTTCCAACCCTCCCGTCCATCATGTCTGACGGTGCAACCACATCGCAGCCTGCCTCGGCTAAAGTTAGAGCTTGGCGAACAAGCACCTCGACTGAGTCGTCGTTTAGAACTTTGTCTCCCGCAACCACACCATCATGGCCATGCGAGGTATAGGGGTCTAATGCCACATCGCAGATCACACCAATCTCCGGCACGCTTTGCTTCAAAGCACGGACAGTCCGGCATACCAGAGACTCAGGATTGTAAGACTCTTCTCCCCCTTCGGTTTTAAGGGCAACGTCCACCGCAGGGAAAAGAGCAACAGCAGGAATACCGAGGTCTGCAGCGCGAGTAGCCGTCTCGACAACCAAATCTATGGACAGACGCTCAACACCAGGAAGGCTTTCAATAGATATTCGTTGATTGTCCCCCTCCACCACGAATAAGGGCAAAATCAGATCAGAGGGCTGAACGACCGTTTCCCGCACGAGGTTTCGAACCCAGACTGATTGACGCAGCCTGCGCAGCCGCGTTGCGGGGAAACGAGCCAAGGGCTGAGTTTTGGCTACAATCATTTCAGGCCGCGTCAGGCATCGCAGACGTCTTGCCGAACTCTATGGCATGCATCACGTTGCCTTTAATTGCATGGATCATGCCAGCCCCGTTCGGCGCGTGTGCGATCAAGCGTCTATCCCAAGAGAGCCTCATGACGTCTAATAGGCGTGGATGAATCACAACCGCCGTAGCATTTGACAACTCCCCTTCAAGACCTTGTGCTTTAACAAGCGCTTCAAAAACCTCAAGAGATCTGGGTGAATAAAAGGGAACGATGAAGTGCGATGATGAACTAATTGTTTCAACAGCAGCCTCAGACAGCGCCTGTGCCGGCACCATGTCATAGACCACCTGACGAATAATTCGGTCGGGGCGGTCTTTGGCTAGATCACACGACACATTGCGCGCTGAGACATAAACCGCAGTCTCAAAAGAGGCAGCATCCAGCACATGCAAAAGCTGCTCTGCTGTTCCGCCACCATCAACCGTATCGAGAAACCCTGCAGCTCGTGCCGCGCTGGCTGTGCCAGGCCCAACCGCGTACACACGATGATGCCGTTCTGTTATTTTCTGCGCGAGGATGCCTACAGCGATCTGACTGGTAACGATCAACGCTTCAACATCCCTCACTATCCGCTCAGACCAAGGCAACTCATGCACGTAGATAACCGGACAAGACACCACCTTTACCCCAACACCCTCTAAGGCGTGTTGAAAGTCGGCGTGATACTGGAAAGGACGGATATTCAGAATCATGCGGACAATAAAACCTGGGCGGGCTCATGCAAGATCGCGCCCATACGCAAACCGATCTGCGCCGCATCTTCAGTGGAACCTTCAAGTTTATTAGACCATTCCTGCGCTCCGTCTTCTGAAACGAGCGTAGCTGACAGAACCAAATGCTGGCCTGTGACGCGGGCAATAGCACCCATGGCCAGGGCATCCGGTTGTGGCAACGACTGGAGCACCGCACGCTCCGCTTCCACTTCCGCAAAAGTATCCGCGTGATTGACCATCTGCAAAGCACGACGCACAGCGAAATTGTCAGAATGGCATACAATACCAATGGCTCCTTGAGCCGGGTCAGGGGGAAGGACGTCCAGTGGAAACACCTGACGCGCATGTGCGAGCAGTCTCAAACGAGCCAAACCGGCGTAGGCGAGAATGGTGCCATCCAAATTACGATCATCCAACTGCGCAATTCGTTCTTCGACGTTGCCGCGCAGCAAATCAAAAGTGAGATCTGGTCGCAGGCGGCGCAGCAAAGCACGGCGACGAATAGAAGACGAGCCAAACACCGCTCCCTTTGGAACAGCATCGAGATTTGCGAATTTGGGCGACACGAGGACTTCCCTAGGGTCTTCCCGCTCTAAAGTCGCCCCTATGGTTAGCGACTCAGGTAAGGTTGGCGCCATATCCTTCATAGCGTGCACAACGCAGTCGATTTCACCCGCTACAACAGCAGCATCTAGTGTGTCAGTAAAGACACCCCTTCCGCCCAAATCTTCAAGACATGATTTTCGATCCTGATCGCCCGGCGTCTCAAATACAACAACGTCTATTTTATCTTCCAAATCGGGAATCAAATGGCACAACGCATTGCGCACCATGGTAATTTGGACTCGCGCCAGAGGGCTAGGCCGTGTGCCAATCCTTAGTCTAGGCCACCGCATAAGACGACTCCCTCAAACCTTGAACAGCCCCCAGGACATCCACCAATGCATCGGCCAGTTCGTCAATCATAAGGTCGGTGTGAAGTGGCGTCGGAGTCAGACGGAGGCGCGCCGTTCCGGGCTCGACAGTCGGTGAGAAAATAGGCTGTACGTAAATTCGATACCGTTCCATAAGCAAGCGTGCCGCTTCGCGTGTCGCAAAAGCGTCTCCTATGACAACAGGCACAATATGAGAGGCTTCATCCCGAAAAGAAACACCTCTAATCCGCAACGCTGTCTTGAGACACGCAACTTGACGCTGATGCGTATCACGAAGACCCTGTGCAGTCCTCACATGCCGAATAGACTCCAGCGCCGCATTGGCTAAGACCGGAGACAAAGCTGTTGTAAAGATGAACCCAGGAGCAAAACTGCGAATGAAATCGACACCCCGGGAAGATCCAACGACATAGCCGCCCATAACGCCAAACGCTTTGGCCAAGGTGCCTTGAATAAAATCAACATCATGATCAACGCCTTGAGCGGCGGCAATGCCAGCCCCCTCACGGCCATAGAGACCAACGGCATGCACTTCATCTACATACGTCAGGGCATTGTAGCGCTTAGCCACATCAACAATATCAGCAAGCGGCGCGATGGTGCCATCCATCGAATAAACAGACTCACAGGCAATGATTTTTGGACATGTGTGATCCAGATCTGAGAGCAGTTCTTCCAAATGGGCGACATCATTGTGTCGAAAAATGCGTTTTTCAGTCTTACTGTGGCGAATACCAGCAATCATGGAAGCATGGTTTTTTTCATCGGACAGAACAACCGCACCCGGCAACCGAGAAGCCAGCGTCGACAGCGCTGCTTCATTGGCAACATATCCCGAGGTAAACAGAAGGGCCGCCTCCTTACGATGAAGTTCGCTTAACACCTGCTCTAGTCGCGCATGCACATCATGATTGCCTGCAATATTGCGTGTACCGCCTGCGCCAGCGCCGAATTGAGTCGCGGCATCATGCAAGGCGGCCTCCACAATCGGATGCTGTCCCATGCCAAGATAATCGTTAGCGCACCAGACCGTTACGGGAACTGTGCCTTCTCCCTCATGGAGGAGCGCTTTTGGAAATGCGCCCGGCACCCGCTCTAAACGCGCAAACGTCCGGTAATGTCCCGCTGCTTTCAGGTCATTCAATTGGGTCGCAAATACATCTTCATAGTCAAGGATACCAAATATCTCAGAGGCCGAAGCTCCTGGCACAGACTTAGGATGTGATGACTTTACGAAAGACATACGCTAGGCCTTTACTGCGACTTGAAGGGCAACCTCTTGTTGTTTTGCGCTAACATGATCAACAGCCTCAAGAATATGGACCAACGCGTGATCCACAGCAGCCTCTACCGTGAGGCCTTCCGTATCCAGGACGATTTCAGGGCTTTTGGGGGGATCATAGTCTGCTGACACGCCCGTAAAATCTGATATCTCACCCAAACGTGCCTTCTTATAGAGGCCCTTTGGGTCACGTTGTTCACAGGTATCTACTGACGCCTTGACATAAACCTCGTGGAAATTCTCTCCAATAATGGATCGGGCCGCACTACGGTCTGACTCAGCGGGCGCAATGAAAGACGTGATAACGACTGAACCATTGTCTGACATAAGACGCGCCACGTGGGCCACACGCCGCAGGTTTTCTGTACGGTCTTCCGCAGAAAATCCAAGGTCCTGATTCAGTCCGTTGCGCACACTGTCTCCGTCGAGAACAATGTTATGCACACCCAGGTCAAACAAACGACGCTCCAGAAGCGAGGCAATCGTGGATTTGCCCGACCCTGAAAGCCCAGTGAACCAGAAAACGCCACCTCTATGCCTGAACCAAGCAGCGCGTTCACGGCGCGCAACTGCACTCGGCACGGGCGTTAAGTTTTGCGAAGCCTTTTGACCCAACCTTTCCGCTTGACCAACGATGAGTGCACCGCCAGCCACAGTCAAATCACGCGACAAAACAGCTCTCGCCATAGGGCTGTTATGGTCCGTATCAAACACGATGGTAGACCGGGCGAGCAAAGTAACAGTCGCAACACCGTTACAGGGAATTGAATTGCCGTCATGACTTTCAAGGGACTGCAAATCAACGACGGAGTCTATAGCCGTAACAACCACTTCATGTTTTGCCGCCCCAAGCCGCAAGCTAACCACATCCCCAAGATTGAGAGAATCCGTATGCAACCAGAATACTTTAGCCTGCACAGATGAAGCGGTCTGCGCCCGAGACTCCTGCGCCACCAGCAGGTCACCGCGCTGAACAAAAGCAGCTTGTTCAAAATTAAGGGCCACTGACTGTCCCGCAGCCGCAGAAATCTGAGGTGTACCCTCGTCACTCCATGGCTGAAACTTGGCAAGCGTGAGCACGCGGCCACTCGGTTGCAGAACGACAGCATCCCCAACTCTCAAGCTACCGGCGTCAATGCGGCCAACCGCAATTCTGTTGTCACCTTCTTTGTAAACGTCCTGCACGCTCATCCGGAACGGAGCGTCTTTAATACTTTCTGGATCAGGAAAGAGGTCAAGCCCTTCCAGAATACTTGGCCCTGCGAACCATCGTGTTTCATCGCCATGATATGCGACACCAAGACCGGCTTTGGCCGAGATGGGTATAACCGAGATCGGCGTTATGCCGATGCTGGACAGAAACTCTTTAATACCGCCCGCCATGGCGTTGAATTTGGTTTCGTCATAGTTGACCATATCCATCTTATTAACGGCGACAACAACCTGTCGAATGCCAAGGATCGTCAGCAGATATGCATGCCGACGCGTTTGCTCTGAAATCCCCTCGCCGATATCGACCACAAGCACGGCCCCTTCGGCCGCATGGGCACCGGTCACCATGTTACGAACGAACTCAAAGTGTCCCGGCGCATCGATGATAACGTAGGGCCGCTTATCCGTTTTGAACCACACTCGGCTGGTATCAACAGTAATGCCCTGATCGCGCTCGAGGCGCAGGGAATCTAAAGCAAACGCAAATTCATCTTCTCGATTACGTCGCTTTGAAGCAGCATGAATTTCATCTGCCTTGCCATCACCCAACTTACCCGCGTCATGCAGAAGTCGACCGATTAAAGTGGATTTGCCGTGATCCACATGCCCCACGACAACTATTGGATACGGTTTTGAAAATTTAGTCATAACGTAGCCTTACAAGTAACCGCTTACACGCAGCCGTTCGAATGCATCTTCGCTTTCGTGATCCATCGTTCGCCCGGCGCGTTCCGACGTCTTAGTCGTTTCAAGTTCGGCGATAATGGCTTGAATGGAATCGGCTTCGCTGGGAACGGTCTCAGTGATTCCCTTTTCGCCGAGAGAGCGGAATCGCCTGCCATTCTTGGCAAAGTATAAATCGACGACAGGAATGCTTTCTCGTTCGATGTAGCGCCAAATATCAACCTCGGTCCAATTTAGAAGCGGGTGAACTCTGACATGAGTGCCAGGTGCGAAATCCGTGTTAAATTGGTTCCAGAATTCTGGTGGTTGAGATCGCACATCCCACCCGTTGGTCGAAGACCTGGGACTAAAAACACGTTCTTTGGCGCGAGTGGATTGTTCATCACGCCGAATGCCAGCGATAAGGCCTTCAAATGCATAGCGATCAATCGCTTGGTTAAGCCCCAAAGACTTGCGAGCGGCAACGCGAGCTCCACTTGGTAAAGTAGGGTCTGTGGCTTCTATCGGCGGGCAATCGTCAGCAATGAGGTCTAGGTCCCAAACGTCTTTATACTTGGCTCGAAAGGCGTAGGTTTCATCGAATTCTAAACCGGTGTCCAAGTGAATGACAGGAAACGGTACGCGACCGAGAAACGCCTTGCGTGCGAGCCAGATCATCACGTTGGAGTCTTTTCCCAACGACCAAAGCATACCCAGACGGTCAAAACGATTTCGCGCCTCGCGCAAAATGTAAATGCTTTCGCCTTCCAACTGGGTCAAATGATCCATAACGTCCTCACGCAGTTTGTTTTTGAGCCGGTCTGTGAATGCCACACTCTGTTTTGGAACGGCCCCGCCACCTGCCGGCTCGGCTGTCCTCGTCGCTCGCTACCGCTGTCGTGCATGTGTAGCAACCGAC
>CAYGSZ010000081.1:7765-11087 GCA_964352705.1 uncultured Rhodobacterales bacterium
CGGATAAGAAAGAGCACTTGGTCGGGGATAAAGTCTCCGCTGGCCCTTAAATCACCCGCAAACCCTTGTTCGCGACGCAACTTAACGGCCGTGGAAAAGGGGCGACCATCCTTAAACTGGGCGAACACCAATTCGATGAGTCCCAGACTCTTTACATGCGAGGAGATCTCCACCACATCGTCCTCGACGGTCAGGCGCACACCCAGACGAGAGAGAGAGTCTGCATCTATGACAGACGCATGAACCTTGAAATCAGTAAAGGACACGATAATGGAGTCCGAAGAAACCTCACCATTCCATGACTCTACATCGCGCCATTCATTGGCCAGCGTTATGCCATTTATGTCAAGAAGCGCCATAGAGCCTCTCCTTGAACGGGGCCGGCCCCAGTCGGGCATGAGTTTGGGAAAAGGTTTCATTGTCCTGGCGAGTACTGAGATAAGTGGCAATCACATTCTCAACCGCATCGACAATCCCGTCTTCATCAAAACCTGGGCCTAAAATCTTGCCAACAGCAGAGTCACCATCTCCCTGCCCGCCGAGCGTAAGCTGGTAGAGTTCTTCGCCCTTCTTATCAACACCAAGAATGCCGATGTGGCCCGCATGATGATGACCACAGGCATTGATGCAGCCAGAAATCCGGATATCTAATGGGCCAATGTTATGCTGCTGATCCAAGTCAGCGAACCGCTCGCTAATCGTCTGAGCAATGGGGATTGATCTCGCATTGGCAAGAGAACAGTAATCCAGCCCTGGGCACGCAATAATATCGGTCGCGAGACCTATGTTGGATGTCGCAAGACCAAGGGGGCCAAGCTCTCGCCAGAGGATATAAAGGTCTGATTGCTGCACATGCGGAAAAACAAGATTCTGGGTATAGGTGACTCGGATTTCCCTAGAGCCAAAACGGTCCGCCAACTCAGCGATCGCGTCCATTTGATCCGCCGATGCATCACCAGGAATACCGCCTATGGGCTTTAATGAGATTGTCGCTATCGCATATCCAGTAATTTTATGTGCATGAACGTTGGTTTCGCACCAGCGGCGAAATGCTTTAGATTCAAGCTTAGCCTTTTCAAGAACGGCAGCGCCATTAGGATCAGAGCGCAGTTTATGAGACTCAAACATCGCACGAATACGGCTGATTTCTAATTCGGAAACTGGAAAGAGGTTAGGGTCGACAGATTGAAATTCATCTTCGACTAAGGCTGTAAACTCTTGAGTCCCGAGACTTTGCACAAGGATCTTAATTCGCGCTTTGTAGATGTTATCGCGACGACCAAACCGATTATAAATACGCAGGACCGCATCTAAATACCTCAGCAGGTCTTTGTATGGCAGGAAGGCTCTGATTAAAGGCGCAACGATTGGCGTCCGGCCTTGGCCGCCGCCGACAAAAACCTGAAAGCCCAATTCTCCGTCGGAGTCACGCACAATACGCAGGCCAATATCATGGAATTTAATAGCAGCACGGTCAGCATCAGCCCCTGTCACCGCAATCTTAAATTTGCGGGGTAAAAAAGAGAACTCGGGGTGAAAGGTAGACCATTGCCGAATAACCTCAGACCATATCCGCGGATCATCCACCTCATCATTGGCAGCGCCGGCATAGGGGTCGGCCGTTACATTACGGATGCAGTTGCCACTGGTTTGGATCGCATGGAGATCCACCTCGGACAAATCGTAAAGAAGATCTGGGGTCGTGCTCAGAGCCAGCCAGTTGTATTGGATGTTCTGACGTGTCGTAAAATGTCCGTAGCCTCGGTCATATTTTCGGGCGATGTAAGCAAGTTTCCGCATCTGATCGGATGATAACGTGCCATAGGGAATTGCGACGCGCAGCATGTAAGCGTGGAGTTGCAGGTATAGGCCGTTCATCAACCTCAGCGGCTTGAACTGATCTTCCGTCAGATCACCGGCTAGCCTGCGACACACTTGATCACGAAACTCGGCGACACGCTGGTTAAGAAGGGACTTATCTATAGAATCATATACATACATATCTCAGCCCTCAGAACTATTCGCGAGGCGGGACTGATGATCCCCAACCGTAGGGCCATGACTTCGAATACGTTCACGCAAGCGGCTTGGCAAAACCGTGCTGCCAACGCCTACCTCTACGGCATAACTCGCGACCACATAATTGCGGGCCTCAGCTTCTAGGCCGAGATTCTGAACTTGTTCCAGGCTGTCATCAGTTATAACGCGCGCGTCAGCAACATTCGCAGACCACTCATTTGTTTGCGTTAAATAAACAACAACGCCATCTTCAAGGCGATTGGCAGAAATAACGAAAGGCATCGCATTAACCCATTGGATGATGAACCCAAGCGAAGGAGTCTGCAGGTTCAGCTTGGGTTTGATTGGAAGAGGAGGGGTCGATAGCGGACTCATTCAATGCAGCCACAGCGCCAATGATGAGTAATGCAGGCGAGCCGACGTTGTTTGCGTGCAAATCAGATACGAGTGACGTCAGAGAAGACCTGATATGCCGCTGCCCAGGTAAAGAGGCACGCTCAACGACGGCAACCGGTGTTGACGCTGGAACACCCTCATTGAGCAACTGGGACACGATGTCTTCAGCGTTGGAGATACCCATGTAAACAACCAAGGTGCGCTTGGCCGAAAATAGGTTGGCTAAGTCTGGTAGCCCACCCTCCAATGTATGGCCAGTCGCAAATGTAACAGAGGTGGCGACATCGCGATGGGTCAAAGGAATCCCATGCTCTGTCGCAGCAGCCATTGCCGCAGTAATGCCCGGTATGACCTCTACTGATATGCCTTGAGAGCGCAGGTCAAAGAGTTCTTCACCGCCGCGTCCAAACGTAAATGGGTCCCCACCTTTGAGGCGCACCACACGTTTGCCGGATTTTGCATCGCGCACCATGCGATCTTGGATGACCTTCTGTGGGAGTGCGCTGTAGCCTTTGCGTTTACCAACGAAAATTTGGGTCGCGTCTGGTTTTATATAAGTGAGAACATCAGGGCCAACCAAACTATCGTAATAAATGACGTCGGCTGACTCTATGGCCTTGAGCGCACGAAGAGTTAACAGATCTGCTGCTCCCGGCCCTGCACCAACAAGCTTTACAGAACCGGAATAGTGATCAGCACCAACTGCGGCATGTGGCACTCTATTAGGGTTCGTTATTGCATTCATTAAACGCGCTTTCATTTTATTAAGTCGCGCTTGATACTGATTTAAGGAGCGAAAGAGAGGATAATTCTCTACCAAAGCATTTAAAGAGTTATATTTTAGGTATTACTCCTTTCTTTTAACCTAAAAATAGATTTTTCTTCTACAAACCTTAACCCAGAAATT
>CAYGSZ010000082.1:0-11034 GCA_964352705.1 uncultured Rhodobacterales bacterium
ACGAGAGTAACCGCGTCAATCCTGTCCGTTAGGTCCTTTGCGACATTGACAACCAATGACGCTTTGCCCTCAGCCACAGAAATCAGCGCCACAACGGCAGTGCCAAGGGATTGCATGATTTCGTCAGCCAAACCCTTTAAGTCCTTGGCAGGAACGTCCTCAAGCACGCGACCGGAAAACGCTACACCGGCAACATCTTTGGAGTCTTGTTTGCGGGCTCCGCCGCCGCCACTCGTCACCAGTTTTTTGCGCAAATCAGAGAGCTCACGCTCAAGCTTGCGACGGTCGTCCAGCAAAGCCGAAATTCGTTCCGGCATATCGCGTGGCGCAACCTTCAAGGCCTCGGCAGCCCGGCTGACCAGATTTTGCTGGTCTGCCACCCAAGCCTCTGCAGCTATGCCCGTCACAGCTTCAATTCGACGCACACCTGAGGCCACAGCCGACTCATCTAAAACTTTGAACAGACCAATGTCCCCGGTCCGCGAGACGTGAGTCCCGCCACAAAGCTCTACAGAGTATTGATGCTGAGCGCTGTCATCTTTTGTTCCCATCGCAACTACACGTACTTCGTCGCCATACTTTTCGCCAAACAACGCCATTGCTCCAGCCTGGATTGCACCTTCAGGGTCCATAAGCTTCGTGCTGACTGCGGCATTTGCACGTATTTGTGCGTTTACTATTTTTTCCACTTGAACAATCTCATCGCGCGTTATCGGTTTGGGATGACTAACATCAAACCTCAGACGCTCGTTTGTCACCAATGAACCTTTTTGAGTTACATGGTCACCAAGCACCTCTCTCAACGCAGAATGTAAGAGATGGGTTGCAGAGTGATGGCCCCGCACAGATGTCCGTCGTAGACCATTCACCTCGAAAGTCGCATCTTGATTTATAGCGACAGTCCCGCTGATAACTTTGCCAATATGAACATGCAAGGAATCCAATTTTTTCTGCGTATCGGTAACTTCAATGACCGCATCACCAACTGTTTTGATCAAGCCTTTATCTCCGACTTGCCCGCCAGACTCGCCATAGAAAGGCGTCTGATTAGCAAGAATCGCAACGGACTGCCCCGCCTCCGCAGAGGACACAACAGCGCCATCCACAACCAACGCAACAATTTTACCTTGGGCAGTTTCTGTCGCGTATCCTAAGAAATCAGATCCACCAACTTTCTCACGCAACTCAAACCAAATTTTATCTGTCGCGGCTTCGCCAGACCCTGTCCAAGCCTTGCGCGCTTCCTCACGCTGACGTTCCATAGCCGACGAGAAACCGTCTGTATCAACCGCAATACCTCTGGGCCGCAACGCATCCTGCGTTAAATCGAGAGGAAAGCCATATGTGTCATAAAGCTTAAATGCGACACCCCCTGAGAGTTTATGACCAGACTTAAGGTCTTTGGTCTCTTCGTCTAATAATTTTAGACCTCGATCCAACATGTTTTTAAAGCGCGTTTCTTCAAGAAGAAGGGTCTCAGAAACCAAAGCCTGCGCGCGCTCCAATTCTGGAAACTGCACACCCATTTGCCCAATAAGGGCCGGGACAAGTCGATGGAGTAGAGGCTCTGTGCAACCCATGAGGTGGGCATGCCGCATGGCGCGACGCATGATGCGCCGTAAGACATAACCGCGCCCTTCGTTGGACGGCAGCACGCCATCGGAAATCAAAAATCCTGATGCGCGCAGATGATCGGCAATGACGCGATGTGAGACGGCATCTTTACCGTCTGGGTCTGTTCCAGCCGCTGAGGCCGTGGCCTCTATAAGAGACCGGATCAGGTCAATCGCATAATTATCATTTGTCCCTTGCAGAACGGCTGTCGTACGCTCCAGCCCCATCCCCGTATCAACACTGGGCTTTGGTAGGTCAATCCGTTCGTCCGCAGAAAGTTGCTCATACTGCATAAAGACGAGATTCCAAATTTCAACGAAACGGTCTCCATCTTCATCAGGAGAGCCAGGTGGACCACCAGGAATATGGTCGCCGTGATCGAAGAAAATTTCAGTGCATGGACCACACGGCCCAGTTTCGCCCATGGCCCAAAAATTATCTGACGTGGGAATGCGGATAATCTTAGAGTCCGGCAAACCGGCAATTTTACGCCACAACTCGGCCGCTTCTTCATCGCTTGAGTGTACGGTAACAAGGAGACGTTCTGCGGAAAGGTCAAATTCCTGAGTAACCAAATCCCAGGCGAGCTTTATGGCTTGCTCTTTAAAGTAATCTCCAAACGAGAAATTGCCGAGCATCTCAAAAAATGTGTGATGCCGAACGGTGTAGCCAACATTATCCAGATCATTGTGTTTGCCGCCAGCGCGCACGCATTTCTGGGCTGAAGTTGCTGTTGTATAGGGGCGCGTTTCATTGCCGGTAAAAACATCCTTGAACTGCACCATTCCAGCGTTCGTAAACATCAAGGTCGGGTCATTGCGAGGCACAAGAGAGCTCGACCCAACAATTTCATGACCGTGGCGCGCAAAGTAATTTAGAAAAGTCGCGCGAACATCGTTCGTTTTGCCCATAACATCCATCACTACAAAGGAACTCGCGCTGTGACGCGCTAAGTTCTGGCAAACACTATCCCAACACATATAAGGATATGGCTATTAATAGCCAGAAAGCCTGGGTTTTAACGCCTCACACCCTTACTGTCCAGAAACGCGGATTAATGCTGCTTATAAGCTTACGCGCCCGCACTGTTATGCACCGCCAGCATTAAGGAATTATATTACTTTTTGGGGAAACCCCGTCGGGCTTGCCGTCTGTGTCCCAAGCTTGGCGCCTAAAGTGGGATTAGCGTAATAAATGACCATGTAACAAATCTTGCCGTCGCGACAACGAAAGAAATTAGAGTTATTTAATGTAAGCGTTCCGGTGTGTTCATAGGCAGAACCGGGCTTAGGTGTCAGTGTAACAAGAAAATTAGCGGCGCAGCGCTGCATTTCGATATCTACAGTATGCTCAAAATGCTCAAACAATGCGTCATAGTTGCCAAGAAGGTGATCATAGAACGCTTCAAGTCGCAGTTGATCCCCCTTAGGAGTGCCATAGAAACGACGGACTTCGTTGTCACCATGATAGATAACAACTTCGGAGTCTTTGGTGAAACAGGCGCAAGCTGCTGAGATATCCTCTTTCATCACATTGCCAAAATAGTCGTTTTCAACAAGTTTCTGATAGTAGGCTCGGTCAAACTTGCTCATTCAAAAATTCCTTTAACATCATGACATCGGGCGTCTGTCTCTAGCCTGATCACAAGACTCTGAGTGAAGTCTTGTGTATTCGCAAGCCTTTGACCAAACACGCCCTTAACGCAAAACAGCAGTGACCTGAATAAGGACACTGCTGTTCCGAGGAAGGACAGCGACGAACTGAGGGGACTTCGCCGCTGCCAGGACCGGAAGGGTCGGGTATTCTATTCTTCAGCTGGCGTTTCAGTTTCAGCTTCGTCTTGATCGTTAGGGGACTCAACATCACCGATCATAGTGTCGGCAATCAAACCCGCATTGACACGAATCTGCCGCTCAATCTCAGCCGCCATATCAGGGTGTTCTTTTAAAAATGTCTTTGCATTCTCTCGGCCTTGACCAATGCGTTCTGAATTACAAGAGAACCAGGATCCAGATTTCTCAACAATGCCAGCTTTGACCCCAAGGTCGAGCAACTCGCCCATTTTGGATACGCCTTCGCCGTACATAATATCGAACTCTACCTGCTTGAATGGCGGCGCCACCTTATTCTTGACCACCTTAACCCGGGTTTGGTTGCCCACGACTTCATCGCGATCTTTAATTTGACCAATCCGGCGAATATCAAGCCGAACTGACGAATAAAACTTAAGGGCATTACCACCCGTTGTGGTTTCTGGATTACCAAACATCACGCCAATCTTCATGCGGATCTGGTTGATGAATATAATCATGGTGTTGGAGCGTGCGACAGAGGCCGTCAACTTGCGCAAAGCCTGGCTCATAAGACGCGCCTGCAATCCGACGTGATGGTCACCCATCTCACCCTCAAGTTCGGCGCGAGGCGTTAGCGCCGCAACCGAGTCAATAACAAGGACGTCTATGGCCCCTGACCTTACCAAAGTATCAGAAATCTCAAGCGCTTGCTCTCCGGCATCTGGCTGTGAAATCAGAAGAGCATCGAGATTGACACCAAGTTTACGGGCATATCCTGCATCAAGCGCATGTTCTGCATCAACAAAAGCACAGGTTCCGCCCATTTTTTGAGCTTCTGCAATCACATGCAAAGCGAGAGTGGTTTTACCAGAACTCTCTGGGCCATAAATCTCAATAATCCGACCGCGAGGAAGCCCACCGATGCCGAGTGCTAAATCGAGTCCGAGAGATCCTGTTGGTATAGCTTCGATATCAATAGCTGTGGTGCGTTGGCCCAAACGCATGATTGAGCCTTTACCAAAGGAGCGCTCAATTTGCGAAAGAGCTGCATCCAGAGCCTTGGTTTTATCCATGGCGCCTTTATTCTCCACTACCCTAAGATTTGCTTCGGCCATCGTAGCCTCCCTGCGTGTTTAATCTGGTCGTTGACGGTGTGCAATGGAAACCAATGTACTCATTTTGTTCTTTCTGTCCAGAAAAAAGAACATTGAGCGAACAATAATCTTAAAGTGATTTAAAAACAAAGGGTTGAAGCGGTTTGGCTTGATGTGAAGCCTAAAAATGCTGAGAATTATTGTAGACCGTGACGCTGTAATGCTAAGAATTTCTTCCGTGCAGCCTTAATGGTCATTTAGAATGCCAAGACTTTCTTTTCTGATCGCCATCACTTTATCTATTTTAGTTGGACTCAGCGCCTGCAATACAGTCCAAGGCGTTGGTAAAGACATGCAGTCTATCGGCAAGGCAATGGAAGAAGCTGCGGATTAAGCGAACCTATTGCCTAAGAAATATTACCCCAACGGACCAGCCAATACATCTTTCACCTTCGTCGCCAATTGCCCGAGACTGAACGGCTTAGGTAAGAAGTGAATGTCAGGGCTATCAACGACATCCCCTCGAGCGACTTCCTCTGAATAACCAGAGATTAAAATAATACGGACTTCCGGCCTCTCGACACGAACGAAACGTGCGAGTGTTCCACCATCCATACCCGGCATCATCATGTCTGTAATCAGCAAATCTATTGGAGTCCCCTCTTGCAGCATCTCCATCGCTTGCTCGCCCGTACGCGCTTCCAACACGTCATACCCTTTATTCTTCAGAGCCCTGGCCGCAAAAACGCGAACCGCATCTTCATCTTCGACAAGAAGCACGGTTCCACTGCCAGAGAGATCCCCTTTGCTCGGGCTGTTGGCAAGGGCTGCACCAATTTTTCCGGCCAGCGCCACTGGATCTTCATCTGACTGAAATGCGATTCTACTTCCGGTATTACGAGAGTTCTCGCTTACCTCTGCCTCACTCGCCTCGGGCTCTAGTCTTGGTAGGTAAATGGTGAACCGGGCACCTTGACCGGGTGAAGAATCCACAAAGATAAAGCCACCCGTTTGCCGCACAATTCCATAAACAGTCGCGAGGCCTAGCCCCGTACCTGCGCCTGGAGTTTCTTGTTTTGTAGAAAAGAACGGCTCAAAGATCCGCCCCAAATCCTCTCTGGCTATGCCATTGCCCGTATCGGTCACAGAGATTTTGACATAACGACCAGGAGGAACTTGCTCGGCCCCCAACTGAGTCGATGTCTCAAAAAGTTGCGTGTCAGTGGCAATTGTTAAAGTGCCACCCCCAGCCATAGCATCTCGCGCGTTAACCGCGAGATTGATAATGATCTGATCAAACTGTCCAGGATCGACTCGAACCAGTCCGAGGTCACGCCCGTGCACCAAATTAAACTCTATGAATTCTCCAATAAGCCGGGTCAATAAATGTGAGAGTTCTGTGAGGTGGTCTGTGCAGTTCAGTTCTTTTGGCTGCAAGGGCTGCTTGCGTGAAAATGCAAGCAGTTGTCGCACCAGATTGGCAGCCCGATTCGCGTTCTGTTTAATCTGCATAATATCGGCAAAAGAAGGATCACCTGCAGCATGACGCTGCAGCAGCAGGTCACAAAAGCCGATCATCGCTGTGAGTAAGTTATTAAAATCATGGGCGACCCCGCCGGCCAATTGACCCATGGCCTGCATCTTCTGCGCCTGTGCAAATTGCACTTCGAGGTTCTTTTGCTCCGTGGTGTCAATCACATGAACAACAGCCCCATCCACTTCTCCAACTGCGGAGGATGCCGCACCTGACAACGGCCCTAAAAATATGGAAACTTGTTTTGCAGTATTGCCTTGTGGCTGCACAAGGCGCACATCGATCTGAGCGCTGTCAGATCTTCCGTCAACAAGACGATCAAACTCGCCGCGAAAGACACGGTGATCATCATCCACAAGAAAATCTGAAAGAGACAACCCAATGACAGATTCTCTTTCCTGAGCAACCAATCGCGCAAATGCCCGGTTGCAGTCACTGATGGTGCCGTCGGACTCTGTTAAGGCTGTTGCGACCGGAGCAAAATCGAGCAAGCTGCGGAATCCAGAGGCGTTTGCGTCTTGCCTTCCTTGAGTCTCTTCGCTGACGTCGCGCATCACCAGCGACCTAGTGCGCGTGACGCCAGCATCATCGTAGGTCCCTTGAAACACCAACGCATCAATCACGTCGCCATTTAACGTCCGAAAACAGACTCGCCCTTGCCACTCCCCGTCTGGGTCCGGGCGTTTCGAGCCAGCCAAAACGTCATCTAGTGAAAGATCCATAATTTGGTCAGCGGTATAACCAAGCCACTCAGCAAATCTCTGGTTCACATAATGAAAGGCACCATCAACATCGACCGAGTAAATACCCGTCGGCATAAAATCGAGAAAGTCAGCCAAGTCTTGCCGCTCACGACTAAGAACATCGTTGATTGCTCTCTGGGCCGTTACGTCTTCGAGTGACCACACATACAAGTCTGGGAAGGTCTCCATAGGCCTTACAGAAATCTGATACCAATCCGGTTCTGGCATGTCGCCACGAAGAGGAATTTCTAATTTTTCTGACAAGCCTGAATCGACAGCCTGTCGCAAACGTTCAACCAGTTCATCGCCGTCGTATTCGTGAGCTGCCAGGTGAAAAAGCCTTTCCATTGGCAGGTCTTTCGCTAACCACTCTAGACCAGAAGCATTTTGGTAAAGCACCTGTCCCTCTGCATCCGTCACCAGCCTCGGTCCGGATGCTGACTCAAAAACAGCAGTTACAGTTTTTAGTTGTTGTTCACGCGATGGCGGCCGGGAGATGTCAGACCAGTACATCAATGGCAACACTACAAAAAGCACACATGCAAACGCGGCTACAACTGACCAGGGAACCAAGGGAGTTATAGCGTTAATTGCTAAACCGATGACCGCAAATACAGCAAGAGCGGTGGCGATTATTGATTTAAGATGCGCGCGCAACCTTGCCCTTTAACTGCATGACGTAACCGATAACCTCGGCAACAGCCTTATAGTGCTCCGGCGGGATTTCTTGATCAACTTCCACGGCAGCGTATAGAGCACGGGCGAGCGGTGGATTCTCTACAATAGGCACTTCATGCTCATCAGCGGCCTGTCGGATTCGCTGGGCAAGGTAATCCACGCCTTTCGCGACCAATATAGGCGCATGCATATCATCCATTTCGTATTTTAAGGCCACGGCATAGTGCGTTGGATTGGTAATAACAACACTTGCACGTTGCACATTCGCGATCATGTTCTGGCGATGTCTTTGCATCCGAATATTTCGAATACGAGCTTTAATCTTGGGGTCACCTTCAGCATTCTTCCTCTCGTCTTTGACTTCCTGCTTGGTCATCTTCAGTTTTTCGTTGTGATGCCATTTTTGATAAGTCAAATCGATAAAGCCAATCAGAGCCATAAACAAAACCACCAGGAACAATACGATGATGACCAGCCAATGAATCTCGCTCAAAGTTATCATGAGGTCCCGGTCGACCAGTTGATCTGGATGACGGAACAAGGGAATCACAACGAATGCAACGAGAATCGCTACAACTGCAATCTTTGCCAGACTCTTGCCAAACTCTACGAGAGTCTGCGTAGAGATAAACCTTTTCACACCGGCAATTGGACTTATTGTTGAGAGCTTTATTTCCATCTTTTTTGGGGTCCACATGAACCCGTTCACATAAAGCGGTGGAACGATCGCAGCGACGACAAAAATACCCATCGCAAAGGCAAGCATTCCAGCCACTTTGAGGCCTGCTGAAAAAATGAGATAGCGAACCCCCTCCTCTTCTAGGGCCAGGGTATGCGGTCTCTGCAAAAACATCTTAAGAAAGTCAGCCATGTCAGCCGCCAATTGAGGCGCTATCAGACCAATCACCACAAGGCCCGCCAAAAGCATCGAAAAAGTCTTCAGTTCCGTATGCTGGGGGACATTACCATCATTACGCGCCTTGCCCTTTTTCTTCGCGGTCGGCTGCTCTGTTTTTGAGTCTTTATCGTCAGACACCGTTCACTCCTGGCAACAGAATCGAGATCAGACTGTTTTCGAAGTAATGTAAGAACGTCATCATTATTGCTGGCAAAGCTATAGTAAGAAGTACAAAGCCGAGTAAAAGCTGGATCGGCAGCGCGACAAAAAAGACGTTCATTTGAGGCGATAGCCGCGACATAATGCCCATCGTCACCTGAAACACCAATGAATACACCAGAAATGGTGATGCCAGTCGTGTTCCAACGTGAAAGGCCTCGGTCAACGAGGACGCCAACATGTTGAGCATGTCGCCGGTCATCAGCGGATCATTCGGCATCATTAAAGTGTAACTATCGACAATCGCCATGATCATTAGAGCATGAAGCCCTGTCGAAAAAATAAGAATAACAACGATCATGTTTAGAAAGCCGATAATAATCGCGCTTTGGGTATCACTCACCGGATCGTCTACGAACGCGTTCATCAGGCCAACAGCCTGACTGATTTTGAGGCCCGCAAGATCCAAAGCCGCCATCACCGTTTGAATAATAGCGCCAATGAAGGCCCCGACCATAACTTCAAAAAAGATCAACTTTACGAGTAAGCCTGAAGACTCTGGCTGGTCTGGAAGGTATTGCTGCACGAGTGGCAGAGTCAGTAAGGTCACCAAAAGGGCCAAGATAAGGCGAATTCTAACGGGTATGTAACCAGCAGAAATACCAGGCATCAGCAAAAAAATGACTGATAAACGTGCGAACACCAGTAAGAAGTGAAACACGTTTAGGGCTAGCAAATCACTTAACATGAATGCGCCTAAGTTCGGCTAAACACGACATAAAGGCAATCATAGCCTCGCTAAGGCAAGGCGATGATTGTATCCATCAATCGCTGGGTGAATTCCGTAAGTTGAGTCAACATCCATGGCATAAAAAATATCAATGATGTGAACACCGCCGTAATTTTTGGAATAAACGTTAACGTCATTTCTTGAATGTGCGTCAATGTTTGAAAAACAGAAACAGTCAAGCCAACGGTCAGACCTACTAAAAGAATCGGCCCGGATATTTTGAGCATGGTAAAAACCGCATCCCTGCCAATATCGATCACTTCTACTTCGTTCATTATTAGATCTCCGCGTATGGCAGGCTTGAATGACCTTAGATCGGCATCCTCAGCACTTCTTGATAGGCTTGGAGGACTTTATCCCGAACAGCTACAACTGTTTCCAAAGTATGCTGAGCGCTCGCAACGGCCGTGACCACATCCATGGTGCTGGCTTCCCCTGCAATTCTCGCCATTGTCACTTGTTCAGCGTGCCTGTTTATTTCCATAGCCGAATCAAGAGAACCCTTCACCATATTGACAAAAGATCCATCTGACTGCCCAGGCGGGGTCACACCACCAGCCGCACCACTCACAGAAGCGGCAGCTTCTTTATAGGCACTAACAGCTGTATTGAAATCTATGGTCATAGTCCCCTCCGGATTAATTAAGCGTTTTGTTTTTTCATCTTGAACGTCCCGCTTTTTGGCGCGGTTAACGCTCCGTCATGGCCTAGCGCAGAAGCTCTAGAGTTTTGGCAACCATTTCCCGAGATGCCGTGATGACATTCAGGTTGGCTTCGTAGGATCGCTGCGCCTCACGCATATCCATCATTTCAATGAGTGGATTCACATTTGGCGTTAAAACGTAACCGTTTTCATCGGCGGCTGGGTGCGCTGGATCATATTTAACGCCCAACTCCGATTTATCGTCATAGATGCGTTTCACGGTAACCGTGTTGGCCTCTAGCTCACGATCCAGCGTATTGCGAAATGTCAGAAGTTTTCGTCGATAAGGCTCACCCCCCGGGACTTCAGAGGTTGAGTTGGCGTTGGCCAAATTTTCTGAAATCACGCGTAAGCGTGTCGCTTGGGCCTTCATGCCATGTGAGGCAATTTGTGAACTGGCGCTAAGATTATCCATCGTCATTTACCTTTATGCTCCGCCGCCCTTGCCAAGGGCCATCTTCAGCATTTTCATATGTGACTGCATCAACGTGACCGCCTGATTGTATTCACTGCGTGTTGATCCAACTTTCTGCATTTGCTCTTCAAGAATGACTTGGTTGCCGTCAGGGGAAACTTCAAAATTCCGGCGCACCTCACGATTACGGAAGGTTTCCTGCTGCGGAATGGTTCCTTTTGAATGCTTCGGATTAGTCATTGCGACCTGCACAGGTG
This sequence comes from uncultured Rhodobacterales bacterium, assembly GCA_964352705.1. GTDB lineage: Bacteria > Pseudomonadota > Alphaproteobacteria > Rhodospirillales > Rhodospirillaceae > WLXB01. The sequence continues at coordinate 10,679 of CAYGSZ010000082.1, forward strand.
CCGCCGAGCGAAGGGTTTTCTTAAAATCAAAAGATTTAAGATCCTGCGGCGCATAGCCTGGCGTATTCGCATTCACGACGTTTTGCGACAAAAGTTTTTGGCGCTGCGATGCCCATTCCATCTTGGTCATCGCCATCTGGAAGACTTTTAGCTTGCCTACATCCATCATTCCGGTCCCCAGGCAATGCAGCACATCACGCGCTAAACCGCCTGTTTTCACTTCTCGCCCGGAACAGGGAAACTCGTTGGTCCCCGTCATTCCGGTGCCTTACGGCATTTGCTCCGTCTGGGCGGAGCGGCCCTTACCGGGATTGAATTTGGCTCTGGAATCTTAAGAATCCATGAATCCCAGAAAA
>CAYGSZ010000083.1:0-7125 GCA_964352705.1 uncultured Rhodobacterales bacterium
AAGCAATTCCGATCGCGTTGATGGGCCGTGACGTTATGGGAATTGCCCAGACCGGCACCGGCAAAACAGCCAGCTTTACGCTGCCTATGATTGATATTCTCAGTTCAGGCCGCTCACGCGCCAGAATGCCGCGGGCGCTGATTTTGTGCCCGACGCGAGAACTCGCCGCACAAGCTGCTGATAACTTTAATAACTATTCCAAATACTCCGACCTCTCGATGGCTTTGATCATCGGCGGCACATCCTTTACCGATCAGGAAAAGGCGTTGGCCGGAGCCTGCGACGTTCTTATCGCCACTCCGGGCCGTCTTCTTGACCTCTTCGAGCGCGGAAAAATCCTTCTTAATGACGTAAAATATTTCGTTATTGATGAAGCTGATCGCATGCTTGATATGGGGTTTATCCCTGACGTCGAGCGGATTGCTAAATTAGTCCCGACATTGCGCCAGACCCTCTTTTTCTCTGCCACCATGGACAAGCAAATTCGCCGCCTCTCAGAAGCTTTTCTGATGAACCCAAAAGAAGTTGCCGTCGATGCCCCTGCAACAACGGCAACAACCATTACCCAAGCCCTGATCAAAACAACGGTTGCTGACAAACGGGACGCGATCCTGAACCTTCTGAAAACTGAAAAAATTGAGAACGGCTTCATTTTCTGCAACCGCAAAAAAGACGTCGATATCCTGTTTAAGTCGCTGACCAAACATGGCTTAAACGCGGTGGCCCTGCACGGCGATATGCCTCAATCCAAGCGGACTGAGATGCTGGCTGCGTTTAAATCAGGTGAGGCTGGACTGCTGGTCTGTTCCGATGTTGCCGCACGTGGGCTAGATGTTTCTGCGGTTCCGTTTGTGGTCAATTACGACGTGCCGAACAGTGCGGAAGACTATGTTCACCGCATTGGCAGAACCGGTCGTGCCGGCATGCAGGGCAAGGCGTTCACGCTAAGCGTCCCAGCCGATAGCAAAATGCTCACCGCCATTGAGAAACTCATCGGTGGGCCTATCCCCCTGTTCAAAATTGGCGAGAAGACTGAAGGTAAATCTGAAGCAAACGTGAAAGCTTCAGAAAAAACGAATGCCAAAGATAGTCCAAAAGACGCTCCTAAAGCGCGACCCGGTGACACTGTAACCTCAGAGCCTGCGCCTAAATCAGCGTCAGAATCTACGCCTAAAGAGCCCGCTAAAGCCGTGGCTAAGGACGAGCAAAAGCCTCGCTGGGAAGAGCGTCCTAAACGACCCAGACGCGACCGCAGTCGCCATGATCCAGATGTTGGTGTTATGGACTATGGGGATGAAGATGTGATTGCGTTTGGCGAACATACGCCGAGTTTCCTGAAAGCCGAACCTTATGTATCGGACACGGCAGACGCCTCTTCCACTGAAGCTTAGAAAAAGTCTTAGTTGACGGCTATATCAGGTTCGTCAGGCAGGTCTTCCGGCCTCAGATTAACTGGCCCGGCGTGGTGGTGAACCATTTTCCAATCCGCCGCCTCCTTCACAAAAACATTCGTCGCGCACAGATATGCCCCATTGAGGTCTTCAATGCAGGTCACAACGGCTGACTCGCCAAATATAGAGACCTTAGCCGCCCTGCATGTCACATCAGGCGCACCCTGCTCCCCTAAGATGGCCTGCCAGCTTTCCAGAACATCTTCACGTCCATAAAGCGGCAGCCATCCCGGATGCACGCAAATAATGCCGCTCATGGCCCATAAACGCTCCATTGCGTCATAATCGTTTGCTTTAAACGCTGCGTAGAAAACATCATTGGCAAACAGCGCTGCCTCTTCATCCTTCATCAATAATCCTCTTTTTGAATTCGGTCCTAAGGGTGCATCGTCATGAACCATACAGTATCATGGACTAAGTTAAGGTGCAGAGAATGAGTTTTAAAATGAGCAACACTACGATGTTAGATGGCCCAAGCCGGGCCCCCGCCTCTGGCAAAAAGGCCAAACAAGCCGTGGTTTTTCTGCATGGCTATGGTTCCGATGGCAACGACCTGATCGGCCTTGCGCCATACTTCGCTGAAAGTTTGCCGGATGCCGCTTTCTTTAGCCCTCACGCCCCTGAGGCAGGTGAGACTGGCATGGGCCGACAATGGTTCACGCTCCAAGGCTATGACCCCAATCTCCTGCGCAGAGACCCGTCCCGCATGACCGATGCGTTTGGGCGCATGTTCGACGGCGCGAAAAAGTCTACTACGCCTCTTAACGCCTACCTGGATCATATTCTTGGGGAAACCGAGTTAGACGCAAGCTCACTGGCCCTGATCGGATTTTCGCAAGGTACCATGATGGCGATGCATGTTGGTTTGCGACGATCAGCAGCACTTGGGGCAATCATTGGGTATTCAGGTGCTCTGCTCGGCAGTGAACATTTAGCGACAGAAAAAAGCTACAGCCCTCCGATCCTCCTCGTGCACGGGTCTGCCGATGATGTGGTGCCCCTGCCCGCGCTGACGCATATGCAGCGCGCGCTGGACGATCAAGATATTGCTTATACCGCTCATATTGTGCCCAACCACGGGCATGGCATTGAGCAGATGGGAGCGACTTTAGGGCGTGACTTTCTGCGCCAAAATTTAATCGTGTCAGGCTCATCGTGACCGCTGAAGAGCTTATCAAACGCCTGAACTTAGAGCCCCATCCTAAAGAAGGTGGTTTCTTTCGGGAGGTCTATCGTTCGAAAGCAAATATCGCTCATGCGGCCCTGCCAGATGGCTATGACGGCGCGCGGAGTTTTAGCACCGCTATTTATTATCTGCTGACACCAGATACTTTTTCACATCTGCATACCGTCGCCAGCGACGAAACATTCCATTTCTATATGGGTGATCCGGTTGAGATGTTGCAGCTTTTCCCCGATGGGCAAGGCCAGAAACTAACGTTGGGACAGGATATTACCAACGATCAGCACGTCACCCTCACTGTGCCACAAGGCATATGGCAAGGCTGCCGACTTAGGACTGGCGGTAGGTTCGCTCTGATGGGCTGCACGGTCTCTCCGGGCTTTGAATACCAGGATTACGGCCATGGGGATCGCGCTACCCTCTGTGCAAGCTATCCTGCCTTCAAGTCAGAGATAAAGGCTTTGACCGCCGCCTAGTCTTGCACTTTGACTAAAGGCCCCGTTGAATAGGGTGTAATGTGAAAGTTCTAAAGTCTGAAAAGGATATCCGCCATGCTCGGTCCCATACTCGCTGTGACACTCGCTGTTCCCGACCTCGCCGCCGCCGAGCGCGCCTATGGTGATACCCTGGGCTATCAGGTTATTGAAAGAGGAGAAATCAGTGCGGAAGTCTCCGGCGTTTGGGATGCCCCCGTAACAGCCGGGCGGCCCTATCTGATTATGCAGCCCGCCAGCGGTGCAGACATGGTGTTTCGTTTTGTAGAATCCCCCCCCGTGCCTGGGTACCAGCCCTTAAAAACTTATGGCTGGAACGCCAACGAACTGTTGGTTGAAGACGTGGATGCCATGCCGGCACGCCTGGAAGGCTCAGACTTCGAAATTGTTGCCCTGCCGCGCAACCTATCGACAACAGATGATATCAAAGCCATGCAGGCCCTGGGACCAGCGAAGGAACTGACGTACTTCACCACGGTCAAAAACCCAGCGTTCGGTTTGGGTCAGGCCGAGTCTTTTGTGGATCGTGTTTTCATTGTCATTAATGGCGGCAAATCAATGGACAGCCACATAGACTTTTATAATGGCACGCTAGGCATTGAGACCTCAGAGCCTCAAGCGGTTCGCATGTCGGCCCTGAATAAAATTCTCGGTTACGATTCAGAAAAAATGCACCCCCTCTCCACCGCCGACATCGGTGGCCCCTTCAAGATCGAGCTTGATCAGTATCCTGAGGGCACGGTGGAGCGGCCTATTCTTCCTGGAGATATCCCCCCTGGAATCTCCATCGTTTCATTTCTGGTGGATGACTTAGACGCTATTCCTGTCGACTTTAGAGCCAAGCCATTGCAGCCAACCGGCGCGCCGTACGGTGGCGGACGGGCTGGTATTATCGTCGGTCCAAATGGAGAGTGGCTGGAACTTATTCAGCGGCCATAAAAAATTCGGGCATAGAAAACCCAGCCATAAAAAACAAAGATATTAGCGGTCACCAAATCTCGGTGGCCGTTCCAATTTGCTTCGACGCGGACCCGTATCGAACGGATCGTCATCATTGGATGAAGAGCTTTTTTGTTTGCGGCCTCGGGCCGTTTGACGACTGCGCGCCAATATCTGCTTGTCTTCCGATTTTTTTTTGTTGTGGGCACGGACAATCAATAGACCGATAACCACCAGCACCCCGACGATCATGGCACTCATCCACATCTGGTTTGCACGCCGTTCTTCCATTTGACGACGGATTTGCGGAAGGCATGTGGGAAGATTTTGTTCACAGGCCCGTTGCCGCTCAAAGTCGCGCATTCGCGCATCGGGGAATCCCTGAGATGCCTGGGCATAGGCCTCTGGGGCTGACAGACCCATCAATGACGCAAAGACTATGATGATAGCGATCTTCAAGACGGCTCTCCAGCGTGCGTAGATACTTGAAGTTGAAGTGTGCCTGATTTTTGCGCGTAGCTCCACCGAGATCGAAAAAGCAGTGCTCTCTTAACGTTTTCGCCACCACAACCAACCTGCAATAAGGGCACTCGCAATGCCTAAGCCACCCAGCCCCCTCTGGAGTCGCTGCTGTTCCGCCTTCAATTGCGCCTGAATATCCGGCCTGCAGTCCGGCAACCCTAACTCACAATCGCGTCGCTCTTTAAGTTGACGCGCCCTCTGACTCACTTGAGCTTGAGCGCCTGACGCCCCTGTGAGAGGCGATATGCCAGCCACGACAGCAAATTTAACGGCGTGACGCCGCGACATAAATACAGAACTGAACTGTCGATGCTGAGCACTCATATAGGCTATAGTAAAGACTATGGATAAAACGACAAAGACTGACCTCTTTCAGATTTTAGGCTTAGATCACGTTGTTCTGCGCGTGAACGACCTTGAACGCGCCAAGCATTTTTACTGTGACGTATTGGGCTGCGCGGTTGACCGGTTCCGGGAAGACTTGGGTCTGCTTCAACTCAGAGCCGGCCGATCTTTAATCGATCTGGTTGATGTCAACGGCACCTTGGGCGTGCGCGGGGGAACTGCGCCGCAAACCAATGCCCCCAACATGGATCATTTTTGCCTGCGCATTGATCCTTTTGAGGAAGCGTCCATTCGTAACCATTTAAAAGCGCATGACATAGAGATCGGCGAGTCTGGCATGCGATACGGTGCTGATGGAAATGGGCCATCGTTGTATATCAAAGACCCGGATGGCAACGCGGTGGAGTTGAAGGGACCGCCGGAAGATGCGGCTACTTAGACTTTTCATTTCTCTTTTTGTCTTCAGCTGCATCAACAGCTTAGTGACGACCTCAATTGGGGCAGAAGAGAGCAGCCATACGGGCAGGCCACTTTGGCGGTCGTTTGATCCTCGCGATACCGGCGCCGGTGAAATCACATATTCCTCTGCCATTAACGACAAAGGTCTGGTGTACGCAGCGAATGAAGCCGGACTGCTAAGTTATGATGGAGTCTTATGGCGACTGCTCCCGCATACGCCTCAGTCACGTGGAATTACACATATTTTAGCGTTAGACCTATTGGAATTAAACCGTGACTCATGGCCCAAAGGGTCCTGGTTAACCGGCGGCACCAACGGATTAGGGATCTACACACCAGACGAAACGGGGCATTTAAACTGGTCCGCCTTAGACATTCCTGGTCCGATCGGTGTTTCCGAAACAGAGTCTCCTCTTATAGTTCAAAGAATGATGGCCGTTGGAGACATTATATATATCTTGAGTAATGTCGGCCTGTTCACACTCGGCCCTGACGGTGTTTCTATGGCCTATGAAGGCATTCCAACTGGCTTCGCTTATAAGCACGATGACGACATAGTCTTTGAAGTTGATGAGGGCCTGGTAAAACTGACGAAAAGTAACTCTCGCGCGCTGACGCTCCCTGCGCGCTGGTCAGAACTGACTCCTGTCGCAGTGTTTGAGAGTACAAAACTAGGGCCACTCTTAGTGACACAACGATCAGGTGTCTTTGTTTTAGAGACATCAGACAGCGGCATCACGCTCGCGCCCTTATGGGATGAACTCCCCGCCCCCCTAGACACTTCAACAGTGCTCTCAAGTGCTGCAACATATAATGACGAACTCATATTTGGAACAGATGACGGAGCGGTTTTGCATTTTGATCTGCGTGGAGAACTTATCTCACACTTATACGATCGTTCCGGTTTACAGGCAGGCCCAATACGAAGCATATCAACGGGACCAGCAGGTAATGTTTTCGCTTTTTTTGATGGCGGCGCTGTCTGGTTTAACATCAACGACCCACTGAAAGTTTGGGATATTCTCAACGGACTGGAGCACCCCGTTACTGCAGTCGCTGTCGATACTAATCGTGTTTATGCTGGCACCACAGCAGGTCTGTATCAGTCCGAATCAAACGGTCGAATGCGTCAGGTTTCAGACCTTGGCGACGCCCCTATTCGCAGCCTGAACCTGTTTAAGCGCAGTTCTATGAGAGGTCATACCTCACTGATTGTTGGCACCGAGCGCGCATTGATTGACTACTCTGAGAGCGGAGCCACAACCTTGTATGAAGACCCACCGTCCGCGGTTTTCATATCGCACACCCAACCGTCGCGCATTGCTGCCGGGTTTGGCACCAGAGTCCAGCTTTTTGACTTTGACCGGAGCGAGTGGAACGCGGTTGGGCCAATCGGACCGGAATTCAAATCTTCAATTTCCGACTTCACAGAAACAGCTGACGGCGACCTTCTTGTTATTTTGAAAGATGGAACGCTGATTGCCTTCGCAGCCGATGAATGGCTCAAAGATCAAAATACAGAAAAGGCCAAGCCCTTATTTACCCAAGAGTCTCCAAGACATGCAGGCTTTGATGTCGCGCCTCATTTTTCAGCAACACCGGATTCCATCCGCCTGTTTATGACGGGTGCCGCATTGCTATGGGATTATAAAAACTTACGTTTCCAAACTGATACGTCCTTGGCAACAGAATTTTCCAAGTTGTCCTACACGGAATTTCCGAGCCCGGAATT
>CAYGSZ010000083.1:7225-11025 GCA_964352705.1 uncultured Rhodobacterales bacterium
CGGAATTTCCGAGCCCGGAATTCCCACGATGGTATGCAACCCAGCAGGCCGCTGGGGCACTCTGGTTGCAAACAAGTACGGGAAGTTACGCGATGCCAACATCGCTGCCAGAAGCAACGCTGCCGTTGATAGCATTGCCCTCGTCCACACGCGGCACCGCATCTTACAGCGCCATAGAGTTTGACGAACGAACGGATAAAATGGTGTTTGCAACACCAGATGGCCTGGCCTCATATCCGAGACAATTTCTCATTGCCCCCCAATCAGCGCTCACTACACCGCAATCCAAATCGCCTCTGCCAGCTTTGCACATTCGCAGCATCGTGGTTGATGGCCAGACCGTTTATCATGGGAACGGACTTCAACCGCAAATCACTGTGAAATCAACACGCAACGAGGTGCTGGTGTACCTAGCCGTGCTGGACTGGCAAACGGCGTGTCGTGACGAGCGGTTGGTCGTTGAAAGTGATGCGCGAACAACCATCATCTTAGCCGTCGGACCAAACTGTACAGTAAGATTTGCAATTGATGATTTTGAGAACAAGCCGTCACAAATAAATTTCAGACTTGCCGTTGACGGTCAGACCGTTACTCAAGACGCCCATCTTAAGATCAAGCTAAGTCGCCCCGTAATATTCTCGCCGCTGCTTCCCCTGATCCTAGGCGTCACACTCGGCCTTTGGGTTCTCTTTAATCGATTAGCGGTAGAGCAACCCTGGCCTGAAGCAATTCAAAAGTATACCGCTTTGGCATCCGGTCTTTTTATCCTCCTGGCAACGGCTCAAGCCCTTGGTTTTATAGTCTCTCCCGGGACCGTTTTGAGCGTTATGGCACTTTGGTTTGGAGTCTTATTGACCGCCTTCATAGTGCCGGTTTTTGGAGAGATTTTACTTCGAACCAGCGCGCGACTCATGATCTGGAATACATAAGGCGCGCCTTATCTCGGTGGCGTTTACCTGTGTTATGATTCTGATATGATTAATCTATAAACCCTTATCAAAATCGTCCTGCCGCACAGGATAATAAACGGGAATGCAGACATGCCAGATATTGAACTCTTCAGTTATGAAGCTTGCCCTTTCGCGCAACGCACGCGCATGATGATGTTAGAAAAAGGCATAGACTGCGCGTTGACGGAAGTGGATTTGTACAACAAACCCGACTGGTGGAAAGAACTCTCCCCCCATGGCAAAGTGCCTTTGATCAGACATAACGGCGACATCGTTTATGAATCCCGGATCATCAACGAATACTTGGAAGAGGTCTATCCGGACCCCCCACTACTCCCGCGTGACCCAATGCTTCGGGCCAAAGCGAGAATATGGATTGATTATTGCGACTCATACTTCCTTCCCACACTGCATAAGCTCATCGCAGACAAAAGAGATGAAGAAAAACAGATTGAAAACCGCAAAGCCGTCGCTGAGAAGTTCCTGTTTATTGAGAACGAAGGCCTCAAAAAGATGGGCGATGGCCCCTACTTCATGGGTAAAACTCTGACAATGATTGACCTGCAATTCATGCCGTTTATGGAACGCTTCCCCTGCTACGAAGAACTCTGGGGCGCAAAAATTCCAGACGAATGCACCCGATTGAGAACCTGGATGAACGCCATGCAGGAGCGCGAAAGCCATAAAGCCACCGCAAGCACACACGCGTTTCATATGGAACGCTACAACAGATACGATGAGGCGGCTTAAACAGCACCCTGTTTTTCGCAGTATGTCATCCACATTTTGCGATACGCCGCTTCGAGGTTGCGCGTAAATGTTTCAGCATCACTAATCGGCGATTTAGCAAATGAGTCCTTTATCTGGCCCCGTAATTGCTCAAGTTTAATTGGATCTTGCGCTAGCTTGATTGCCAGATTGATATAAGCGGCCTCTGACGTCACTGCCAACTCAGGCACACCTATGTTTGATAAAAACCCGTAGGTGGTTCTTTGAACCCAGCGCTCCCCAATCAAGGTGATCAGCGGAACGCCCATGGACAACGCCTCTGCAGAGGTGGTGGTGCCGCAGTAAGGAAACGGATCTAGCGCGATATCAACCTGATTATAGGCGGCAAAGTGAGCCTCTTGGCTTAGCGGCCCCTCTAATCTAAGTCTCTCTTTTGAGATTCCACGCGCCTCGAATTGACGGCGAATATGTTGACGTAAAGCAGAGCTCTGAAAATCTAAAGACTTTAAAAAGAGCCGTGATCGTGGAGTACGTTTTAGTATTTCGGCCCAGGCCCCAATAACTTTCTGATTCAGTTTGAGATGATTGTTAAAGCTGCCAAAGGTAACGGCCTCGCCAGGCAGCCTAAAGGGACGAGGAGGCACACCGAGGTCTGCGTTTTCGTAACAAAGGTAAGTGTCCGGAAGCCTAACGATTTCTTCTGTGAAGTCCTCGTCAGCATCTGCTGGACAAACGAATCCATCAGCAATGATGTAATCCATTTCCTTCAATGCCGTCGTGCCAGAATAGCCTATCCAGGAGACCTGAATTGGTGCGGGTCGGCAGCGAAAAACATTCAGTCTGTTGTCTTTAAAAATGCCGGTCAGATCGATCAGGATATCAACACCGAGGTGTTGGATTGACGATGCTAATTCTGTGTCGGACTGAAACAAACCATCGTGATAAAAATCAACATTGCTACGAACTGTTTCGGAAAATGTATCTCTATTTGGCGTTGTATCAATAAGGCCTATTTGAAATTTCTTTTGATCATGAGCTTTAAGCACGGGCATTAGAAATTTTGAAACAGGGTGCGTTTTAAAATCCGACGAGAAGTATCCAATTTTGATCCTATCCCCTGCCCTCACATTCACGCGCTGTCTAGAGCGGTTATATCCGACAGGCCATGGCTTAGTATCCCAATACGCCTGAGCACGTTCTAATTCGTCTTTTCGGGTTAGGGATGGCGTGTAAAGACCAAAACGGTGACGCATTGAAGCGAACATATTTACGTTTGGGTTCTCAGATACCAAGGCATCTGCATACCTGCGAGAGGTCTCGTATTGTCCCTCTTCAGCATGCAAAATTACCAAATTGGACTCCACAAACGACTTTAATGCTGGTTTGAGTGATAACGCATCGCGAAAGGCGTTTAAGGCTTCAGAAAATCTATAGAGCCCTTTGAGCGCAATCCCAAACTGTATTAGAGCATCCGCATATCCAGGCTTTAACTGCATAGCCCTGTTGGCTGCGGCAAGCGCTTCTTCGAACAACGTGCCGTCGTTTAGAACAGCTGCACGTGTTGTATGCACTTCTGCATCGTTTGGTGCGAGCTGAATTACTTTCGCTGTTAGGACTAAAGCCTCGGCACCACGATGCGTCTTTGTATAAATTGCTGATAAAAGGCTCATAGCCTGAATACTGCTAGGAGATTGATCCAACAACGTCGTGCAAATCTGCTCAGCTTCATGAAACAGACCAACGCCATACAGTTCTCGCGCTTTAATCAACTGCGCGCTTAGTTGATCACGGCCTGTAACGATCGACGATGAGTCACGTGCCACGAACAAATCCTCGTCCATATGACCAAAGATGACCTGATCCTATGGCCTGTTTGATACTGAAAAAGTGGCCGATATCCCTTTGAGTTATTTTAATTTCCACTCATAATAACCCAGGCTTTGATATAGATACTCTAACATAGTAAACACATAATATTTATTCCAGCACTGCTATTTCTCGACTTTGTTGCATTCATGCAAAGGTGTCGAATTTGTGCGGCAAAACAAATGCCGCATGATTGGACTAAACTGATCTATGAGTAAGATACTCTTACCGACAGATCTCAATCACGCTGCGGCA
>CAYGSZ010000084.1:0-4898 GCA_964352705.1 uncultured Rhodobacterales bacterium
GTTGAAAATGAAGACGGTAGTTGGACTGTCTCTGCGGCTCAATTGATCGGGTTGACAATCACGCCGCCTGAAAACTCTAACGATAATTTTTCCATCACAGCGGCTGTAACCACTGCGAATAGCACCACCGGTGCGAACACTGTTGTTAATGCTAATGTTCAAGTTTCCGTAACCGGGGTAGCTGATGCCCCTGTCATCGAGTTGGGCGAGGCTCAAGGCAACGAAGACACAGCTATCGATCTGCCCATTAACATTACATTGCCTGACAACGATGGCTCAGAGACTCTTTTTATAACCATCAGCAATGTGCCAGAGGGCGCTTTATTGTCCGCAGGCACAAACAATGAAGATGGTACGTGGACAATTTCTCCCGGTGATATTGCCGGTTTAACCATCACACCGCCTGAGCACTTTAGTGGAACGCTCAATCTTGAGATTGAAGCGGTATCGCAAGAAGATGACGGCGATATTGCTGAGACATCGATAATATTGCCTGTTGTTGTCGGTGCCGTCGCAGACGCGCCAGAGGTAGAAGCTCAGTCAAATTCTGGGAATGAAGATGAATTTATTCCTTTGGAGATTGAAGCAGAACTTGTTGACACAGACGGGTCTGAGTCTCTTTCCTTTACCATCTCTGACATTCCGGAAGGAGCAACGCTCACCAATGATCTTGGCGAAATCTTTGAGGGTTTTGACACCTTAGAGCTTGCGCCCGAACAGATTGTTGGTTTGCAAATCAGGGGGCCTGAGCACTTCAGCGGTGAAATCGCCTTGACCGTCACAGTGACCTCAACCGAAACCACTGGTGAAACTGCTGAGACGGTTCAGTCGGTGGTAATTGAAGTCGTCCCTGTTGTTGATACGCCGGAACTTTCTGTTCAGGCCGCCGAAGGCCAGGAAGACGAGTTTATTGCCCTTGATATTACTACCGTGTTCGCAGACCAGGATGGTTCAGAGTATTCCTACATCACAATTTCTGGGATTCCAGACGGTGCAGTTCTCAAGAACACGGCTGGAGACACGTTTAGTGGCGATAATAGTTTTGACCTGACGCCCGATCAACTGATTGGCCTCAGTATTAAAGCGCCAGAGCACAGCAGTGATGACTTTGAACTTGAAGTCGAAGCGGTTTCTGAAGAAGACAATGGCGACACGGATTCAGTTTCAGCCACCTTGCTGGTTCAAGTGCACGCCGTTGCGGATGCGCCTGATTTAATCGTTGGTGCAGAAGCGACCGCCCAAGTTCAGGACTCCACTGAAAGCCAGCAAACGGCTTCGGACGGGGATGATGAGCTTTCCGGTGATGGCGGCGATAACGTTATCGGTGGTGGCGCGGGCAACGATGTTATCTACGGCGATCAACAAAATTTTGTGTCAGTTGTATCGTTAGACATCAGTGCAGCGCTGGTAGACTCTGATGAGTCAGAAACACTGACCGTATCTCTTGAGGGTATTCCGTCAGGCGCCACCTTGTCGCTGGGAACATTGCAAGATGATGGCCGTTGGGAACTTAGCCAAGACGATTTAGACACTATTGCAGGAGACGGCTTGTCCCTGACCCTTACGGGCGACGTTGCTGATTTTGAAATCGGCGTCACCGCAACGGCTACTGACCATGACCCTGAAACGGGTGTGGAAACGCAGTCTTCCAAAACGGCCACGGTCAACGTCACTCTTGATCGCAACGCATCTTTCGGGAATGACGTTTTGACCGGCGGTGACGGTGATGACGAACTGCACGGTATGGGTGGTAATGACCGTCTTGAAGGCGGAGAGGGCAGCGATGTTCTTTATGGCGAAGACGGTGATGATATTCTCATCGGCGATGAAGGCACTGGCAGCGGCCCGTCCGATGTTGTTGAACACGGTTGGTCACATAGTAATCCGTTCCCAGACCTGACGGAACGCCGCGCTGTTGACTCAGCCGACGTCAATGGATTGGATCCAAGATCAGACTTTACTCTTGAGGCTGACCATCAAGTAACCTTGACCTTCTTGAACGAAGGCGCTGGTTATAAGAATTCCTTGGGCTATTACAAAATTGGTCCAGACGGCGAAATCACCGACGTACAAATGGTGTTTAACAACGCCTCAAAGCAGGGTTCTGGCGGCAGTCTCATTTCCAATGAATCCTCGGTCACGCTTGATCTTGAAGCCGGTGAAACATTTGCCCTGTTTATTGTTGCCGATGGTTACAGCAAAAACAATTTCAATAACTTTGAGAACGGGCACTTTGAATTCCGCGACGGTGATGCTGGAGCAACCGTAAACAGCACCAACCCAAACCTTGTCTGGGTCGCCGGTGACGGCGGTGTGACAGACGTTAAAGGGTCCGTGTTCCATACAGCAGGAACGGATTCAAGTATTCCGCTCAACTATGATGGTAAACAGCACGTTGTATCCGGTTATGATTCAGAAACCGGCGGCATGATCATCGGTTTTGAAGATCTCAATAACGGCGGCGACAGAGACTACAACGATCTCACCGTTCGCGTTGATATCGCTCCTGTTGTGAACGACTTTGAAGGCAACAGCGATACGTTGTTCGGTGGTGCAGGCAACGACCAACTTTACGGTAACCAAGGTGATGACAAACTATACGGTGGTGCCGGGAATGATATCCTCGATGGTGGTGCAGGGTCTGACATTGTTGATGGGGGAGAAGGCGACGACTCTGGTATCTTTACGCTGGGCGAAGCCTCTGGAACCGATGTCTACAAAGGCGGTGCTGGCCAGGATGATTTGACTGTTCGTGTGTCGGCAGAAGATCTTCGTAACCCTGATGTTGTTGCCGATCTTCAAGCGCTGCGTGCCGCTATCGAAAGCGGCAATACAGAACCGCAAACGTTTACTAACCTAAATCTCACAGTTGAGAGCTGGGAAGACATTTCCATCGTCGATATGGACGGCAACCCCGTGGATATCGATGTCGAAGGTGCAAACATAAACGTCTTGGCGGTTGAGGGCTCTGAAGACACGAGTATCCCGCTTGATATCGGTATTGGTCTGCGTGATGCCGATGGCTCGGAACAGATCACTGATATCGTGATTTCCGGCGTCCCTTCCGGGGCCACTCTCTCTGCCGGTACTCGTAATAGCGATGGTACTTGGACACTTGATGTTGCCGAAGTGGATGGCCTTACCATTACCCCAGCAGAGAACAGTGACGATGACTTTGAGCTTTCTGTTGCCGTCACGGTTGAAGAAACAACAACGGGTGAAACGCTAACAACAGTAGAAAGTTTGCCTGTCTCTGTAACGGGTGTTGCAGATGGTGTGCAGGGTGGCCGTGCTGCGACGGATGGTGAAAGCACAATAACCATTCAAGTCAGCGGCGATCACTATTTGGGGTCTCCCAACGCTCAGATCATCATTGATGGCGAGAATATGGGAACCTTTACGGTCACGGCTGATCGTGCCCAGGGCGAAAGCCAGCAAATTAATTTGACGGGCGATTTCGGACCAGATGGCCCGGGCTCTGTCGAGGTGCGGTTCACCAATGATGCCTACAAACAGGGTGTTGGTGATCGCAATCTCATCGTTGAGTTTGTTGAGGTCAATGGCACGCGCTATGAGGCCGGTGGCCCAGGCGTTGTGTACGACAAGAATAGCGGCGCAGATATCGCTGGGCAGGAAGTTATGCCCTGGGCCGGTAAGTTGATCTTCAACACCGAAAGTAATGGTGGTCCCGGTGTGCCGTCTGGCGTGGAAGACACATTTATTGCTCTTAACCAATCTATTGTTCTCGATGACAATGATGGGTCTGAGATCATTGTCGGTATTGAAATTTCTGGCCTTCCCGAGGGCGCAGTGCTCTCTCACGGTGAGAATATTGGCGGTGGAACCTGGAGCGTTGATCCGGATGACTTTGCAAACGTGAAAGTTAAGCCTCCGGAAAACAGTGATGGCGATTTATCATTGACTGTTCGGGTGACAACAGAAGAACAAGATGGTGGCGATCAAAACACATCATCGTTTGGTGTGAGCGTTGCGGTAGCCGCTGTTGCTGACGCCCCCAATCTTACTGTGTCAGCTTCAGAAGGCACGGCCGGCGAGAGCATCGCGCTTAATATTGGGGCTTCACTTGTAGACACAGATGGGTCTGAGTCTCTCACGATAACGGTATCTGGCCTTCCAGAAGGCGCTCAACTGTCTGCCGGTACGGCTAATAGCAATGGCAGTTGGACGCTCACCTCGCAAGATTTGCAAGGGTTGTCAGTCACGGTACCCGATGGCTTTGAGGGGTCTCTTAACCTGTCGGTTAAAGCGCGGTCCAGTGAAGCCACTGGCGATCAGGCGACAACATCTGCTGACATCGCGGTGACCGTCCTTCCACCCGAAGTGGGTGATACAGAAGGCCAGGAAGGTGGCGATATTGGCGGCGCTGCAGACAGTACAATCACGATCCAAGTCAGTGGCGACCATTACCTGGGGGCTCCCAAAGCGCAGATCACTATTGATGGCCAAGATATGGGAACGTTCACGATTACGGCAGATCGTGAACAAGGCGAAACACAACAGATCACGCTGACTGGTAATTTCGGTGCCGATGGCCCTCAATCCGTCGAAGTGCGGTTTACCAATGATGCTTATAAAGCAGGCGTTGATGACCGGAATCTCATCGTAGATTACATTGAGGTTAATGGCACTCGATACGAGGCTGAAGGCCCTGGTGTTGTTTACGATAAGAACAGTGGCGCAGACATTCCTGGGCAAGAAGTCATGCCGTGGGCCGGAGCGTTGATCTTTAATACTGCCGACAATGGCGGTCCTGGTGGGTCAGAAGATGAAGAATCTGCGTCCAGTCTTATTGAGGAAGCAGACGAGGATGAAGAAGGTTCAGAAGATAAAGAAGGTTTAGCGGACGGCGAAGAAGAATCCGACGAAGAGTCTGATGA
>CAYGSZ010000084.1:4998-7369 GCA_964352705.1 uncultured Rhodobacterales bacterium
GACGATGAAGACGGTTCTGACGAGGATGGTGATGAAGAGACCGACGAACAGTCTGATGATGACGACGATGATTCTGACGATGATCTGGGTGGAAGAGATGGCGATGAATCAATCATTGCGCGCGGTGCCCGCGTTGGCCTGACCTCTGATGATGGCGAGGAAGGTGACTCTCAGTCTGAAGAAGAAGACTCAAGTGAAGAAGGAGTCTCAGCGCCGGATGAAGAAAATGATGAAGACGAACTCGACTCAGAAGAGCCAACTTCAGACGAGCCAGACTCAGAAAACTCTGACGAAGATGAAGAAGGGGTTGATGACTCCGAGGCTACTGAATCTGAAGATACCGATGCAGATGACGCAGACGACTCAGACGACTCAGACGACTCAGACGACTCAGACGAAGCTGACCCTGTAAGTGAAGACGCGGCAGACGACGAAGAAGACGATGAGGAAGACTCCTCTACCGGTGGTGCATCAGAGGGCCAAGGTGGAGAGTCCGAAGATGAGTCGGAAGACGACGATCAGAATGAGGAACAAGACCGTACCGTCTTTGATCTTATTACTTCCGAAGAAGATGTCAGCGATTCAAATAGTGACGAAAACCCTGACTCTCTGGATGAAGATGAGACAACGGACGTTGAGGCTGAAGAGTCTAGCGACTGGATGGATGCGATTGAGGATCAAGGTGAGGGTGAAGATGATGGTGCTGACTTGTTCGAAGAGGGTGGTGCCGACGCACCTCTGATAGACGACACACCCGATAGCCCCTATGACGATAACTCTGGATCAGTCATCTAAGTTTTGGTGCTTTTGTTAGATTGAGATGGAATTGGTGTAAGCTCACGTTGAATTTAGGCCAATTCCACTCTCACGAGACTGACAAATCAATGTCGTTAAACGCAAACCATCCCAGCCTCTATTTTTTGGCACTTGAGAACCCTAATTTCGAGCACAACCGAGATATCCGGGAGGCTCTGGGGGCAGTGCTGAGAGAGTCTGCTCTTCCGGCGCGAAAGACAGAGCATTTTTTGCTGTGCGTTTCGGAAATTTATACCAATCTTGTTAAGCACGCGGGCGGGTCCTGCCGCTCTGTCTCCATTGAGCTCTTTGAGGAGGGCGGTGGCCTAAGTTGTCATATTACCGACGATTCAGAGCCTTTCACTGGATTCTCAGCCGAACGGGCGCTGTCCCTCGAACGGTCAGTGGAAGACGGTGGTCAGGTGGCTGGCATGGGGCTTGGGCTGATTGCCCGCTTGTTTCCAGACCATGATTACACCTCTCGGAAAGCAGATGCAGATCACTTGAATCGCTTTGTCATGCGGTATCCGCCGCGTCCATATTTGTTCGCGCGTCCTAAAATCATGGTTGTTGAAGATGAGATCAGTCACCGGGTGCTCATTCGAACGGTCTTAGAAGATCACTATCAGGTCAGTAGTTTTACCAATGCGGAAGCGGCATTGGCCGAGGTGTCAGAGTTAAACCCAGATCTTATACTGTCTGATGTGTCTTTGCCGGGTGTGGATGGTTTGTCATTTCGCCGTGAACTCATGAAGGATGAAGAGTTAGATGCGATCTCCTTTATCTTTCTGACCGGTGTTGACGATCACAACATTGAAAGCGAAGCCGGCGAATTGGGTATAGATGACTTTCTCAATAAGCCTATTAACTTACTGCGCCTAAAAACAGTGGTCGACCGCATCACCATACGCCGCAGAAAGGTGCTTGATCGTGTGGTGTCGCGGTTTTCTCGCAAGATTACAGATACGGCCGCTCCGCATGTGCCGCCAAAACTGGCATCGTTTCACACTGCGCTTTACGCTTTTACGCCGGAAGTTGGGGGCGGAGATATCGTTGTCTCTGAACGATTAGGGGCACACCAGGCGATTATGGTCGCAGATGTTATGGGGCATGGTGTTCAGGCAAAACTGTACGCTTTGACGCTCATCAGTCATTTCCGAACGGCCTGCAAGCTGTTCAACGGGGAAGAGTTGCAAGCCGCAAAGGCACTCATCGCTGAGGTCTCTGAGAGTTTTTCGTCTGACTCAACTTTGGCAGATATCGTTGCGACAGCGGTGATTGCTGTGGTTGGTGATGACGATCATATTCAGTTGGCCTCAGCCGGACACCCCATGCCGGCTTTAATTTCCGAAAGCCGTAATCGGCTTATCGCAGTAGGGGGGCCGCTTCTCGGGCTTCCGGTGAATGATGAGTTTGAGCAGGTTGACCTCACTTTATCTCAAGGACAGTCTCTTTTGCTGTATACGGATGGCTTGTATGAGGTTGGGCAGTCAACCAACCAGCGGGAGGCGGCAGCACAGTCTCTTATTTTTGCGCTGGATGGTCTTTTTGGCAAAAGCTGTGAGGCTGTTAAACG
>CAYGSZ010000084.1:7469-10905 GCA_964352705.1 uncultured Rhodobacterales bacterium
GATGGCGATGATGCGACCTTAGTGATTTTGCAACGTGATGACGATGAAGGGCTCTAGTTGCCGGTTTCAGCTTTTATAGCCTCTAGCATGCGCCGCCGCGCCTCTATCCCAAGTGACTCTATAAACGTGGGCATATCAGCGTAAACGCTCATAAAACTATCAACGCGGGTGAGTTTTATAATCTCAAGTGGCTGTCCGGATAGCCCCCAAACAATCAATTTCTGCTCAGGTCCGGTCAGTTTTTTGGTTAAAGAGACCAGAAAGCCAACGCCGCTGGAATCGGCAAATTTTACGTTCGACATATCAATCGCAAGTGAGGACTCTGAGTTCTCAAGACCCTCAAGCACGCTTGTGCGCAACTCTGCAACCTGAGCGGCATCAAAGTCTCCATTTAACACCAAGATGTCAATTGGCCCGGCATGTTTCAGTATATAAGACATCAATCTGGCTTCTTTTCATGCAAAGTAGCGCGCTAAACATCAGGCGATTCGGATAATTAGAGATCAATAAGCTTGCATAATTTCACGAATTTCACCACTTGGTAATACAGTAAGGCTTTATTGATCACCCTAAAAGTTATTACAAATTCTTGCAGGCATATGAATTCCACTCAGAATAAATGGCTTGTCCTCATCGCGATTTGCTCGGTCCTAATGCTACCGTCACAAAGCTATGGACAGTTTTCCAACAGCGGAGAATTGCTGCTTGAGGTGGGGGGCAAGTTGCCGTTGACCCGCGGTATCACGACGTTAGCAGGGGCGGGCGGTGGCGCTCTAACGCCGTGGGCGACCATCTCCGGGAATGAGCTTGATCGTGGCATTGGTGCGACCGGTCATATCAGTCATGTTCATGTGTCAGATTTCGCGCTGACCTCCATCGGCACGGCTGTTGGCTTTTACGATAAGGTAGAGTTGTCTTATAGCCACAATATCTTTGACACCAGAGAGGCTGGCGCTCTCCTGGGGCTCGGGCAAGGCTTTAAAATTAAACAGGATATTGTGGGACTTAAGGTGCGGTTTGCTGGAGATGCGGTTTATGATCAAGACTCATGGCTCCCCCAAATTGCAGCAGGTGTTCAATACAAACGAAACAATCGTGCGGGCCTGGTAAAAGCGTTAGGCGCAAACAGTCGTGATGGCGCTGATTTTTATATTTCAGCGACCAAGCTGCTCCTCGCACAAAGTCTGCTCGTCAATGGAACTTTAAGGCTGACAAAAGCGAACCAAACGGGTCTCCTTGGTTTTGGCTCTGCTGACTCTGGCTATACTGCACAGCCTGAATTTTCTGTTGCCCTTCTGTTGTCGCGCCGCCTTGCGGTCGGTGGCGAGTATCGCTTTAAACCAAACAATCTAAGTTTCGCCAAAGAGGATGATTGGCTAGATCTGTTTGCGGCGTACGCTGTCACAGATAATGTGTCCTTAACTTTAGCCCATACCCGTTTGGGAAGCATTGCAACGTTTGAAAACCAAAATGGTGTGTACCTTTCTCTACAAGCGGGGTTCTAACGTGTTTCACCGTCTCTTTGGTAGTGCGCTCACCCTTACCCTTTTCTTAGTTTTGCCGGGCGCCGCTGTTGGCCAGTCGATCCCTGGCGATGAAAAGCCCGTTGACCCATACGCGATTTCTAATACCAACGCGGGCACCGCTCCTTATCCGAACACGCAATACTTCGACCAATTCGGGGGCCGGGCAGGGATAGATCAGATTGTGGAGGATTTTACGAAACGCATTCTGGCTGATCCGCTGATCGGTGACATCTTTTTTGCGATCGACCAGGTTAGGTTCAAAAGAACCCTGAGTGAGCAGTTCTGTTATATTTTAGGCGGTCCATGCGACTACACCGGGCGGCCCATGCAGTCTTTGCATGAAGCCCACGGCATTACCCAGCGTGAGTTCAATACCCTGGTCGAAGCCCTGCAGCTGTCCATGACAGAGTTTAAGGTGCCATTTCGCATTCAGAATAAGCTGCTTGCCAAGCTCGCCCCAATGTCGTCTGAGATTATTTCCCGCTGAAATCTGCTTAGATGTAAGACTTCTTTTGATTATTGCGCCACATTCCGTAATCTATACTCAGTAAAACTATAGATGTGGAGTGGGTGTATGACGCCGCTGAAAAGGCGATTGATTGCGGCGGGTGTGATTTTTGCCGTGCTCGGCGGGATTGTTCTGTCGCAAACCGTTTTGGTGCCTACCCCCACACTGGCCATTGAGCAGGCCGATGAGGCTCAACAGGCCTTGCTCAAGCAGGTCTTCCCTAAGGCTGAGGTGTTCTCTATCAAAGAGGGCCAACTGCCGCATCATAAAGCCTATGCGACCGATGCAGAGTCTGGTGAAATGCAACTGGTTGGTTTCGTGTTCATGACCCATGAAGTCGAGCCGGATGAATGGGCCTATGAGAGCGAGTTGGAAATTCTGGTCGGGATGACGGTTGAAGGTGTGATCACCGGCATCAAGCTCATTGATCACTATGAACCGTTTGGCTATTTCTCAATCGAGCCAGAAGAGTTCGCCGCGCAATTCCCAGGTAAAAGCATTCTTGATCCTTTTGTTGAGGGCGATGACATCGATACCGTTAGTCGGGCGACGATCTCTATTGAAAGTGCGGCGCGCGTTATACGCAAGAGTGCGCGTCAGATTGCCCGGCAACACCTGTCGTCGGTCAATAAGCAGTGATCAGAAACGTGCTCCGTGCCCTGAAGTTTCTGGTCGTTGGCATTACCTTATTCATGACTGTGCACGCTTTTGCTGACACGCCATCTAACAGCTTTGTTGTGGCAGCCTCTCTGCAACAAGATGCCCCGCCAAAAAACCTTTCGCTCTCAGACCTTAACGATCTGATCGCTGAAGATGACAAAACGCAACCGACCTTTGACCGGAAAGTCATTATTGACCTGACGGCGCTGATTGCTTTCCTGACCTTAGCCATGATCAGTTTTTTTAAGAAAAGTCGGCCATTGAAATACGCCACCATGGTGGTTGCAGTCGCCTATATGGGCTTTGTGAAGAGTAATCTGGTGTCCATCGTCCACCTGTTTGGTTTGATGAATCTGTCATTTCCTATCTTCGAGTACAATCTCACGTGGTACCTGCTCATGGTCTTCACGATTGTCTCGACGGTGTTTTGGGGACGCCTGTATTGCGGGCGGATTTGCGCTTTTGGGGCGATGACGCAACTGATGGACCGTATTTTACCCTCAAAGCTGCGGTTTGAATTGCCGGCACACATAGATCGCCGAGCCATTTACGTAAAATACGTTTTGCTGTTTGCCGTGCTCGGTTATTTTTTCGTCACCCAGGACAACACGATTTACAAATATGTTGAGCCGTTCTGGATGTTTACCCTCAGCGGCACGACGGTCATGTGGACGTTGCTCGGGATTTTGTTACTCACCACAGTATTCATCCGCAATTTCTACTGCCGCTATTTGTGCATGGT
>CAYGSZ010000085.1:0-4693 GCA_964352705.1 uncultured Rhodobacterales bacterium
AAATGGGAATTGAGTTGGTCGAGGGGAATGATCTTTACGTTCGCAAAAACCATGTTTTCATGCGGACCATTGCAGGGCCACAACGGGTTGATGTTATCTATCGTCGTATCAATGATGATTTTCTGGACCCCAGAGTCTTTAATAAAGACTCTATGCTTGGTGTTCCTGGCTTATTTCAAGCCTATCGTAGTGGCAATGTCACAATAGCCAATGCTGTTGGAAACGGGATCGCTGATGACAAAGCGGTTTATGATTATGTTCCAGAAATGATCCAGTATTATCTGGATGAGGAGCCCATCCTTAAGAACGTTCCGACCTATCACCTTAAAAACAAAAAACAACGCGACGAGGTGCTAGATAAAATAATGACTATGGTCATTAAAGAGGTTCATGGCGCGGGCGGTTACGGCATGTTGGTGGGGCCCAAATCAACCAAGAAAGAGCGGGACGCCTATATACGCAAAGTCATGGCGCGGCCCAGCAACTACATTGCTCAACCAGCGCTGGCGCTTTCAACCTGCCCTACATTTGATGGCACCAAACTTAGCCCAAGGCATGTAGACCTCAGACCCTATGTCCTAACAGGCCGTGATGGTCCAACCGTTGTACCCGGTGGATTGACGCGTGTGGCTCTAAAAAAGGGATCGCTCGTTGTGAATTCATCGCAAGGCGGTGGCACCAAAGATACGTGGGTGCTGACTAAATGACCCTTCTTTCACGCACAGCCAATAATTTGTACTGGTTTGGCCGTTATGTTGAACGTGCTGAGAATGCAGCGCGTCTTCTTGATGTGACCTATCGCATGAGTCAACTGCCAGATCCAAGTCTTGCGCTCAATGCAGAATGGATTGCGGCGTTGGAAATGGTTGGTCAACGTAAAGAGTTTGATAAACGATTTAAGAGTTTAACCCAGCATAAGGTGATTGAGTTCCTCTCAATTGATGAAAAGAATCCGTCAAGTATTAAGAGCACGCTTCGTGCGGCACGAGAAAATGCGCGTGCAGAACGCAATTCAATTCCAACCGAAGTTTTTGAAAGCCTTAACGGCGCTTGGATTGGCATGAAAACGGTAGATAGCAAATCCCTTGCGGATGGCAATTGCCGGGATTTCTTTGATTGGGTTAAAGACAGAGTCCACGCTCTTCGTGGCCTAACCTATGGCGTAATGCTGCAAAAAGAGGCTTTTCAGTTTTACCGCATCGGTACATTTATGGAGCGTGCCGATAATACAGCGCGCTTGGTTGATGTTAAATTTACGCTTCTCTCGGTGAGAAGCCGTAACGACAAGATAGAAGACTATTACCGCTGGGGAGCCTTACTCCGGTCACTGTCGGCCTTGAAGTCTTATCGCATGGTGTATCGGGATTCGGTGCGGCCCATGCAAGTGGTTGAATTGCTGCTGACCAACCCAGACTTTCCACGTTCTATTGCGCACTGCACAAATACTGTCTCAGATACGCTTGAAAAGCTTGGGCCGGATACCCGCAGCGCGTTTCTTGCAAAACGCTTGCACCAGCAGTTTGCTAAAGACAGCGTAGACAAAGTTATCCGCACCAAAACAGTACACACTGTTCTAGAAGATTTTACGGCGTCGGTTGCAACCCTTTCAGATCAGATCGCTAAAGACTTCTTATTAGAAGCATAATCCTCTTGTTATTCTTTCTGTTCATTGATGTGATGTACGACGGTTTGTGGAAAGGGAATCTCTATGCCTTCACGATCAAACGCTTCTTTAAATGATTTAGTGAGGCCGAACTTTACGCCCCAGTAATCTGGAGCGTTTGTCCAGACCCGAACAATAATGTTCACGGAGCTGTCGGCCAACTCTCCAACTGCGAAAAATGGTTCTGGGTCGCCATGCACGCGGCTATCTGCAGCGATAATCTCTGTCATTGTTTTGATGGCATGGTCTATGCTTGCGCCGTAGCCTATACCCATGACCATATCTACGCGACGCGTTGCGTTGCCAGAGAAATTCTTGATCGTGCCGCCCCATACGGCCCCGTTTGGAACGATTACTTTTACGTTATCACCAGTTGCCATTTCTGTTGTGAACAAGGTTATATCCTTAACGGTTCCTGACACGCCTGCTGCATCCACAAAATCCCCCACCTTAAAAGGCCGGAACATAATCAGCATGACGCCACTGGCGACATTTGAAAGTGTACCTTGCAGTGACAACCCAATGGCGAGGCCTAAGGCACCTAATACCGCCACAAAACTGGTGGTTTCTACGCCGAAGCGCGACAGCACGGCAATAAATGTGAAAACCAGCACTGCATACTTGGCCATCGATGCGAAGAAAGATGTCAGCGTAGCGTCAACCTTGTTTGATCTTTCGCCTGCTTTTCGTATTGAGTTGGCCACCCAGCCTGAAATGATCCAGCCGATAATCAATATGACGATGGCGCCAATGACAGACAGCCCGTAAGTTGTAATGACTGTCATACCGGCTTCGATGGCCTCTGACATTTGCTTCTCAAGTTCCATGTTCTTCCTCTTTTAACTGCTTATTTCTATCGCGTTCTTAAAGATGCGGAGAGCTTTTTAAGCTGACGCTTAACTACAGCTTTTCTTCAATTGCGTCCCAGATCTGCGCCTCGATGCAAACGTTATCAAAGCGATTTATTTCTTGCAGGCCGGTTGGTGATGTCACGTTGATCTCTGTGAGATACCCACCAATAACGTCAATACCAACAAATATCAGTCCCTGCTCTTCTAAGGATGGACCAATGGCTTCGCAAAGTTCTTGTTCACGAGTCGTGAGCTTGGATTTTTCTGGACGTCCGCCAACATGCATGTTTGACCTGGCTTCTCCAGCTGCTGGAACACGATTGATAGCTCCAGCAACTTTGCCGTCAACAAGGATAATGCGCTTATCACCTTCACGCACGGCCGCGACGTATTTTTGTACAATCATTGGTTCACGGAAATTCAAAGTGAACATCTCAACAAGCGACGCAAGGTTTTCATCGCCCGGAGAAATATGGAATACTCCAGCACCCCCATTGCCGTACAAGGGTTTAATAATAATATCTTTGTGCTCTAAGCGGAATTCTTTGATTTCGTCAGGATCGGATGTAATCAGCGTTGGTGGCATTACCCCTTCAAAGTGCGTTACAAAAAGTTTCTCGGGAGCGTTTCTAACGCTGACCGGATCGTTGACCACAAGCGCATCATCTGTGATGTGCTCCAGAATGTGAGTTGCCGTTATGTACGCCATATCGAATGGAGGGTCTTGTCGCATCAAGATCACATCCATCAGAGATAAATCGATCTCTTGTGTTTCGCCGAACGTGAAGTGATTTCCTTTTTCACGGCGAACCTCTAGGGGGTTTGCTTTTGCAATTACTCGACCTTCACGAAAAGACAGGCGGCTAGGGAGATAATGAAAAAGCCCAAAGCCACGTTTTTGTGCTTCTAACGCCATTACAAATGTTGAATCACCGTTGATATCTATTCCATCCATAGGATCCATTTGAATGGCTACTGCAAGCGTCATGATTTAGTCCTTTGAACTCTTTGCCACGCCCTATGGCTGCGTTGATTATTGAATGCGCTGTTTTAAATCTTTTACAACCGTATCAATTCGATTGCGTTCGGGGCCGGGCGGAGCCTTTTTTAAGTAGTCTTCTAAAGCACTTAAAGCTTCAGAAGTATGTCCGAGCCGAAGGAGCAGTAGGCCCGCTTCTCGGCATAATGCCGCGCTATTTGGTAAAAGCACCTGCATCGACTTCAAAGTTCTCAGGGCTTCGTCCATTTGTCCTAAGTCGAGACGGCGCATTTTTATATTATTCTGAAGGCGCACTAGAATATCTCGGTCGCTTACAGGCTGATAATGTTTAGCTTCCAATTCTTCTGAAGGGCCTGTTACCACTTTGAGCAGATCTCTTAGTGCTGGTGTATCTAAGAGAAAGCCGCCGTGAAAAGGGTCGATGATCCCTCTGTTCCCATCAAGGCTTTCAAGACGGACCAAAAAATGCCCAGGAAAATTCAGCCCGCAGGCATTCCAACCCAGTGATCGCGCCGCTGAAATATACAGAATACCGATTGTAACCGGCAAGCCTAAACGTCGATCAATCACACGCATGAGATTGGCGTTATCGAGATCATCATAGGTCTCTTCATCGCCGCGATAGCGGAAATTTAAATGCAAGACGGTTCTTAAAACGGAGGACATTGTTTCCGGTGAGACATTCGTGTCTGCAAATTCGCATGCAGCAGCTTCAGTCTCTACGGCATCATAAAGGCTCTCTAAATGAGCCCGATAAAAGCGTAAGTCTGTGACAGAAATGTCGTCGTAAGCTGCTAGGCGCAAGGCTGCGTCTGCCAAGTCTATGACGCCATCTCTGGGGCCAAAGAGGCCTGTCAAATCCTCTGTGTTTGATTTCACAGCAGATGACTTTATCGCCATTTGATCAAGCCTATTCCTAAATGCCTGTGGCAGGTTAACACGGCCAGCCATTCCTATATTTGTATCGCCGCTACACTAGTGATTCAGCGGCATGGGTCAATCATTTGGCAACCAGATTTATGGCCGCCAAACGTCAGAAAAATGCTTGGGTAGGTGCCAGGGTCTTACAATCATGACGTCGAAACGGACATCAAAATCATGAAATTGAGGGTGGCTTGCCAAAAACCTATCTGCACCTTTGATGATTCTGTTTTGTTGTTCAGGAGATACGGATTCCAA
>CAYGSZ010000085.1:4793-10730 GCA_964352705.1 uncultured Rhodobacterales bacterium
GTGACAAGTCCTGCGAGCATTGCAGATGCACCTGGTATTGGAATGATACGTATGCTGTTTTCCGCGCATTCTGAAACCAATTTGTATCCGGGATCAGATATCAAAGGCGTACCAGCATCAGAAACCAAGGCGATACGTTTACCCGCCTTTAGGTCAGCCAATAAAAGAGGGCGTGCTTTCGGTCCGCTGTGATCGTTATACACAATCATCCGCGTTGATATGCCGTAGTGCTTAAGTAGTTTTCCTGTAATTCTTGTGTCTTCGCAAGCAATCACATCAGCTTGCCGCAAAACATCAATTGCCCGAAACGTAATGTCCATCAGGTTACCGATGGGTGTCGCAACCACATAAAGGCCACAGTCCAGGGGTTGAGTAGCAAAAAATCCAGCGGTGAGGTTTGGTTGCCTTCCGATAACGGGGGCGTTACCGTCCTCCCAATTTGGGATAGATGTTCTGTCAGACCGCTTTTCAGAGGTGTCGGCAGAATCTGAAGGAGAGTTAGATGGTGGTGCGACGAGTTTTGCCATTATTTGTATTGGCCGGAATTCTGCTATCGGGATGTGAGAGTTCCGATGTACCACGACAGCCCGCACAAGAAAATCCTGAGGCTGCTGAATCTCTTATCTCTGCCCCTGCTCCAGAAACGCCGTCACCTGCTGTGTCTAGTTTAAGCAGAACACAGCTGATCCCTGGTTTTGAGCCTGAATCCCAGGCAATTTCCACCCCGTCTCGCGACCCTTACGGTCTGGTGCGAATTGGATTGTTGTTGCCGTTATCTGGGCCTTCGGCTGACGTTGGCGAGGCACTTCTGAATGCTGCGCAAATGGCTTTGTTCGATGTTGGCGATGATCGTTTTGTTTTGCAGCCCTATGATACTCAAGGGACGCCCGATGGCGCGGTTGATGCGGCAGCTCTTGCTGTCGCCCACGGTGCGCAAGTCCTTCTAGGTCCTTTGTTTTCAGCATCGGCGAAAGCTGTTATTCCGCAGGCCCAAGCGGCTGGGATTAACATGGTGCCGTTTACAACAGACCCAACTGTCGCAAGTCCCGGTGTATTTGTTATGGGCTTTCTCGTTCATGAGCAGGTTCGGCGAATCATTAGTTTTGCGCGCGCTCAGGGGATAGAGCGCTTCGCTGTTTTGGCCCCCAGCACACCATATGGTGAAACTGTTGTGGATGCGGCGTCACAAGCCCTTATGCAATACGGAGGTACCCTCACACGCACAGCTTATTACAATCCCTCAGGAGACAACTTAAATGATGTTGTGCGTGGTTTTGCAGATTATGATCGGCGCCATAACGCACTCTTGGCTCAGCGTGCCGCTTTGGAAAGTCGCTCTGATACTGTCTCGCGTGTCGCACTTCAGCGACTAGAACGCCTTGATACCATTGGTGACGTCCCCTTTGATGCGCTGTTGGTTCCAGCACAAGGCGGGCGCTTGACAGAAGTGGCGTCTCTTTTACCGTTCTACGATATTGATCCCGGTCGCATACAGTTGCTGGGAACTATGGTTTGGCACGGCCCAGGATTGGGCAAAGAGCCAGCCTTGGTTGGCGGTTGGTACCCGGCTCCGGCACCTGATCCCAATGCTGCATTTTATAACAAGTATCAAACCCTTTACGGCGCTTTGCCACCTGCTATCGCTACTCATGCCTATGATGCGGTCGCACTGGCAGCCGTTCTTGGTCGCTCTAATCTCGAAAGACCTTTTTCATCGGAAGCGCTTTCATCACCCAGTGGTTTCTCAGGCGTAGACGGAGTGTTTCGTCTGCTTCCCACTGGTTTATCTGAGCGCGGGTTTGCAATTCTTGAGATCACGCGTCAGGGAACCGAAACAATTGATCCGGCACCCAACACATTTGAGTCTGTTCAGGTGCAGTCGTCCCCAAATATGTGATTAAAAGCTAGCTGACTGTTCCAAACCGGCGTGCAACGGCGGTTAATAGTTCGCTTCCATTGCCGACAAGGCGGACCAAAACGAGCAGGATCGTTAAGGCTCCCAAAACGGATAGTGCGGAGAGAGACCACATCATGCCAGTACGCCAGGGTGATGTCGGTTTTAATCGAATACGCAGGATAAGCGGGACATACCACAAAAAGGCACCGATTAAACCGCTTAGAGAAAATCGCGAAATCATAATATAGAGATCAATAAGCTCGGGTTTACCTACGGCTGTAGGAAGCGCCGACAAACATGTGATGAGCCCCGTGCCGAAAGCAATCGCCATAACAAGAAAAACGCGGGATAACAGTGCAACCACATAGTCAGTCTGCTCAACACCGGCCACAAATGGATCTTTGTTAGGCACCGCGCTGTTCTGATCAATTAACTTGTGGCTGTTGGGCGTAAATCTCAGTCAAAAGCGTTTGTTTAAGCCCGTCCGCATATAATAGCTGTCCGCGTTTCACAATGCCTTTCGGGTTGGATTGATCGACCCCATAAACAGCAGAATTCCAGTCTTTGCGCGGTTTAATGATGCTTCCTTCAAAACTTCCACCAGCAAAAAGGCCAGCGTTTTTTGAATACGCAACGATATCGTTTCCGACATTTGTCGTTGTCGCCGCTTCTGCACCTGCACCAACGGCCCCAATACTTATGCCAACGTTAGCTCCCATTTTAAATTCATCATCAAGAACGGCCTGCATGCCATCTTCCGTAAGGATTAAAAACATAATCTCAGCAGATTGCATTCCGAATTGCAGCCCTATGGATCCAGATGTCATCCGATAGAATGCGGGATCGCTGAATGAACCGTCCTCAAGTTTTCTTAAGAGAACTCCGTCGCCATAGCTTCCTCCTAAGAAAAAGCCAGCTTTGTAATAGGATGGAATAACCAAAACACCACGTGCTCGTTTCAATAAAGAGTCAAGTTGTGCCGATGGCCGGTGCTCAGCACGCACACGTTCTACAGAAATTTTTGCTGAGTCAATGACATGGCGAGCATCCATCACATCATCTGCCGCTGCTGGTAATGCAAGAATAAATAATAGAGAAATTGCAGTGCTTAGGCGGTGAAGCGCTAGTTTGAGGACTGACATGGTGGGCCTTTCGGCTGAGAGTTCATAGTGGAAGTTTTCTAAAAAACATAAGGAACATAAGCTCGTTAAGGTTTTCGACCTCTGTTCCAGGCAGCCAAGACAGATAATCTAAGCAAAAAGTGAGTCAACATTATGACCGTGGCTGCGCGCTTTTATCGCGTCTATCGTGTAGGGACCTTCTGTTACTTAAACTTAACCGTAAATCGGAGTTGTGGGCAACGGGGAAGCGGCGTCACACCCTAGTATCGTTCTCTTACCAAACTATCGACGTATCGGCCTTGGAACAGGGTAATACCCAATTGCCGACCGATGCGTATGGCGGCCTCAGAGTCACACCGTGCCAAAATGGTGCGCCCACGTTTACGGAGCATAATCATGGTTTTAAGATCTTCACCGCGTTTGGTGCCAATCATGCCGGCCATTTCACTCGACCAACTCAATTTTCCATAGGTAATGCCCATTCTCACGGGATCAGCGTATGAAAAAGTATCAAGCGTTAATCCGTCGGCGCAAATATGATAGCCACGCTCAATCAGAAAATCTCTGGCAAAAGTAAAGGCCCCAGGGTCTGCAAAAATATCTTCAATTCGCAACTCTAAAACGGTCTCGTGTGTTGTTGGGTTGATATCACTATCAAACGCTAAGAACTCTTCTGAGAGAATAGTGGCAACGTTTAAGTTGATGCTGAAGCCTTCACGCATAAGCGTGCGGTCATCTCTCCGCGACATTTGCGCTAAAACTCTTTTGTCTAAAGTTTGCGTCAACCGTTGAAATAGCCACAGGTTCGCTGTTAAGTCGGTATTGGGCATCAGCGTTTCACGGAGGTCGCCGATCGACACAAAAACTTCCGTAAACACGATCTCGGGTTGTTCATTATCAACAAAGGCGCAGACCGGTTGGCGACGCGTATGGCTTGATAAATCAACTTGCGCAAGCGCTGTTTCTATTCGTGCCAATTCCGCAGGCGTTAAAGGTTGGCCCCGCTCTGATTTCTGCCTTAGTGCTTCTTTCTCAAAAATGAGTTCATTCAGCGATTTTTTCTTTACGCTTCCACGGGAGGCTGCTTGACGTTCAGCAAAGGCGAGTAACTTGTCATAGTCCGAAGACATGTCGAACCAGCTGGTCAGGCGATTTTTGCGCGGGTCACTTTTGAAACGTTTCATCAAGTCATCGTCACTCCAAAGCTTGAGTAACTTAAGCACAGCAGCCTCGACTGCGGGTGCCTCAGACTTTTCAAAGATCAGCATCAAGTCAGTATTACGAAGTCGATATAGCCAGGCTGACCGCGTTCGCGTGAGGTCTTCAAAAGACGTTTCTGCACTTAAAAGGTCGTCTTCCTGTCTGTTCTGCTCTTGCAAACGAGAGAGGTGGACTCTCACCACGCCTCGGTTTTGAGCTCCCTTATCAAGTCCCCGAAGATTTTCTAAAAGCTTACCTTCGTGACTTTCGCCTAAAGGGTGCAGCGCAGGTAAAGCCACTATTTTTGGTGTCGTCTCAGACATATCCGTCTCTACCTCACCCCAGCCTGGCCAGGTCTTTTCCGACGTTTTGATTTGCCAAAGGAGTCCAAGAAGTGTCCTTGAAAAATACGAATACCGGATTTAAGACCCCAGCCCATTGCCTCTTGAGAGTCACACCGCGCCAGGATTATTTTTTCTGGTCCGACTTCGTTAATCATTGATATTGCAGATCTACTACTATCGGGGTTCATCAGACCCAAAAATTCATTTGCCCACATAACCTTTGCATAGGTTGGCTTCAATTGTCCGACATCCAGCATCTGGAGCGTGATCGGATTGAGCCCGTCAATGAGCACGGCATGGCCTAAATCTGCTAGTACATCGCAAACATCAAAATAAGTGCGAATGCTCGACAAGACATCAATCGCTTGAACTTCGATGATCAACTTTTGGCCGTCCGGCGCCCGCTCCAGGAACGTGGCAAAAGCCGGGGTTGCTATGGTTTCTAAGTTTAGATTCAGACTAATGGTTTTACATTCTCGTGCGTGTGGCGCCAGAACAACGGTTTCCAGCATCCGTAAGTCCATCGTTCGGCTAAGGTCTTGGAAGAGCCAGCGGTCTGCAAAGATATCAATGTTGGGCACGATGGCCTGCTGCATATCACCAACAGAGAGAAAGAACTCAAAAAATTCTATCTCTGCATTTGCTGATCCAGGATGCACCCGCATCGCAACCTGATCTTTTATAAATGGAATAATGTTGGTGGTTGCCAGCTGTTTTTGAACATAGTCCAATTGAACCGGTGTCATCGCCGGACGACCCTGCTTTGGTGATGGCTGTCGCAACAAAGTATCAGCCGTTGCGCGCAGGCCTTTGGCCATTTGAACTGCCATGGCGGAATCGACCGCAAGATCATACCAAACAACAAATTGGTCGTTGCCTTCGGCGTCTTCCGTAAACGTAATCGGATCATCGTCAAACAAGGTTTGAATGCGATTACAGATTGCATTTACATCCCGCTGGGCTCCCGCGTTTACGGTCACCACTAAATCCTGGTTGATCATCGGAAATAGCTGCACGTGCATACCGCTTTCCAAATTTCCAAACATGCGCGAGATAATTTTGGTTTTAACAGGTGTCCGGTTAGCTGGAAGCAGCTTAGAAATATGCACGTGCACGACTTTGCGGCCTTCAGGATTGCGGCGCATCCGGTCCAGCGTGTCGCACAGTAAATTTTCCTGATATGCGGTAGTTGACGGCATAAGATATGTTTGGCGAGAAGACGCCGTTGACCCTCATTTTTTGCCAGGAAAAAGCCCCGGTTCAACTCGATTAATCATTCTTATAGACGGCTCAGAAGATATCCTCAAAGGGCAATACCATCTTGAGTGGATATCATGGTAACTATTTGGAAAAGGTTAAGGAATACAATAGTTTG
>CAYGSZ010000086.1:0-10292 GCA_964352705.1 uncultured Rhodobacterales bacterium
GTTGCCCGTGACGTCTCCCATCCCAAGTCCGCCATCCAATTTCCCCACAGGTGGCGTGTTGCCTTTAAAAGTCAGCGTGACTTTATTTTACGCGGTCATGATCATGACCGTGGGGCAGGCTTTTCTATTTACAATTTTGCCACCGATCGGTCGGCAAGTTGGCATGGCTGACTACCAAATTGGCTTGGTGATGTCCGTTCATGGCTTTTTCATGCTCTTTACCGGGCCGATGTGGGGGGCGTTGAGTGAAAGCTGGGGCCGACGACGCGTGATCGTCATCGGCGGTATCGTATTTGTGATCTCTGTGGTTATGTTCGGCTTGATCGTCGATGCTGCCATCAGCGGACTTATTACTGGCATAATGATGTTGTGGTTGCTTGTTGGGTCGAGAGCCTTGTTTGCTTTAGGGGCCGGGGCCGTGACGCCGTCTGCTATGGCGTTGGCGGCGGATATGTCGTCACGGGAAGGTCGCCTTCGCGCCATTTCAATGTTAACCGCAGCGACCAGCACCGGCGCCATTATCGGACCGTCTGTATCTGCCTTTTTTACTGGATTCGGTTTGTCGGCACCGTTCTATATCATCGGGGGAGCAGGGTGCATTGCAGTGATGTCATCCCGCATCTTTTTGCCGAAAACACGATCCAGTGCTGCCAATATAGCCGTGAAGTACCGCCATCTTCTTAAAGGGCCTATTCTGCGTATTGCGATCAGCTCTGTGTGTTTCATGTGTGGAACCTTCGGTACATTTTCTGTCATTGGTTTTTTTGTTCAGGACAGATTTAGTCTCGAACCCATAGAGGCTGCGCAAGCCATGGGATTAGGGTTGATGTGTGCGGCTGCTTCAAACGTATTCGTGCAGGCGTTTCTCATACGACGGCTGAATCAGAGTGCTAAAACCTATATTGTTATGGGCGTCAGTATTACGCTGGTTTCTATCGGACTTGTTTGGTTTGGAACGACTCAAGCCATGTTCTTGGTGGCGATGATGTGTAATGGGTTTGGTCAGGGTTTCTCTATGCCAGCCATTAATACATCTTTGTCTTTGGCGGCCGGGCCAGAAGCTCAAGGGCGACTCGCTGGTATCTCGACTTCAAGTCAAGCCATCGCATTTCTCTTTGCACCAGTAACTGGCGCTGCTCTATATCAATTTGTACCTTGGTTTCCGTTTGCTATGGGAGCCATAGTAACGGTGACTGCGCTGGTATTATTTCTCGGCACACCGATTGCGGACGCTAGAAAAGTAACAGCAGAATAAAAAATGAAAAAGACATTGCTATGACGGAGGCCGAGGCCAATTTGCCTCATAAGGCGGGGCCACCTACGACGAAGAGTGTCAAAGTGACTGGATTGGTCAGTTTTGCGCACCTTTACAGCCATTTTTTCTTTTTCGTTCTACCACCCTTATTTCCGCTTCTTCGGGATGACTTGTCGGTAACTTATACCGAACTGGGCGTGTTGATTGTGGTCTTCAACCTCGTCAGTGCTGTGACCCAATTGCCAATGGGAATGCTCGTCGACCGGCTTGATGCGCCGAAATTGCTGACTGGAGCGGTCGCGCTGCAGGGTCTCGCATTAATCGTGATGGGACTGGTGCCATCCTATTGGGTACTTATTGTCATGATGGTCCCAGCTGGCTTGGCCAATGCCGTGTATCACCCTGCAGATTATTCAATCCTGAATCGCGCTGTCGCCCCACACATGATGGGGCGGGCTTTCAGCATGCATACCCTATCAGGGTTTGGCGGGAGCGCACTGGCACCGCTAACAATGGTGGCCTTAGCAGCATTATCGGGATGGAACGTGGCTTTGATTTGCGTTGGTGTTGCAGGGCTTCTCGTGGCAGCAATATTACACATGAACGGCGCTTTACTTGCAGAGGAAGTTGTAGAGCACGAAAACGGCCAGCCTCCTGAGAGAACAGTTCCATCTCTGAAAAGTACGGCAATGTTGTTGCTGTCACTCCCGATCCTGATGGGCTTTATCTTTTGGCTCTTTATCTCTGTGGCTCATGTAGGCGTATCCTATTTCTCGGTTTCTGCTTTTGACCAAATGTATGAGATGCCTTTAGCGACAGCGAACCTTGCGCTTACAGCATTTCTGGCGGCGAGCAGTGCGGGCATTTTTGCCGGTGGGATTCTGAGTGACAAAACACCACGCCACGATTTGATTGCAATCTACGGCACCATTGCAGCAGGTTTGGCAATTCTATCAATGGGACTCTTTGACATGACCATCGTCATGATCATTATTGCGATGTGTGCCGCTGGTTTGGCTTCAGGAGTAACGGCTCCCTCACGCGATCTGCTCGTGCGCTCTGTGACGCCAAAGGACGCCATGGGGACCGTCTTCGGGTTCGTGTCCACAGGTCTCAATGTTGGTGGTGTTATCGCACCATTCGTATTTGGTTGGTTGTTGGATGGAGGACAGGCTGCTCAGGTGTTCTTGATAGCCGGTCTGTTTCAAATTGCGATTATTGTTACGGTAATCGGTATGAAAAAAACGACTGTGCGAACCTGATTTCTATTCGGATCTTTGCGGGGCGGACCCTGCTTTTAAGAAGGAACGACATACTCCTAGTTCACTGAATTTTTTTATCTTCTCAATGAGGGACTCGTTTAAAACAGTTCCAGTCGCGAGTAGAAGTTCTTTATTCTCGCCATTAATTTCTTCTGCTAGCACCATACCGGGGTGCAAATCCTTCAGCCAAAAGGACCGAATATTATCAATTTGCGCCGGCTTTACTGGCGGAGCAGAGACTTCTGCCGCCACACCATCTGTTAGAGAGCGGATCAGTTCAGCTTTTTCTTTCTCTTTTTCGGTCCAAACAATTTTAGCATTTGGTTTTGCGGGTTTTTGTTCTTCGGGCAATTTTTTCTTCACCGGCTG
Source organism: uncultured Rhodobacterales bacterium (assembly GCA_964352705.1). GTDB lineage: Bacteria > Pseudomonadota > Alphaproteobacteria > Rhodospirillales > Rhodospirillaceae > WLXB01. The sequence goes on from CAYGSZ010000086.1 coordinate 2,887, forward strand.
CGGTAGCCTAACGTCGGCATAAACTCCAGGTTCTTGGGCTTCGCGTTTTCGCTTAAGAGCCGCTGAAAGCGTATTGTTAACACTTGCCACTGTTACAGGAATTGCAATGAAACCATCAAGGTCCAAGGCTTTTGCTAGCGCTAGCATTGCTCTGTTGGGAGGTGGAGAAACGAGGATAACGCGGGTGTTTCTGGGTGTGCGTGGTACCCCGCCCGTTCTTATTTCTTGCAGAAAGTGAAAACCGCTGCTGGGCGGATTTTTAACACCTAAAATCACGCAATCAAACTGTTCAACTCGATCAGTCATAGCCAAGCGTGCTTCGGCTAAGGATTTAGAGATCATAAAGCGCTCTGGCCTCATTTCCTCGATTAAACTGGCGAGCAATGCCCGATTGGTCTTGTCTGGCTCGACCAGCAAGAGTCTAAAACTCGATGCGAACGAGTTAGATTTGAGCATAGAGTTAGAAGGCATATGCTTTGTGCTGGGCCAATCGAGGGAGTCTGAAACGATGAATTACATTAACCATAATTATGTAAAGGATTATTAATGAGGGAATAATAATTATGAGTCTAATGATAATCAAATCGACTTACTTTTTAAAGTGGCACTGCGCTACTCATCAATTCTTGCTTGAGGATCAGCGAACTCTCTTGGATATTGTTTCTTCATGATCGTTTGCCATGACTCTGGCATCGCTGTCATGCTTGAGACTTTACGACCAAACCCGCGAGAAACATAGTTTCCAGGATGGTCTTCCATGTTGAGCCAGGCAGGCCACGTGTTGATATCATTAAAGTTCTGGGTGGCCTCGGCACTGTTAACTTCGGGGTCTGAGACTTCAGAGATAGAACCGTGGTAGGTGAACCAATCATTCACCTGTGTCGGAGAAGGGCGCTCCTCATTAGCCTCTATACGAAACCCGGTATCTGCCTGACACCAGACATCGTCACCAATTACCCAGGCCGGTCCGATATCACCATATTCTTTCATGTCCACACCAGGGCGAGGCGGACGTGATTCTAGTCCAGTTCTGTTATGGGTTCTGGTTGAAACACTCAACGTTGGCTGACGGACAGGAATTCTTTCCCCTGTGTAAGGGTTATCGAAGCTATCGATGAGTTTTCCGGTTTTCAGGTCCGTGTAAAAAATCCCACTCATAGTTTTTACTTCGTACCGCATGTCATCAATGTCGCGCACAGATGCAATAAAACCGACGTCCATCTTCCAGAACGGTGTGAACTGACTGTTTACCAGTCCATTTCTAACAGCCTGGATGTACCAAAACACCAAGCCGTTATCTAATCTGTAGTTCAACTTGCGATGGATGACGTATATATCATCGGGCTTGTTCGGGTCGAGGAGGCCACTTGCAGCCGCTGATGAAAGGCCCGGACTAAGCAATGCGGCAGGAGTTCCCAGGATGACTGGTGCTGCCATAGACTTAAGTAGGTCTCGTCGTTTCATCTTGAGGCTCCTTCCTGCTGACCACCCTGTCGGCTAACGATTTCCATGCAGTTTAGCAGGATACAGGGTTTTTGGGACGTAATGCGCAGTGTTATCGCCTCATTCTTAGCTAACTGATTGGCTGGCGGACGCCTATAGAATGTCGGGGTATTCTAGCGCCAAGATATCGTATCTCTAATGATCAATATCTTCTCTCATCTACGACTTAGGCAATTCAGGAGTTCTAACAGTGATTGAACCGTGGCGCGCGACCTGCATGCAAGTTTACACCCATATTCTCAACCGCGTATCGACTCGAGAAGACGCTATGGCGATCGTTCATAAAAGTCTAGACCGTTGGACTGAGTTGGTTGATGCCGCTGGTCGCAGCGGAGAGAGGCAATTGATGCTGTTCCCTGAATTCGCGCTTCAAGGCTTTCCGATTAAGGAAAACGCGGAAGAGTGGATTGATAAGGCGTGTTTTGAAATTCCTGGCCCAGAAACGGAGAGGCTACAAAAATTAGCACAGGAAAAGAAATGTTACATTGGCGCTAACAGCTATGAGAAAGACCCAGACTGGCCAGGGCGGTACTTCAACTGTTCGTACCTAATTGACGATAGTGGAGAGATCATTCTCAAGTATCGCCGAATCAACACGGCACACGCTGCATCTCCGCATGACTTTCTCGATAAGTATATGGAGAAGCATGGCTTAGAGGGCCTATTTCCTGTGGCCAAAACGCCACTTGGAAATATAGGTATGATGCCCTGTGGCGAAATTATGTACCCCGAGGCTGCGCGCGCGCTGGCCTTCAGGGGGGCTGAAGTGATTTTACATCCAACATCAGATTACGGCGCTGATGATAATTGGAGTTGGCAATCAGCCAAGAAAGTTCGCGCCTCTGAGAATATGGTCTATCTAATCTCGGCCAATGCTGGCGGCATGCCGGAGGCTTATCGAGGGATTAATGATATTGCTGGGCAATCGCGCATATTTGACTGGGAAGGGCGTGTTTTAACTCAAGGCCCAAGCCCAGGGGAGTCTTTGCGCTGTTCGTCCCTTATTGATGTTGAAGCTTTGCGACGCGTTCGATCAACGCGGGGTGGATTTAATAGGCTCGCGCAAGCACGCCCTGAGGCCTATGCAGCGCTGTATGCTTCTACCCATTTGTATCCGGTTAACCGCTTTGCAGATAAGCCGATGGAGTCCAAAAGTATGATTAAGGAACTTTTGGATGATGCTTTAGATAACATGGCGAAACAGGACATGATTCCACCTCGCGATAAAAAGTAGAGTTTTATAAAGAGATTAGGAGTTCTAATTCTATGGTGCAGCCTTGGACTGCGACCTGTATGCAGGTCTACACATATACGGTTAACAGTGCTACGACGCGCGCAGAAGCGATGGAGATTGTTCACAACAGCCTTGACCGTTGGGTCACACTGGCTAAAGCGGCGGCAAGGGGGAATGGCCCTCACGTGTTGCTTTTTCCTGAGTTTGCCTTAACCGGTTTCCCACTCACCGAAAGCGCAGATGAATGGATTGAGAAAGCGTGCATTCAAATTCCTGGTCCTGAAACAGAAAAGCTTCAAAAAGCTGCCCAGGAGATGAAGTGCTACATCGGCGCCAACAGCTATGAAACCGACCCGGATTGGCCGGGGCGCTATTTCAATTGCAGCTATCTGATCGAGCCGTCGGGGGACGTGATCCTCAAGTATCGCCGTATCAACACGGTTCACACAGCTTCACCGCATGACTTTATGGATGCCTATCTTGATAAATACGGTTTAGAAGGAACGTTTCCAGTTGCCAAGACTCCCCTGGGAAATCTGGCGATGATGCCTTGTGGCGAGATCATGTACCCTGAAGCGGCGCGTATGTTCATGTTCCGAGGGGCTGAGGTGCTATTGCACCCTACGTCCGATCATGGGGCTGCTGATAAATGGGCCTGGGAGTCCGCTAAAAAGGTAAGAGCATCCGAGAACATGATGTATCTCATCTCGACAAATGCAACGGGTCAGATCGGTACATTTATTCCAGAAGGTCAAACACTCGGCCATTCAAAGATTATCGACTTCCATGGTCGTGTCTTGGCGGATGTTGGTGGACCGGGTGAGAGCACGGTGGCTTCTGCTACGATTGATGTTGAAGCTCTGCGCCGGGAACGCCGCATACCGGGTGCCGGTAATCGATTGCTACGGCAACGGATTGAAATGTATCGTCCACTTTACAATGAAACATCTTTCTATCCGCCAAACGCATTTGCAGATGCGCCGATGGACTCCAAAGCCCGAATTATGGAACTTCAAAAGGAAGCTTTAGAGAAAATGGCAAAAGCGGGTGTTGTTAACTAGATCTGAGTGGGCAGAGGGAAGGTAATCAGCCTGTGCTTTGCAGCGAGGGCTGCTCCGCTTCCTCTGTAGCGGTCATATCTAACAATCGCAGAATGATATCTGGTTCCTGCGCTCCAGAGATCGCCTTGCTTTCGTTGAAGATGTAGCAAGGAACGCCTGTTACCCCAAGGCGATGCATACGTGCATTTTCATTGAATACAGAATTGAGATCACCATCACTGAGCATATGTGTCGTGGCGGCTTGCTTGTCCAAACCAATTTCTACGGCGAGACGAATTAAAACTTCGGGGTCTCCAATATCCAGTCCACGTTCAAAGTAAGCCGCAAATATGGCATCAACAGCTTTCCCCTGAGCGCCGATGGTTTGGGCAAGACGAACTAGCCGGTGTGAATTGGCTGAATTTGGCGTGCGATCAATTTTATCTAACGCAAAGTCTATGCCTTCTCCTTTGCCGGTGTGCACCAAAGCTTCAACAACACGATCATATTGTTGTGATGATCCAAATTTTCGCTCTAGGAACTCACGCCGATTGACCCCACCGGCAGGAAGGTCTGGGTTTAGCAGAAAAGAACGGTAGTGAATTTCTGGAACAATGTTTGGCCGCTGCGCCAATGCCCGGTCAAACCGGCGCTTACCCACATAACACCAGGGACAAACCGAATCAAAAACAATGTCTATGCGCATTGTGGTGCTCCATGTCTGAGATTGCGAATACCCTTATAGCATAGAGGCCGTTCAGCGCGATCATTTGCATTGCCACTATGGCAGATAAGCTATTTAGGCCTTGCCATTGATATTTCGCAAACATCCTTCAAAACCGAACCTATATGATCCATTTTTACCGACACTGTAGCGCTCTTTGAGTTAATATGTCGGAACGGCTATTGTGGAAGCGCTAAGAGCACGTTTAGGCTGCGGCTTGAATTAGAATAGCGAGCGTTTGAGTAAGAACTCATATAACCCAGACGCTTGTACCAGGAGGAATAAATGAAATTTTCGGTGATACTTTGGGGCTTGGTACAGGCGTTAAGAATAGCCACTCGCGTTTACCCAAAATTCGCAGCTCGCGTAAAAGAAAAGAATATCATCGCGCAGTTCAAATTGCAGGATAACTCGGCAGGCCGTTGGATCCAGTTTGAAGACGGTAAGATTAAGTCTGAAAACGGCATCCACAAAAATCCCGATGTTGCCATATTTTTTCAGAATGCGGCGATTGCGGCAGAGTTTTTAACCCCCCCATTTGATCAGTTAACGCGCATTGATGCCGCGAAAAATTTTAAGGTTGGCATGGAAGGGCAAGACGCACTTGTCGTGTGGTTTGCGTCAACCCTGACTTACATGACCACAGTCGGTTGGAAGGCTGGCACCGACATGGGCGACGGTGTCATGCGTTATACCAACGGCACCAACGGTGGTCCGATTTTCGTCTACGTCAAAGACGGTAAAATTATAAGAATTACGCCTATGGAGTTTGACGATGATGATGCTGAATCCTGGACCATAGAAGCACGCGGCAAAACATTTACTCCACCACGTAAAACAACGCTGGCCGCGCACGGTCTGGCGCTTAAATCCATGGTCTACTCAGAAGACCGCATTTTATCGCCCATGAAGCGTGTTGATTTTGACGTTGATGGTGAACGCAATATTCAAAATCGTGGGAAGTCTGAGTTCGTCCCCATTAGCTGGGATGAAGCGCTTGATATCGTTGTTAAAGAAATAAAGCGCTCTAAGGCTAAGGGGCGCGGTGCGATCTTCGCCAATTCAGGGTCTCACCATCAATGGGGAAATTTTGGGCATTACCTCAGTGCCTTCGGCCGTTTCACCAATCTCCTCGGTTGCACCAAAATGATGGGCAGTCCTGATAGCTGGGAGGGATGGTTCTGGGGCGCAATGCACCATTGGGGCAACAGCATGCGCCTTGGTACGCCAGAATTTTACGGCACGGTTGAAGATTGTCTGAAAGAAACAGAGATGATGGTGTTCTGGTCGAGTGACCCGGACAAAACCTATGGATACGAAGGGACCATCCGACGGGCTTGGGCCAAAGAACTCGGCATCAAGATGGTACACATTGACCCATATCTGAACCATACAGCTGCCCTTATGGGGGGAAAGTGGTTTGCACCTAAACCGGGCACAGATGCCGCATTCGCGCAAGCGCTGTGCCACGTTTGGATCACAGAAGAGACCTACGATAAACAGTTCGTTGAAAAGAGAACCCAAGGCTTTGAAGAATGGAAAGACTATATTCTCGGCGTTTCGGATAACACACCCAAGTCACCGGAGTGGCAAGAAGCTGAAACCGGAATTCCCGCGCGTGAGGTGAGGGCGCTGGCAAGAGAGTGGAGCCGGAAGAAAACCTATCTCGGTGCCGGAAGCTGGGGCTGCGGTCTTGGTGGTGCTGGACGAGGCCCAATGGGCGCGCAATGGGCGCGGATGATGGCTATCCTCGGGGCGATGCAGGGATATGGCCGTCCCGGGGTTAATTTTGGAAACTTGCAATTCGGTGCGCCGTTGGACTTCTCGTTCTATTTCCCCGGCTATGCGGAAGGTGGGATGTCCGGCGAACTCACACAGAGTGCAAACGCGGCGAACAATTATCAACGCATGCCGCATATTGTCACAATGAGTACGGTGCGACAGGCAATTCCGCGCAAATTTATTCCCGAGGCTATTCTTGAAGGCAAGGCCTTTGGCCACTTGACCGATGTGTCCACGGTTCAAGGTCAGTTTATGAAAGTTGGCTACCCGGCGCCGGGACATGCCAAAATTGAGATGATGTACAAATACGGCAGTTCATCCTTGGGGACTCAGATGGACTCCAATAGATACGTGAAGATGTATCAGTCTGAGAAACTACCCTTTGTCGTCAATCAATCAATCTGGTGGGAAGGTGAGACGAAGTATGCCGATATCATATTACCTGCCTGCACTGTGTTTGAACACGATGATATCGGGGAATGGTACAATGTGGGTGCCGGTTATGTGCATCATATGTATTCCATGAACAATCACCGCGTCATATCAATGCAGCACAAATGCATTGAGCCAAGGGGTGAATCGAAATCGGATCACGACATCTTCCTGGAAATAATGAAGCGCCTCGACATGGGGGCGATGTACTCGGAAGGTGGAAATACGGAACTTGATTGGTGCAAACGTGCGTTTGATTCCTCGGATATGTCCAAGCACATTACGTGGAAGCATTTTCTCAAGAAGGGGTACTACGTCGTACCTCCAGTTTCCGTAGGCGCGCGAGCACCAACAGGAAACCGCTGGTTCTATGAAGGACGGAAGAAGGATACACCGGAGCCCTACCCATTACCGGCTGACTACACTGGTAATTTTGGAGAAGGGTTGCAAACCCCGTCCGGTAAGTTCGAGTTTGTTGCCACCACGCTGAACAACATCGACGATTCTGGTCGTCCACCACTCAACAAATACATGCCGACTTATGAGAGTCACGACAGAGACCCGCATCTGGCTGCTTACCCGCTGCAGCTTCTTACACCTCACACACGTTATCCCTTCCACATCATGGGGGATGAAAAGGGCTGTACAATCAGAGACATTAAGGACCACCGCGTTCGTGTTGATGGTCACG